>JAPYTK010000046.1 GCA_029941785.1 Polyangiaceae bacterium | reverse complement strand
TCCTCGCGCTTGGCGCCACGGTTGTGCTCGGGGGTTGTGTCCGGGTGAAAGTGTACGAACGCTCGCTGATGAGCACGCGGGTGATGCGGCTCGACCCCGATCCCACCGAGACGAAAATGGACGGTCACGTCAGCGAGTATCGCGAGGGGTCCATCGGCGGGGGGGGCGTGAGCGGGGGGGGCTGCGGCTGCAACTGATGAGTTGTCTTCCGCTCACTTCGAAGAGGTTGCGCCAGCTTGCCTTCGTGATGGGCGGCCTGTGTGTCGAGGCCTTGCTTTTCGGCGCGGCTTCGCTTTTCACTTTTCCCTGCGGCGCACAAGAACTCGCCTCGGGGAGCGGAAAAGTCGACGCGCGGGGCAGCGTCTACACCGACGACGACGAGACGACGATCATCACGAGCTACGTGGGAACCGAGCTTGGCTTGCCGGGCGGTGCCCGATTCGGTGCGCACGGATTGGTCGACATCATCAGCACGGCCTCGGTGGACGTCGTGGCGGCGGCTACGTCGAGCTTCGAGGAAGTGCGGGTCGAGTTTGGCGCGCGTGCAGGTATGGTCGTGAGCGAGGGCGTGGATCTCGGTCTCGCCTTCGTCCGCTCGGCGGAGAATGACTGGACGAGCTACAGCCCACAGCTGACGAGCTCCTTCGAGCTCTTCGAGAAGAACACCACGCTGAGCTTCGGCTACGGTTTTTCCTACAACCAGGTTGGTCGCAGCGGGGATCCGAACTTCGAGCAGCGCCTCGACGCGCACACGACCCAGCTCGGCGTCACGCAGCTCCTCGACAAGAAAACCCTGCTCGGCGCCGCCTACACGCTCAGCTTCGCCAAGGGCTGGCAGTCGAGCCCCTATCGCTACGTGCGCATCGCCGCCGGCCCCTCGGTGCTCGAGCGCCACCCAGAGACCCGATTGCGGCACGCCGGCACGCTCAATGCCTTGCGGCACCTGCGCAAGGGGCTCGCCCTCGACGGCAGCTACCGCTTCTACGGTGACGACTGGGGGGTGATGTCCCATACCGCGACCGCTGCGCTGCGCATGGACTTCTCGCGGCACTTTGACGCGCGTTTGCGGGTCCGTGGCTACTACCAGTCGGCGGCGGAGTTTTGGCAGGAGAGCTATACGCAGACCATGCGGTACATGAGCCTGGATCGCGAACTCGGCACCTTCTGGGATGTCGGCGGCGGGGCCAAGATCGGCTGGCACAACAGCATGTGGGAGATCAACGTGAAGGCTGACGCCATCTATTATCGCTTTATCGACTTTTCCTTGCTCGACAGCCGCTTGGCGCTCGTGACCGATTTGGGGGTAGGACTCAAATGGTAGGCCAGCGAAAACATGCCCGATGGTTGCTGTGGTGGGTAGCGGCGACCGCGCTGGCGCTCGGGCTGGGCTTCTCGGGCGCGGCTTCGGCCTTTCATCCGCCAGCACATTTTGCCGCCCACGCCAACTCGGGGCACGGGTCGCGCATGTACTACACCGGATCGCCTCGGTGGAAGGGTTACGATTGCGGAACGTGTCATGTCGACGCGCCCGGAGATCTACTCTTTTCCTTGAGTAGCGAGCCCGAGGATATTTTCGCCGCGGGCGAGTACGAGCCCGGCAAGAGCTACACGATCGTGGTGAAGCGGTTCAACGATCCCAAGGCGGTGTCGAATTTCATGCTCGAGGTCAACGACGACAATGACGCGGTGGTCGGCAGCTACGACAACGTTTCCTTGGCGGGCAAGGGGGAGACCGCCGGCGGTCTAGCGTCGATCTGCGGTCAGCAGCTTGGGCCGACATTGTCGGACGGCTTGTGTACCCAAGTGGCAACATGCGAGAAGGTCGATGCGAACGAGCCGCTGACCTGCAGCAATCTCGCCGCGTGCCAGACATGCAGCAGCAGGCCAAACGGCACCTGCGACGCACAGAATCCCGACTGCTTGCCGGGAGACGGTGTGGTCGGTGGTCAGGCCGTGAAGAATCCTTGGTACTTCGCGTACAAGGCGCCCGAGCCGGGGGCTGGCGCCATCACGTTTTACTTGGGTGGCGTGGGCCAAGTCGGGGCGCATGATAACAGTGCCTACGCCGACGACGTGTTCATGGGCACCTGGCGGCTTTGCGAGAAAGGGACGAGCTGCCAATCCACAGGATCGGGACCCGCGGGCGATCCCGGCGGGAGCTACAACCCGCCGGCGGCCAGCAGCTGCAGCCTGGTGTTCGCCGCGCCGGCGCGGCGCCGCAACATGGCGTGGCTCGCCTTTCTGTTCATGGCGGCATTCGCGGTCCGCCGTCGTCGCGGTGGCCGCTTGGGAATTCGTGGTTTTCTCGTGGCGTCGGGAGTCTTGCTCATTGCGGCGCAACCGGGCTGCCAAACGGTCGACACGACATCCTCGTTGCCCCCGCTCGATGAACCGTTCTTTCGCTGCCAGGTCGAGCCGGTACTGATGGCCCGCTGTGGTTTTTATCCTTGCCATGGCAGCGAGCAGCGCCCCTTCGTGGTGTACGCGCCGAATCGTTTTCGCCTCGAGGCGGAATCCCCGGATCTTGCGACGCCGCTCACTGTCGAAGAGATGGCGCGCAACTTTGACATGAGCCGGGCCTTTGCTCAGGACGAGCGCCTCGACGGTGCGTGGCTGCTCTCGAAACCGCTCGACGTCGAGGCGGGCGGTTTTTACCACGTCGGCAAGCGGCTCTACCAAGGGCGCGATGTGTTTACGACCGTGGATGATGTTGGCTACCAGCAGATCGCGGCTTGGATTGGTGGGGCCACCGCTGAGCCGAACTGCGCTCCGACGATGGAGGTGGGGCCATGAGTCGGCGCATCGTTGGTCCGCCCCTCGTGGTTTTTTTCGTGCTGGCGAGCATCGTGCTCGGCCATGCGTCCGTCGCCGAGGCCTATCACCATCGAGGCTTCATCGAGCCGGTGAGTGAAGGGGGCGGCCATTTCATGTACTTCACCGGGTCTCCGCGATTCAAGAATTACGATTGCACGATGTGCCACGTAGGTTCGGAGGGGCGGATCGGTGTCGACCTGTCGAGTCAACCTGCTGAGCTCATCGCGCAGGGAGTCTACCAGCCCAGCACCCTCTACAGCATCACGCTCCGGATGACCGATGAGCACAAGGGCGATACGAAGAATCCCAACGGCTACGACATGAACGGCTTCGTGGCGGAATTCGTCGACGATGCCGGAGCGCCGCAAGGCAGCTACGACACGCTCCCGCCCGACGCCGAAGAACGGCTCGCCGTCTACACGATGGCGGAGCTGGACGCAGCGGGGGACCCTGGCGTCGTCGGCGCCTATGGCGGCCGCGGCCAGACCGAGTGGACGATAACGTGGTCTTCTCCCGCGGCCAGCAAAGGGCGCCTGAGTTTGCACCTCGGTGCGGTGGACGGCAACGCTGCGAATGGGGGCCCTGACGCCAAGGTCGATCCCTTTGGTGACGACGTGTTCGTGGGACGCTGGCGCTTCTGCGAGGGAAGCGCCGGTTGTGACCAGGGCTTCGCTGAGGTCGACGTGGATGCGGCGTTTCAGAGCCCTTCGGCGCACGGCTGCCAGCTCAGCTGGGGACCGGGACCCGTCCCATGGTTGTGGGCGCTCCTGCTCGCCGGTGTTGCCGTGTGTTGGAGGCGTCGCCGGCGTCGAGGCGCGCTCATCGCGATCGGTATGGCCGGAGGAGCGCTTCTGGTCGCGAGCTGCCACGAGGTTGCTCAGCCGGCGATCTGCGAAACGATGAACTGCGAGCACGACACCTCGGAAGACCCCACCGGGACTGCGCCGAGTCTCGATGCGGACGTGTTTCGCTGCCAGGTCGAGCCGGTGCTCGCCGCCCGTTGTGCTTTCTATCCCTGCCACGGCGACGAGAATCGCCCGCTGACCGTCTACGCCCTCAACCGCCTGCGAGACCACGAAAGCGCAAAAGCGGCGCACTACGCACGAAAGCCCACGTGCGAGACCGACCCCCCGAAGAACTGTGTGCAGGGCAAGGCGAGCGGGGAATTTCCGAGTTGCTGCGCGCTGCCTGCGACACCTGGAGATTACGAGGGGCCGATCGAATGCAAGCAGACCAAGCATCTCTACTGCTGGATCGTCGATCCGCTCACGGAAGAGGAACGACAAGCCAACCAGGACGACGCGAGCGCGTTTGCCAACGCAGACGATCCGGGTCGCTCCTTGCTGTTGCTCAAGCCGCTCGACACCCGCGGCGGAGGTTACATTCACGACGGGGCGTCGATCTACGGCGAGGGGGACGTGTTCGCCTCGACCGACGATCCCGGCTACAAGATCCTCGAGGCGTGGATCGGCGGCACCGCAACAGCGAAGCCGAACTGTGAGCCCATCACTGGCGTCGGCCCCTGACCCTGGCCGCCCTCTGTTCTCGGTCTTATCACGCATCGGGTTGATCGCGCCGTGCGCTTCGGGCAAAGTGACTGTCCTGCGCCCAGTTGGAGGCCATTTTCATGCGGGATGGCCAATGGTTCGAGTTGGATCGTTGGCGCCCGCGTGTTCCACCCCGGAATAGCTGGGTACGAGGAAGACGATGACGACGAGTGAGGTCCCCGGGTCCGAACGAGATGACACCACGAGCGCAGCGGTCAGTAGCGCGTCGGTCGCGCCCGCTTCAGCTTCGACCAAGAGCGTCGCCTTCGAACTAAACGGTCAATCCGTGTCGGCGCGGGTGAGGCCGGGCGAGACCTTGCTGCAGACCTTGCGGGATCGCTTCGATCTGATCAGCCCGAAGGACGGCTGTAGCCCTCAGGGCCAGTGCGGGTGTTGTGTGGTCAAAGTCAACGGCCAGGGCGTGACTTCTTGCGCCATGAAGACGACCAAGGTCGAGGGCAAAACGGTGGTCAGCAACGAGGGGCTCAGCGAGGCGGAGCGCACCCTCATCGCGAGCTGTTACGTTGCTACTGGGGGCGTCCAGTGCGGCTTTTGCATCCCCGGATTTGTTTCTCGCACTTCGGCTCTGCTCGATCGGAACCCCGATCCGAGTCGGGACGAAATTCGCAAGGCCCTTGGTGTGCACCTGTGTCGCTGCACCGGTTATGTGAAGATCCTCGATGCCATCGAGCTTGCCGCCAAGGTCAAGCGCGGCGAGGCAGAGCTGCCGGTGTTGGGCGTCGATGAGCCGGGAGTCGGCAAGCGCTTGCCCCGTTACAAAGGCAGTCAATACGCCCTCGGCGATGAACCGTATGTCGAGGACATGACGGCGCAGGGCATGCTCCATGGTGCGGTGAGGCTTGCCGACCACCCGCGCGCCGTGGTCAAGCGCATCGACACCAAGGCTGCGCTTCTTCTCGACGGGGTCGTGGCGATCGTGACTGCCGCGGATGTCGTGGGAGCGCGACGCTACGGACTCATCGAGCAGGACTGGCCGAGTTTCGTGGCTGAAGGCGAGACCACCTCGATGGTGGGTGACGTGATGGCTGCCGTGGCCGCCGTCGATCGATACACCGCCCGTGAGGCGGCCAAGCTCGTCGAGATCGAATACGAGGTGCTCGAGCCGATCACCGACCCGATGCAAGCGATGGCGAAAGACGCTCCGCAGGTGCACGCATCGCGGGGCAATCTTCTCAGCACGACGAAGTATGCTCGCGGGGACGTGGTTCAGGCGTTCGCGAATAGCGCCCACGTCGTGAAGGAGAGTTTTCGTACGCAGACGATCGAGCACCTCTACATGGAGCCGGAGGCTTGCATGGCGGTGCCGCGGGATGCCGGCAAGCTGCAAGTGTTCTCGCAGGGGCAGGGCGTCTACGACGACCGACGTCAACTTGGGCGAGCGTTGGCCTTGGCCGAGACGGACATCACCGTGACTCTCGTGAGCAACGGCGGTGCTTTCGGCGGCAAGGAAGACCTGTCGATTCAGGTGCAGACATGCTTGCTCGCGCAAAAGTGTGGTCACCCGGTGAAGCTGACCTTGAGTCGGGACGAGTCGATTCGCATTCATCCCAAGCGCCACCCGATCTGGATGGACTACGAGGTCGCTTGCGACGAGAAAGGTAAGCTCACCGCCGTCCGAACGAAAATGATCGCTGACACCGGGGCCTACGCGAGCGTCGGGGCCAAGGTCGTCGAGCGGGCGGCGGGTCACGCCTGCGGCGCCTATGCGGTGCCCAACGTTTCTGTCGAAGGTCACTGCGTCTACACGAACAATCCACCAAACGGGGCGATGCGTGGATTTGGTGTGAACCAGGCGGCGTTTGCGCTGGAGCAACTCATCGATGCTCTAGGCGAGAAGGTCGGACTCGATCCCTTCGAGATGCGTGAGCTCAATCTCCTGCGCGAGGGGGAGCGCTTCGGACCGGGCCAGAAGCTACGCAATTGCGCTGGGCTGCTCCGCACGCTCGAAGCCGTCAAAGAGCAGTACTACGGCGCGAAGTTTGCGGGGATCGCTTGCGGGATCAAGAACGTCGGGATCGGCAATGGCATGATCGACGTCGGTCGTGCGCGGATCGACGTGCTCGCCGGAGGCAAGATCCGTTTGGGTCACGGAATGACGGAGATGGGTCAAGGTCTGCACACGGTCGCACTTCAAATGATGTGTGAATCGACGGGGCTCCCGCTCGGCGAGGTCGAGGTGGAGGTCTGCACCGACGACGACCTCGATTGCGGCATGACGACAGCCTCACGTGCGACGGTGCTGGTGGGCAATGCGGTGATCGATGCGGGCAAGAAGCTCAAGAACGATCTCGAAGCGGCGGGCGGTGATCTGAGTCAGCTCGAAGGCAGGAAGTACCGCGGTGAGTTCCTGTGCGACTGGACGGTCAAGCCCGGCACCGAGGCCGACGATCCGGTCACGCACTTGTCTTTTGGTTTCGCTGCGCAGGTGGCGATCCTCGACGAGGAGACCGGAAAAGTGAAGAAGCTCCTGGCGGCCCACGACGTCGGCAAGGCCATCAACCCGACCTTGTGCGAAGGGCAAATCGAAGGCTCGGTGCATATGGGACTCGGCTACGCCTTGAGCGAAGAACTCCAGCTCGAGGGCGGTTTCCCTAAGAACGCGACGATGCGAAAGATCGGCGTACTGAGGGCGCACGAGACTCCCGAAATCGAGGTGATCTTGGTCGAAGAGCCTGAGCCAATGGGCCCCTTCGGTGCTCGCGGCGTCGGCGAGATTGGTCTGGTGCCGACGGCGCCTGCTGTCGCTGGCGCACTCTACAAGTTCGACGGCCGTCGGAGGACCGTGCTCCCCATGCGCGACAACTACGAGAAACCCGCTCGGTCCAAATCGAAATGAACCAGGAGATGATCGAGGACGCCCTCTTGGTCAGGGGCGGTCGCGCGTTTCACGGGGACCCCGTCCAGGCTCTGCAGGAAGACCTGCTGGTCGACGGCGGGGTGGTGTGCGGCGATCCGGACAGGACCTTCGAGGCGGTGAAGGTAGTGGACGCTGAGGGTTGCCTTGTCCTACCGGGCTTCGTCATTGCACATCATCACCTGTACTCGGCGCTCGCTCGGGGGATGCCAGGCCCAGCCTCAGCGCCGCAGGGTTTTGTCGAGGTGCTCGAGAAGATCTGGTGGCGTCTGGATCGTGCGCTCGACGGGGACTTGATCGAGATGAGCGGTCTGGTAGGCGCGGTGGATGCGTTGAAAAATGGCGTGACCGGGATCGTCGATCACCACGCTTCGCCGTGTTTCATCGAGGGAAGTCTGGGTCGATTGGCGTCGGGGATTACGCGAGCTGGCGCGCGCGCCGTGCTCTGTTACGAGGCGACCGATCGGCATGGCGATGCCGGGTTCGAGGCTGGTCTAGACGAAAACGCTCGCTTCGCGGGACATGGGCACACCGCTCTATTGCGATCGATGGTTGGAGGCCACGCTCCGTTTACGCTCTCCGATCCACATCTCACCAAGCTTGCCGAGTTGGCGAAGCGGTACAACACGGCGGTCCATTTGCACGTGGCCGAAGACGCCCACGATCAAGTGGACGCGCGTGAGCGTGGGGCAGCGGATGTGACGGCCCGCCTGGCGGATGCCGGGGTGCTCGACGGGCGTGCGGTGATCGCGCACGGCGTGAACTTGAGTCAGGCCGAGATCGGGCGCCTGCGGGACGGCGGTGCGTGGTTGACCCACCAGCCGCGGTCGAACATGAACAACCATGTTGGCTATCTCGATCAGGCACGAGGTTTCGGAGCGAAGCTGGCCCTTGGCACCGATGGGATCAATGGTGACATTCTCGCCGAGGCACACGCGGCCTTCTTTCGCTTGCGCGAACACGACGCCCAAGCTGCAGCCGAGACCATTTGGTCGTGGTTGGCGGGTGGGTGGCGCCTGATGTCGGAGGCGTTTGGTTTGGAGCCCGAGCGCGGATTCGGCCGCTTGGATCCCGGATGCCCAGCCGACTTCGTGGTTCTTGATTACGACAGTCCGACGCCCGTGCACGCCGGAAATCTCCCGTGGCACCTGGCTTTCGGGATCAGCGCCCGGCACGTGCGGCACGTTATCGTCGGAGGGCGTCTCGTCGTGAAAGACGGAGTTGCCACTGGCGTGGAGCCGAGCGATCTGCGTCGCACGAGCGCCGAAGCGGCCGAGCGGCTCTGGCAGCGCATGGCTGAACTCGACTAAGCGCTCGCAGGTTATTTTGCCTTCAAGACGTCTTCGCGGCGGAGGGTCAACCGGTCGATCCAGCGGCCCACGAGTTCGTTCTTGCCGCCGAGCCAATTCGTCTTTTTCACGAACGCGTCGCTGAAGTTGACGGTGATGTGACCCGTTTGCAGGCACAGATCAGCGCGATCAATTTCGCTCCACGGTATCAAGATATCCACACTCTCCGGCATCCCCAGCACGAGGCCTTCGACGGTGCGATACCGCACGATGGCCAGGGTTTCGCTCGGGCCTTCGGTCGCGTGAAGGGTGAGCCCGTCGAGATCGATACGTGGTCGCTTGTTCATCAGAAGAGAGGATAACTCATTGTGCTGCGACGCGCGCGTTGAACTCTTCGATCAGGCCGTCGAGTTGCTCGGCGCATGCGGGCACACCATTCCAGTAGTCCTCGTCGTACCACTGCGCTTGGATCTCATCAAAGGTCTTGCCCTGCTGCTCGACCCACGTGAAGTACTTGAGATTGTGCACCCGCCGTCGTGACGGGTAGTCGAGCTCGTCCATGTGATCGGTGCTCGTGCCGAGCAGGTGTCGCTCGTGTGTGACCGCGGCTTGTTGAGTCGAAAGCGGTCCTAATTCTTCGTTCATTTCGCGAAGGCGACTGGCGTACAGGGCCATCGAATCGGTGAACACCGTGAGGACGATGTCATGTTCGTCCAGCTCGTACCACTTCGCGAGTTTGATCGCGCTGAGCATGTTGGCCACGCCGCTTATCCCGAGCAGATCGAGCTGAGCGATGAGCGATTCGTCGATACCCTGGTCGGCGAGGTAACGCTTCCCGGCGGGTTCGTTGAACAAGCGACTGATGGCCATCGATGCGTTGTCGTCGATGGCCATGACGAGGTCGGTGTTCTTGACGTTGTGGATCCAGGGCACGTGCTTGTCTCCGATCCCCTCGATCCGGTGCGCACCAAATCCGTTTTGAAGCAGCGTCGGACATTGCAAGGCTTCGCTCGCTGCGATCTTGCTCGTCGGAAAGAGCTTCTTCAGGTAGTCGCCGCTGGCGATCGTGCCGGCCGAACCGGTGGTGACCGCCAAGCCTCGGTAACGATCGGATGGACCCATGACGTGCTCGAGCACTTCGGCCATCGCCCGGCCGGTGATCTCGTGGTGCCAGAGGTAGTTTCCCAGCTCGTCGAACTGGTTGAAGATGACCAAATCCTGGCCGCTATTTCGCAGCTCCCAGCACTTGTCGAAAATCTCTTTCACGTTGCTCTCGCTGCCAGGAGTCTTGATCACCTCTCCGGCCATCGTCTCCAGCCAGTCGAAACGTTCTTGGCTCATTCCCTCGGGCAAAATGGCGATGGACTCGCATCCGAGCAGGGCTGAGTCATAAGCGCCCCCTCGACAGTAGTTGCCGGTCGATGGCCATACGGCCTTTTGGGAGGAGGGGTCGAACTGTCCGGTGACCAATCGGGGAGCCAAACAACCAAAGGCTGCACCGACTTTGTGTGCGCCGGTCGGAAACCACTTGCCGACGACACCGATGACGCGCGCGGGCGTTCCGGTGAGGGACGAGGGAAGCTCGAGGAAATTGACTCCGCCGTAGCCTCCGCCGGTCTCTTTGGGCTCGTTGTGCCAGTTGATGCGAAAGAGGTTGATGGGATCGACATCCCACAGGCCCACCCCCCCGAGCTTGGCTCGGACCTCTGCGGGGATCGCGCTCGGATCGGCCATCTGCTTGAAGGTCGGAATCACGATGTTCCGCTCGCGGGCGCGGGTGACCGCCTTGGCGAGGGCTTCCGGGTTGATACTCAAGTCGATCATGCGCTTTCCTTCGTTTGTTGCAGACGCTCTTGCAAGGCAGCGAGCGTGGGGGTGATGGCGTCGGGAGCACAGGTGGCGCGTTGTGCTGCCGGCACGTCTTTGAGACCGTTGCCCGTGATGAGAACGACGATCGTTTCGTCCGGGTTGCTGTTGTCGCTGGCGGCCCACTTCTCGAGGCCAGCGTAGGCGGCGGCGGCGGCCGGTTCGGCGAATACGGCCGCGTCGCGGCCCAGCTGTCTGATGGCGTCGACGATGGCCTGGTCGCTTACTTTCAGATAACGGCCACCCGTTTCGGTGGCGGCGCGAAGAGCTCGCAAGCCGTCACTTGGGTTATCGGCGGCGATGCTGTCGGCGAGCGTCTGCGCACGTACCGGCTCGATGATCTCTGTGCCGGCGTCGAAGGCATGTGCAATGGCCGCGGATCCGTCGGCTTGCACCCCCATCAATTTCGGCATGCGATCGATCCATCCGAGTTCGAGCAGGTCTCGCAGACCTTTGTGCACGCCCGTGATGATGTTGCCATCGCCTACCGATACGAAGATCCGATCCGGAGCACGCCACGGCGCGTCGTTTTTCGTATCAGCCGCTTCGCGGGTGAGCTGTTCGCAGATCTCGTAGCTCACGGTCTTCTTGCCCTCGACCGTGAACGGGTTTCGTCCGGTGTTGCGAGAGTACCAGCCCAAGGTCTCGCAGGCCTGTTCGCACAAGCGAAAAGCGTCGTCGTAGTTGCCGTCGACCAGAAACAGCTCTGCGCCGAAAATGCCGAGCTGTGCGATCTTCGCGGCGGGTGCACTGGCGGGGACGAAGACCGAGGCCCGCAAGCCGGCGGCACCGGCCATGGCGGCGAGCGCGACGCCGGCATTTCCAGTTGAAGCGGTCGCCACGCGATCGATACCGAGTTCGATGGCCCGTGCGACCACGACAGCGCTGGCCCGATCTTTGAGTGAGCCGCTCGGTAGCCGACCGTCATCCTTCAGCCAGATGGGACCGAGTCCGAGTCGCTCGCTCGCTCTGGGCGCTGCGAAGAGGGGCGTGCCACCGACCGTGGTGAGCGGCGAGGAGGGGCCCGTCGGAACGTCGACCGGTAGCAGCGGGCCGTAGCGCCAGAGCGAGGGATCGTCGCCGAGGGCCAAGGGATCGAGATGCGCTTGAGCCGCCTTCAGGTCGAGCTTGATGTCGAGCGCGCCGAAGCCGCAGCTCGCGCACCGCATCACGATGGCGGCCGGCTCGTGGTCGGCGCCACACTGAATGCAGTGGTAGGCGAGGTAACAACTCATGTTGAATCGGGAAAGTTGACTTTCTTATGCCTCACCATGCGATCGTGTCAACGTGGCTTCGGAGCCCACCCTCTGGTTTGTGGTCCTGCTGTTGGCGGGGCTGCTCGTGTCCGTCTTGTTGCACGGGTGGTGGCAGAAGGTGCGCCGTCGCCGGAAGATCCACCGGCGCATCCGCCACGCGCAAGCCGGCGAGCGCGAGGCGGAGATCTTGTTGCGCGATCATGGCTACACGATCGAGGCGGTCCAGCCGCCCGCTCAGTACACCCTGTATTGTGACGACGAGACCTTCGAGGTGAAGTTGCGAGCAGACCTGCTCGTCGTCCGAGGTGGCGAGCGCTTCGTGGTCGATGTGAAGACGGGTGAGCAGGCCCCGCGGCTGAGCACGGCCGCGACTCGTCGGCAGCTGCTCGAATACGGCGTGGCCTATGACGTGGATGGCATTTTGCTCGTCGACATCGACAATAATCTCATTCGTCGAATAAGGTTTTCTCTTTGATAACAGCTGGTTGCTAGATTTGGCGAAAAAATATTGTTCTGCGGGCTCAAGTTCAAGGACTTTGGGTCGTTCTACGGATCGCAGACATCCAGCGTAAGATACGCGGTGATGAGGCGTGTTGCCTCGATGGGAATGAATCCCGAACGAACCCGTCCGTTGAGCCTAGCTCTGGACGGTAGTGGGAATCACCATGACGTACACCGTAGATGCTCGATCGTTCTTGTCGAACCACTTGATCGGCGAGAGAAGCACGACGCGGCCCAATCGGCTGGTGCCGTCGCACGCGCTCGGCGGACTTCGGCCGGGCGAAGAGCGCGAAGCCAACCAGGGAAACGCACTGCTGCAGGCCCTTTCTCTCGCCCAGAACCGCCGGCAGCGAGGTGGCGTTCAAGTAGAGATTTCGCTGCGAAGTAGCCGTGAGCAGCGCGATGCCCACTCGCTCTCATCAGCGCTACGCAACACGAATCGAGGGCTGTCGATGGTCGATACCGCGCGCCAGGGCTACAGCTCGATCCGCGAAAAGCTCGAGGAGATGCTGAGCGTGGCCCAGGAGGCGAAGGACGCTCCAGTTGTCGGAGACGATCGCAACCGCCTCACCGCGCGCTTCGACGAGCTCAAGGTCGAAATCGATTGGCTCAGTGTCTCGACGGAATACGAGGGCCGCCCGCTGCTCGATGGTAGCTTGGCTCAATCGCCTGTCTACTTGAACCTAGGCACGAAAGGGGCCACCGGTGACGAGCTTAAAATCGATTTTGCGGCAGTGTCGAGCAAGAGTTTGGGCGTGGGGGTTCTGGACGTGAACGCTCAGGAGACGGCGGCGGCCACCGAGACTGCGCTTCAGGGGATCGTTGCGACCTTCGCGCAGGATCATCAGGGCCGAGCTGACATCAAATTCGACACGCTGAGTCAGATCGCCGAAAAGCATACTGCAAGTCGCGAGCAAGCCACCGCGCGGGGTCGGGAGCTAGGCAACGTTCGTCAGGAGGCGTTTTCGGCGCGCGAGTTAAGCTCTCGTGAAGCCACGGCCGCTCTCGTCGTTCAAGCGAGCATTGAGCCGGCGATGGCCCTGCGCCTCCTCGGCTGATCATCCTCGGCGTTTCCCGCCGAAGATTTCATCCACCGCTTCAACCGCTTCCTCGACGGCTTCGTCGAGTTGCTCGACGAGACTTTCGTCTTCGTCGCTCTCGTCGATGCGCAAGTTGGCATCACGCTTCTCCTCGTGCACGCGGACCCCGCGCGTACGATCATGTTGTTCTTTCTCTCTGCGGCGGCGCCTCTTGGTGGGGCGGGCTCTCTTGCGGCGGCCGGCCCGCTCGTCGGCTCCAGCGCGCTCGGCCTCTTCGCCCGTGTTCGTCGGCCGACCGCTGACTCCACGTTGGGCGCGCTTCAGGGTGTCGCTGGCTCGTTGTCCCGCCTGCCCAACACGGCGGGCGGCTCGCTGCCAGGATCGACCGAAGGCGATTGACAGAAGAGTGAGGACCACGGGAACCGCGACGCGGAGAGTGAGCAGGATGCCGATCCGGGCGATGAGCAGACCCATTGTGGCGAAGAGCGCAAGAAACCACGGGAGCCGGTTGGCGTGGGCTCTGACTTTGCGCTTCGCTCGGCGGCCACGCCGCTGTGGCGGATCCTGTCGACGGCGATCACTCGACGGTGGGCCGTCGTCGGTGCTCGGTCCTGCGGTCGCGAGCAGGGGGCCGATGGCGGTAGCACGTGTGTCGGGGTTCGGATCGAGTAGTCGCTCGAGAAGGTGATGCCATCGCGGATCATCGACGTTGGCTTCACGGCAAGCCGCGGCTACGTCGATGGCGAGTCCGCGGTGGGGGAGATCTTCGGGCATCTTCCCGGTGAGCATGCTGATGGCCGTCGCGCCCACCCCGTAGACGTCGGACTGAGGCATGGCCCGACCCTGGAATTGTTCGGGCGCCATGAAGCCGAAGGTGCCCACGACCGTGCTTCCCCCTGCCGGCTTGAGGCTGTTGCGGACGGAGCCGAAATCGACGAATACATAACGGGCGCGCGACTCGTCCTGGCCGTCACGAGCCGGTCGGCGGATCACGTTGCCCGGCTTGATGTCTCGGTGGATGACGGGCGCAACGCGTCCATGCAAGTAGGCAAGGATCTCACTCGAATCTTCCAGAAAATGAAACACCTCTGCGGGGGGCAAGGCGCCGAGCTCGGCGAGATTATGCCCTTCGATCTTCTCCATCACGAGAAAGAGCGCGCCATCTTCTTCGAAGTGATCGAACGCGGCGGGCAACAAGTCATGCGACAACTCGCTGAGCACTCGCGCTTCGCGTTCGGCGAGTTCGACGTCCTTCCAACTGCGCGCGCCGGCTACCTCGAAGCGCTTGATGGCGACCGGGCGACCGGCTGCCCGATCCACGGCGTCGAGGGTCGCTCCTTGACTGCCGCCGCCTAAGACCCCGCAGATCGCGTAGCGCTCTTCGCGCAAGCGGGCGCCGACGAGTTTGTCGAGGTAGGTGGGCGGAGGAGTACTCACTGCGCAGTATCTACCATGCTACTCTGCGAAGATGGTCAAGCTATCGGGGCACTCATCCTGGGTATTGGGCTCGTTCCTCACCTTGCTCGGCGCTGAAGCTACGGCACAGACCGCTCCTGCTCCACCACGTCCGCCGCCCGCGACCACGGCCCCTCTGCCCGGGACCGCGGTGCCTCCGGTTTCGACGGCGCGGCCCTATGGGCAACCCTATGTGCCACCCCGAGCGCAGTATGGCCAGTATGGCCAATATGGCCGAGGACGAGCGGCGCCCCAGGCTCGGCCGATGCAAGCACCTCCGGTCAAACCGCCGACCCCGCCTGAGCCCAAGGAGACTCACGGGCTCATGCCTCAAGGCATGATCAAGGGCGAGACGGCGTTGACCGGCGATCGGACCTTGCTCGGCCACACCTTTCACTACCCTCGCTTCGTCGACAACGCGTTCACGGCGGCGAGCTTCCATGTCGGATCGAGTATCGAACTGTTCAGTCAGAGCAAGGTGGTGTCGAATTTCGAGGCGGCGGGCCAAGCGGAGACCTTGGAGTACGATCGTGAACTCGGCTTTGTTCGCCTGAGTTTTGGCACCGACTTTCAGCCGGACGAAGTGTTTACCTTCGGTGTAAAGGCCGAGTACCTCGCGGAGGTGGGCGCCAACGAGGAGACGCTCTTTCTGTACGGTGGACAGACCGGTTTCGATATTCGGCCCCACATCAAGTTTCGATTGGCCCGGGGAACGGAGGCGGGGGCGCAGCTCGCGCTTCGCCCCTTCGCGATCATTTCGGGGGGGATCCGCGCTGTGCCGCAAGGCCTTCTGCGCGTCTTGGCGACCGAGATCACGGAGATCGCTTCGGACCTGGCGCGCACACAATGCCTCGTGGAGGCCGATTTTGGTTGTGCCTTCAACGGCGGCACCGACCTCGGCGAGTCGATCAAGCTTACCCAGCGGCGCTACGGCGGAGGTGCTGCGCTCAACTACGCCCAAGCGCTCGGCCGCCACCTCAGCGGACAATTCAGCCTCTCGGTGGGGGCCGCGACGAGTTCGACGAGCGCGACCTTTCTCGGCGACGTCAACGCGAGCCATGTGCTCGTGCAGGCGGGCTTCTCGCCCGCGGTGAACTTTCATCCGGCTGCCCCAGTCGGGATGACGTTGGAGTATCGCTTCGAACTCGACAAGGCGAGCTTCGACGCCAATGAGCTGGCCGGCATGCCACAAGGTGCGGACGTGTCCGCAACCGGCCACCGCGGCGCGGCGGGGATTTATTACACGGGTCGCCGTGACCTCATGCTCGGATGGATTGTGGGGATCGCGTCCCTGCAGGATGCGACCCGTTCGCTCCAAGCTGCCGAAGAAGAGCCCCCTGCGTTCATTTTCGCGGCGCAGTTCGATATGCGCTACTTTTTCTAGTCGTCACCCCAGCTACTTGTGCATGCGGATGAATTTGCCGTTGAAACGGTAGGTGACCATGCCACTTTCGCGCTTGTTCTTCACGTAGAAGCGGATGATGAGTTCCTTGTGAAAGGGAGTCCCGTGCTGAAATATGGCGTGGGTGACCTCACTGTCTTCGAGACCCATTCGTTTCTGGGCATCCTTCGCGAGACCGGGCACGCTCGCAAAGTCGATCTTGTCGAGTGAGAAAATGACCTTGCTGAGGTTTCTCTTGTCTCGCGACGACAGTCGTTGCGGTCGACCAGGGCTCACGTTGCCAGCGCGAAAGGTGTAGTCGTCGATGTTGGTGGCCTTCTTCGCATCCTGTACCTCGACGTTCACCATGGCCGGATAGAGGACGAGCTGCTTGAGTTTGACTACGTCACCGAAGCGCTTCTTCAGCATTCCGGAGACGTCGCTCGCATCCTTGAAGTAATCGAGCTTCTTTGCGCCTCCCCCGGCAACAGGTTTGCCCTTGAGCGTGTAGACGGCGTTCTTGCTATCTCCGTCGCTCGAGAGGTCGACACGCCACTGCAGTTTCGTGCCGAATGGCAGGGGGCGCTGCAACATCATGTGCGTGATCGCGCCCTCGGGCATCTCGAGGTCGTCCGCGGCGCGGTTGGCGATGGCGGGAATGGCTTCGAAGTCGACATCGCTCAAGCGAAAGGCGGCCTTATCGATCTGATCGGGTTTTGTCCTCATTGGCATGCGGGTCCACTGCTTGGACGTACCGCCCCGCACCATGAACGACGGAGCTTTTGTGCCGGATTTCGGCGCGACCGTCGCGATCGCGTATTCGGGATAGATGGTGAGGCTCAGGTACTTTGCCTTCTTGCCCGGGGTCTTCTTGAGGATCTTCTTGAGTCCGCTCGCATCTTCGTAGTAGTCGCTGCTGCCGAGCCCGAGCCCGAAGCCGCCGGCGCCTACCGGGCTCAAGAAAATCCAAACTCCAGCGCCCAAGGCCGTGACCATCAGGCTGAGCACGATGGCCAGCAGAGCTTTGCTGCTTCCTCGTCGCTTCGGGGGGGGGGCCGTAGCCTCCTCCCTGGCCGCCCGCGCCCCAGCCAGCCTGCCCGTACGGCATTCCACCCGGGGGCATTCCACCCGGCGGTCCTCCACCTGGCGGTCCTGGCCACCCGGCCATGGCGGACGCATGTGATGGGGCGTTGTTGGCGCTGAGCATGAGCGAATTGTGGCACAGCACGCTGGCCATGCGGAGGCGCTTACGTCTACTTCTTCGTCGGCATGCTCACCAATTCAGACAGGTCGGGCTGCAGCACGATCTCGATGCGCCGGTTTTTCGCCTTTCCTTCGGGCGTTTCGTTCGACGCCACCGGATCGAAGGGGCCGTAGCCCGCAGCGGAGAGCATACCGGTGTCGACGCCTTCCTCGATGAGGTAGCGGACCACAGCGACCGCTCGAGCGGTCGAAAGTTCCCAGTTGGAAGGATAGCGTGGGCTGGAAATCGGATCGTTGTCCGTGTGCCCGACGACCTGAAATTTCCGCCCCTTGATCGTCATGAGAACGCCTGCGACTTCTTGGAGTGCGTCTTTGCCTGCTTGCTTGATCGTCGTTCGGCCCGAATCGAACAGTACGTCGTTGCGCATCTGAAGCACCATGCGGCCGTCGCGCATGACGATCTTGAGATCACCTGCGTCGATGAGCTTCTTGAACTTGAGAATGAGCGAGCGGAACAACTGCGCACGTCTTTCTGAGGCTGCCTGCGCTTTGCGCAATTGTTCGAGCCGCTTTTTCGCATTCTTGAGCGATTGGTTGAGGTTGCCTTTCTGCGCCAGCAAGGCGTCGACGTTCTTTCCTGCTTCCTTGAGCGCTCCGGTGAGTCGGGCGGTGAGGGCGTTCGCGTCATCGAGTTGACCCCGGATCTTTGCGAGCAGGTTCTGTGCCCGGGTCAGTTCCTCATCTTTCGCAGTCAGTTGCTGGTCGAGCTGTGCGATGCGGGAATTGAGATCGGCGATCCTCGCATCGGCGGCGGCTTTTGTCTTGGCGGCGGCCTGTTGCGTTGCGCTGAGGCGTCGGGCCGCTTCGGTCATCAAACGATCATGTTCTTTGCGGGTGACGCAACCCGCGAGCAAGCTGGCACACAGGAGGGTGACGAGGAGGTGGAGGATCGTGCGCTTCATGGTCCGTGTTGTTCCTCGTCTGCGCCGAGTCTGCAAGTGTCTCTTTGTGGTTCGAGCCATGGCCCGCTCAGAGAAGCTCGCGCAAGGTGTCCCAGATGATGGCGAGGACGGCGAACCACAACAGTGCGGCGAACACACGGCGCAGCGTTCGGGCGGGGAGTTTGCGGGTGAGTATGGCTCCGAGTTGGGCGCTGATGGTCGAGCCAACGAGCAGTACGCACGCCAATCCAAGGTGGACGTGACCGGCGATAGCATGGCTGACCGTGCCGACGGTCACGGTGAGCAGTAGCGCTAGAATCCCGGTGCCTGCGGCCTGTTTGATCGGAAAGCCGTAGCCGTAGATCAGGATGGGCATGAGCGCCACGCCTCCACCGATCCCCATCACGCCGCTGAGGAAGCCCAGGGCGAGTCCGACGTAGGCGACCCCGATGGCGGATACGCCTACAATTCCCGCTCGATCGAAGTCGACGAGCGGACCGAAACGCAGGCGAGCGAGCGGTCCGGGCTGTGGATCATTCAACGCCTCGATGGTCTGTCCTCCCTGTCGCCAGAACAGCCACGAGCAGCTGGCGAGCAGCACGGTGTACGCCCCGTACAGGACGAGGGTAACGACAGGGATCTCTCCTGATCCGAACGTGACGCTGCCTTGACGCTCGAGTGCGGAAACGGCGACCGAGCCGGCGGCTGCCCCGAGGGCTGAGCCGGCGAACATCAACCAATCGAAACGGTGTTCGCCTTGACCCAATTTTTGGTGGCGCAAGATCGCGACGATGGCGATGCCGATCATCTGGCAGAGCCCCGTGCCCACGGCGATCGGCATGGGGATGTCGAAGATGATGCTGAGAAGCGGTGTGAGCAAGAATCCGCCGCCGACGCCAAACATGCCCGCGACGACACCCACGACGATGCCGAGCAAAGCTACCCCGGGCAGTGAGACGACGACGCCGGCGACATCCATCGAATCGCGTACCGTCTCAGATCGAGTAATCGATGGGCGGAGGGGCGTCCGCCTGTCGTTGCGCCATGCGTTTGCGATCGAGCACGTTGAAGCCGACGTACATCAGGAGCCCCCAACAAGCAGGGACGAGGACGCACGCCACGATGTAGAGCCACACTGGCATGGTCTGGCAGCATGCCTGAACTATCTGCGGGTCGCCATGCCCGGCTGTGCCCCTTCCTGGGATGTCTCGCGCACGAGCATCGTAGCACCTTGAATGGGCGACGGTTTCGCCCTATGGACGACGTATGACGTTCACGTGGA
This sequence comes from Polyangiaceae bacterium, assembly GCA_029941785.1. Classification (GTDB taxonomy): domain Bacteria; phylum Myxococcota_A; class Polyangia; order Polyangiales; family Polyangiaceae; genus JAPYTK01. The sequence continues at coordinate 11,009 of JAPYTK010000046.1, read as the reverse complement.
CAACTCTTTTTCTAATGGTTTTGATGGTGTCGGGCTGTTCCTCGAGCAGTGGGCCCACCGGTTCCACAGGAGCGGGAGGCTCCGGCCCGGCCATTGATTGCACAACCGAGGAGCGCGCCGAGTGCCGAATCGACCAAATGTCGTGCGTGCTCGAAGGGTCGAAGGCAGCGTGTGTGCCGTGCGCGTCCGGAACCTATGCGGCCGAGAGCGGATCGTGTGAGCCGATCGGCGGTACGCCGATGACTCACGACTTTCCCACCGTCACGACCCCTGGCGGCGGCGAGGTTCTCGGGATGTGCCGCAGCTGGACCTTGGGCAACAGCGAAGAGCTTTGGGTGAACGCGGTGGAGCTCGACCAAGACGAACGTTCTCACCACTCGAACTGGACCTTCGTGCCCGACGATCAATTCGACGGACCGGATGGCGTGTGGAAGTGTTCGGACCGCAGTTACTCGCAGCTCAGCGCGGCGCTCGCGGGCGGCGTGATCTATGCCCAATCGACTCAGGCCCAGCACGAGGTGCAGAAGTTCCCTGCTGGCGTCGCGGTCCGCATTCCGCCGTATTCGCGGATCATCGGTGACATCCATACGCTCAACACCACGGCAGAGGAGGTAACGGGCCACATGAAGATTGGTTTGTATACCATCGAGCCGAGCGCGGTAAAGGTGAAGCTCGTGCCCTTTCATGTGACCTACGACGAGCTCGACATTCCTCCTCAATCGACATCACGGTTTTCTGGCGAGTGCGAACTCGATAGCGTGTTTCAAACGACCGGTGGAGAGCCCTTCGGCGGGAAGCTCTACTACCTGCTCCCGCATACTCATGCGCTCGGCACGCGCATGTTCGTCGAAGCCTACGGCGGCCCGGACGGGGACGTGAGTCTCATCGACGTTAGCGGTTTCAACAGTGAGGCGCGCGGTCGCAACTACAGTCCGCCGATCGATCTGAGCGGTTTCAAGGGTCTGCGTTTTGGTTGCGAGTTTAACAATCCGCGCAACGAAACCGTGCATTGGGGATTCGATGACCAAGAGATGTGCGAGGCTTTGGGCTTCGCAGCGAGCGATTTAGCTTTCGAGTCGCGGATCAGCGAGGCGAAGGCCACCGGACAAGAGGACGGGATGTTCACGTTCACCGGTGAGTGCGCCACGGCAGCCTTCCCATGGGATCACGGCAAGGCTGGGGGCGGCGGCTGAGGCGGTTGAACGATCAGTTCTTCTGGGTGGCCGCGTGCTTCTCGACGGATCGCCATACTCGTAGGACATTGCCCGATCCGATCTTGGCGATGTCCGCTTCGCTGTAGCCGCGGGCAAGCAGCACGGCGATGAGGTTGGGCAGCTGTGAAGCGTCCTTGAGGCCGACGGGGAGTGAGTCTCCCACGCCATCGAAGTCGGACCCGAGACCGACGTGGTCGATGCTCGTCAGCTTGACGACATGATCGATGTGATCGGCCACCTGCTCGACCGTGGCGAAGGGCAAGTCGTGTTCGCTGGCGTACTTGGCCCGAAAGGCCTTCACTCGTGGATCACCATGTTCGACCTTGTTGTCCGTCTTGAATTTCTCCATCGCTTCCCACATCTTGCTCCGCTGCCGCCGGGCCTTGTCCGCGATGAAGCTCGAACCAAAATTGATCATGATGACGCCACCCTTCTTGGCCAGCTTCTTGATCATGTCGTCGCTCATGTTCCGTTCCCAGTCGGGCGTGAAGTGCCGGCATGAGGAGTGCGATGCGATGGCAGCTACCTGGCTGAGTTCCATGACCTGCTCGAAGGCTTGGTCCGAAATGTGTGAGACATCGATCATGATCCCGAGTCGGTTCATCTCGCCGACGACCTCTCGACCAAAACTTGTCAACCCGCCGTGGGTGTGACGATCGTCATAGGAGGAATCGCAAATCGCATTGTCCTTTGAATGGGTGAGCGTGATGTAGCGCACGCCCCGATCGTAAAAGTGCTTCACATTCTCGAGTTTGCCTTCGATGGCGGCCCCGTTTTCGATGCCGAGCGGCAAGCTGATCTTCCCGTCCGCGAAGTTCTTTTCGAGCTGCCCTGTGGAGTGAGCCATTGCGAATTTTTCCGGCGCGCCGGTGACGAGACTCTCCACGAGATCGATGAGAAAATCGGCGAGCGCTTTCGCTCCTCCGGTCTTCTGGTGTTTTGCCGGAATGTAGATCGACATGAAGGGTGCATCGAGCCCGCCGGCGACGGCGCGGGGATAATCGAAATCGCCCTTTTCGGTACGCTTTCGAATGTCTTCGCTCACCTGACCCTTCTTTCGGCCGCTGTACAGGCGGTAGGGCAGATCGACGTGGCCATCGATGATCAGGGTGCGCTGAGCGATCTCTTTTGCGCGTTTGGCGAGCTGTTCTGGGCTTGGGACGGGAGGGGGCTCCGGTGATTTCGTGGCGCTCGAGTCGCTGGTCGCGACGGGTGCGGTCGGAGCAGGGGACTCGATCACATCCGGGGTGGCAGAACAACCGAAGAAGATGACAAGGGCGGCCGAGAGAAGACGTTTCATGATGCGTCGATCGCTTTGCCACGAAGCGGCTTCGGTGGCCACTCGTTCGTTGAGACGATCGCGGAGGCATAGAACAATACGATTGTATGATACACTGGGGGCATGGCTCGTCCGGTAGATGCCGATCCTCATAAGACCCGCATGCAACTGATCGATGCGGCGACCGAGATCTTTGTTCGAGATGGATTCGGCGGCGCGCCCTTGCGCGATGTCGCTGAGGCGGCCGAGCTCAGCCTCGGGATGGTTCGACACTATTTCGGTGGCAAACAGGGCCTTTACGAGGCGTGCGTCAAGCACGCTGGGCAGCGATTTGAATCCTTGGGCGGCGAGTTTGTCGAGCAGCTCGGTCGCTCGGCTGGCGTCTCCCCTAAAGAACCGATCCGTCGAGCGTATCAGCGTGCATTGTCGGAGCCTGCGCCGCTCGCGCTTTGGTGTCGCGAATGGGCTAACGCCCCCCTGCGTGAGGGGCACGATGAGCACTCAACGGTGCCCTACGACCGATGGGCGGCGTACTTGGCCCCGAGCTTCGCTTGTTCCGCGAGCGACCTGGCGCTCATTGTCCATACCGCCCTCTTCACGCTGGTGCGTGCTGGCACACAAGATCGGATCGGTCTTCAGCGGCTCGTCACAGAGACCGGGGAATGCGCGATCGAAGCTCATGTTGTCACCGTTGTATCGGGGATCTTGGGCAGCATGAAGATGACCGGCGAGGCTTGACCGCCGGGTCGGCGTCGCGCTGGGTCTGGCCCCTTTTGAACCAACGCGCTACAGGATGGACCTATGAGTGAGACGCTGCCCGAAAAGACACCGCCTGTTAGCGATGAGGACGTTCCGGCGAGCGCCGCGGTCATTGCGGAGTGGGGGCGCCGAGTCGAGGCGGAATATCGCTCGGCTGCGATCACTCACCACCTGACGCTGTGGCTGATCCAGATGGGTGCTTCCCCCGATTTGATCCACGATGGTTTGCGGATTGTCGCTGACGAGCTTGCCCACGCTGAACTGAGCCACGCGACATTCGTGGACGCGGGGGGGGGTGGTTTGGCGCCGATTCCGCGAGAGTCACTGGCTTTGCGGAGGCGTCCAGGTGAAACGCTCGAAACCTCTGTCGTGCGCTACGGGGTTGAGGTGTTCTGTCTGGGTGAGACCGTGGCGGTTCCGCTATTCAAGGTCTTGCGGGAGAAGTGCGTTGTCGCCAGCGCGCGCGAGGCTCTCGACCGGGTGCTCAAGGATGAGGTTCGGCATCGGGACTTCGGCTGGGATTTACTGGCGTACCTTCTCGAATTGCCATGTGAGAACGACGTACGTGCCAGCGTCGACCAGGAGATCGGGGGAATGTTTTCACGCATTCGTAGCAACTATGCACCCGTCGGAGGAGAGGCTGCCGACACGATTCCCGATGCGGACCGCGCTTGGGGCTTGATGCCGATTGCCCGTTACCGCGAAATTCTCGAGCGCACCTTTGAGCGCGAATACCAGCCTCGCTTTGCCAAGCTCGATATCGCAGTGGCCGAAGCGTGGGCTCGAGCTGCCGGTACAGAAAAGTGAAGATCCTCGCGTTCACCACAGCGACCCCCCGCTGCAGCGTGGTGGTCGTCGATGGCGACCAGCAACTCGCGCGCGGCGGCTACGACGACGAGATGCGGCATGCAGAGAGGCTCTTCGGAGTCGTCGATGAGGTGTTGGCGGCCGCAAAGATCCGGCGCGACGACATCGAAGCCATCGCCTGCGATGTGGGACCAGGATCGTTTACCGGTGTGCGCGTGGGTTTGGCCTCCGCCAAGGGGATGGCTATGGGATTGGAGATCCCCCTCATTGGCGTGTGTGGTCTGGCCGCCATGGCGGACGCTGCGCGGCAGATGTGTCCCGAGGGAGTGATCGTCCCTGTGACTGACGGCAAGCGGTCCGAGCTGTTTTTTGCCGCCTACGATGCTCAGGGAGCGGAGGTTCTCTCGCCTCGGTCTTTGCGAGCCGAACAACTTCGAGCCGCACTTGCCGAGTTCGGACAAGACGTCGTCCTGTGTGGCGATGTCCTCGACACCCTCGACGATCTTGGCCAGCGCCGCGTGGAGGCAGCGGGAGCAGCTTTTCCCGACGCGCGTGACATCGCTCGTCTCGCGCTGCGCGAAATGCCCGTTCGCGGGGTGGTTTCGCTGGCGGATGTCCAGCCCGTCTATGCCCGCGCTCCCGATGCGATTCCGCAGGGCGCGGCGGGCCATGGCACGCGCGGCGGGCGCACTAAAAGCTGACGGCAAAAGCCAAGCGCTGCGAGAAACCTCGCGGGCTGAGCGGGGGCAGTTCGACAGTGCCGAAGTCGCGTGGATCGTCTTGCTCCAGATCGCCGCTGAAGCTCATTTCGGTCGTGCCTGCAAAGGTGTATCCCAGATCTGCGGTCAGCCAGAAACTCGCCTTGGGATCGTCCGACTTGCCGGCCGAACCGAGCCGCAAGGCCGCCCCTACGCTCGTCTCCAGACTCCATGTCCAGCCTTGGCTGCTGAGCTTGCCGCTCGTGTCGTCGAAGCTCGCGTCCAGATAATTTGCGGCAGGGATCACCCGGGAACTCAGACGCCAGCGGTCGCCCAGCGAGATTTGGGCATAGGGTCCTGCTCCGATGCGATGAATCGAGAGGGAAGCGGGGATCCCGCGCGTGTCTGCATCGACACTACCCATATCGTATTGGCTGAGCACGCCGAGCTTGAGATGTCCCCATTTTAGCGGCAAGAAAGCTGCCCCTAATGTGATTTGCGAGAAGAAATCACCCGTCGAGTACGGGTCCATTCCCGGGTGTGTGATCACCTGGCCCCGAAAACCGGACATGCCAACGAAGCGGTGGTCATCATCATGAGCGAGTGCTTCTTCCGTCGAATCGGCACCATCGGCCTGCGCGCTGGTGTTGCGCCTGTCGCCGGTGCTCGGCGATGAGGACGACGCGATGGGGGTGGCGTTCGCGGTTTGGCACATGATGCCGAGCGCCGTGGCGATACCGAAGGCACAAATAAAGGAAGGAAGTCTCACGGCAATTCTCCAAGCAAGAGGCCCGCGTAGTGGCGAGCTGTCGACAGAGCGGGTTGTTGCGCATCCAGGACGGTGGCGCCGATGAGGCCCGACTCATGCAGGGTGATCAGCGCGTCCCCACCCGACGGCCGCGTGACGTCGAACACCCGGGATATCGGTCGCTGTAGCTGAAAGTTCTGCGGATGGAGCGTGGTCAGATCGAGCTTGGCGAGCGAGCTTCCCTGATGGAGCCACGCGCGACCACCATCGGCGGAAGTGGTGAGTCCCGCTCCGCTGGAACTCGCGTGGAGCGGTGCGGCGGTGCGGGTCAGCAGATCGAGCACGTGTACTGCCCCGCCCGTCGAGCTCCGCAGGATCCGCAAGTGAGGGTTGTCGCCGCCAATGGGGGCAACGGTGGAAACGGCCGTGTCGAGTTTGAGTTTCTCGATGGCCTTGTACGGTTGGCCAACGGTTGATCCGAAGGCGATAAAGGCGATGTGGGACTTCCCTGGTGACCACAGCATGGCGACGTCGCTGCCGTCGCTCGTCTGTCCCACGACGTCGGTGACGATCGTCATTTGACTGAATTCCTGAGCCCCGAGATCCACGGCGCTGGCGATCCCGGTGACGGGGTTCACCAATGTCAGCCGCGTTCCCAGAAGCGCGGCCAACCGCAAGCCTCCGTCGGTCTGAACGAAGGCGATGTCGCTCGGAATACCGTCGGTGAAAACGAAGTTGGGCACGGCTCGAAAGCTTTGCGGCGTGTCGTCCTTGTCGCTCTCGAGAACGGGTTCGAGATTGATGATGATCACGCTGGAGTCGTCTTGCAGCCGAATCGCGATCCGCGCGTCGTCGTCCCGCTCCAGTGCGCCGTCGCTGACCGCTACCCCTCCCGGCACCATTTTGTTCGTGTCGCTCGAGAGTGGGATCGTGATCTCGGGAAGGTCCGGTGCGTCCAGATCGACCAAGGCGATGTCCCGATCGGTTTGAACGACGAGAAGCCGTCGCTTGCCCCCTGGCAAGACGAGATCTTCGGTGAACGTAAAGGCCTGCGGTGTGCCGCCAAAGCTCCGCAAGGTCAGGTGGACGGGATTGTCGTCCGTTTGTTCTCTCGTGAGATCGACGATGGACAGCTCGTTGGGGTTTTGAAGAAAAGCCGCGTCGCCACTCGCATGCACCACGGCGAAGCGGGAGAGCGGATCGACCTTGAGGCCGGACAGCGGGTCGGAGAGCCGATAGCTGTGGCTCGTGCGGGCCCCGCCTCCGGCCGTGAAGGTCTGCAGGGTGGGCTCCGGATCGTCGGCCCGCTCGCGGGGCACGGTCCCGTGCGATAGCACGAGCAAGCGTGAACCATCGGGGGTGACCTTGGCGGTCGCGAAGCCCGTGGTGATCGCGAAGCTGTCTTGGCTCAGCGACAGGTCATCTTCGGGGCTGAGCAACAAGGCGCGCTCCGCTCCGGGATCGACGATCGCGATCCCGTGATCCATACCCAAGATCTGTGCGCCGGCGATCGGCTGATCCCAAACGGGTTGGCGCTCGCAGCCGCTGCTGCCGATGGCGACGAGAGCGGTGAGGGCAAAACAGGCATTGTGCAATCTCATGGTGTGCTCCCATCGACGACCTGGGTCGCCAGTTCGAATCCGGTCAGGGTTCGGACCTCGCCGCTCTTGAAGTCGACAAAGGTGATACGCCCCTCGGGATGTTGCTGTGCGACGAAGCCGCTGTTCGCACCGGCCACGATACCGGCCGCGATCGGCTCGCTGCCGAGCGCGTAGGTGTCGATCTCGAGCGAGGGAAAGCGCGCGACGACCATTTGATAGGGTGTGTCGAAGAGCGAACCGAGGGCCAGCAAGGCTTGCGTGTTGTCGGGGGCCATCGCCACGGAGATCGGCGCGGACTCCAGGCCGAGGATCTTCGATGGAAGTTGAGCCTCGACCGGCACGAGGCTGATCGCCGACTTGTACTTCGAACTCACCGGTGGTGCGCTGTGAAGCACGAGCGCGTGGCTGGCGTCTGGGGTTGGAAACACGCTGCTGACAGCGGACTGCAGCTTGATGAGGCGTGGCGTGGGCGTGGGTAGCGCGGTGTCGAGCACCGTCAGCATGTCGTTTGGCTGCGCATTCGTGTAGAGGAAGGCGAGCGACGAGTCGCTGGGCAAGGACACGGAGCCGACCGTCGTTGCCGAGACATCGATGATCGACAAGGAGGTCGGATCATCGACGATGGTCGTGCAGGGGATGAGCGCGACCTTTCCGACGGCGCGCATCACGGCGACCGCCATCGCACCGTTGTCTGCCAGGTCGAGATCGGTGATCGCGCCGGGCAAAGGGATGTCGACGTGACTCCCGTCGTCGGTGTCGTAGATGTTGAGCACCGATTCATCGACCCGTCTCACGAGCGCGCGGTTGCCGTCGGGCGTGAGCGCCACGTCGCGCGCGTCGGGATCTTCGACGGGATCGTCGGTCAAGGGGAAGTGCGCTTGCACGCTGGGGCTCCCGCTGTCGAGTAGGATGCTGGTGATCCCTTCCTCCGAGACCACCAGCAAGCGGGAGCTTGCCTCGTTGTAATGAAGTGATTGTGGTCGATAGCCGACGCTGAGTTGCGTCGTGTTTTCGGTGTGAAGATCGAGCACGCTGACTGCCTGGTAGCCATCGAGTGGGTCATCGTTCTCGATGCCTTTGACGTCCGTCCATGCCGTGGCCCAGCGACCGTCGGGCGACACCGCCCAGCTGTTCGCCCCCGGGTGGACTTGAAGATTGAGCGACGAAAGCGCCCCTTCCTTGGCGCGCAGGACGGTTGCGTCGTTGGACAGAGTGTTGAGGACGATGGCGACGTCGTCGTCGGCGTCCGGGATCGCCGCCAAGTGGGTGGGACCGTGTCCAGCGTCGACGATTTGAATCTGTAGCGTTTTGCCGTCGATGTAGGCGACGCGCCCGCTCGATGGATTGGCGACCCACACGTAACGACCCGTCGCGACTGGCGCCCCGAAGTTGTTTTCGAGCTCTTGTTCGGGAGGAAGCGTGCTGCCGCCGCCCGCGCCGCTGGCGGTCGAACTCGAGGCCGCGTTGCTTAGTGGCCCCCCTCCACCGCCGTTATCGAAGCCCTCGTTGTTCAGACTATCGGTCGTCGATGCACAGGCTACGAAACCCCCCGATCCACAAGCCAGCAACACGCACACCAATCCTGTCCGTAAATCACCCACACTTCGGTGCATACGTTCTCCTCTCCTCCGATCACCATGGCGGTGATTCGGCAAGTCCAAGGAGCAATGGCCGTGCCAGTTTATCGTTCGCGTGTGATTATCGCGACTTGAAGGCAAGGCGTGAAAAACGGTTCGCGGCGCGGCAGGACATTGCTGTCACACCCATCCTCGGGTCCGTGGTCGCGGCCCGATGGCGGGTTACATCAATTGTTCGTTCACGATACCGGCGATCGACGGGACATCACGAATGTCCTTCACGCGGGTGAGATCACCTTGTGCGATCGCGAAGGCGACGGCTGCTCCGGCGGCCTGGGCCGTGTTACCGACGCCAGCGCCTGGCAAGGTGTCCCCGGTCTTCGGATCGAAGCCATCGACCGTACCGTCGGCTTGGATGCCGCCAAACCAGCCCGTCTTCGTGAAGCCGGCGCCGTAGACATAGATCCAGTTCGAGTTGCCGGGCGTACCGTCGGGCCAGTTGTTCCGGGCCAATGGGTTCTTCGGGGTGTCGCCATGGATGGTGATCACGGTCGTGTCAGCGAGCTTCTTGTTCGTGCAGGCTGGGTCATCGACGGCCATCAGATCGTCCATCGTGGCGTCGAGGATGCGACCGAGCGTTTCGACGGTGCTCTGAAGCGTGCCCATGTTCCCGAAGGCGCCGTGAGGATCGTCACGCAGAGCAGGGATGATCACGCTGTTGGTCAAGCCGTGCTTGAAGGCCTTGGTCGACGTGATGAGAGCCTTTGCCAGTTCGCGGAGTTTGTTCGGCGTGCCTTGGGGTGTGCCGTAACGCATGAAGTCCGCTTCGGTGGGCTTCAGCCATTCTGCCAGGTTCTTGCCGAGAAAGTTGGCGCTCGCCTTCGTGATCCGCAACTGCCGGGCGAAGGTCGGCCGGGCTGACGCGCGGTTGAGCGACAGGAAGGCCTTGTAGTGCGATTCGTACAAATCGGCGTCGGACTCTACGGCGAGCAGGGCTTGCGAGGAGGCGCTGTTGAATAGCTCCACCATGCCGTCGGCATTGCCCACGGATGTGACCGCGGGTGCGCCGGGTGCGTTGCCGAAGTTGAACGGGGTGATCCCGATCACCGGCAGCAAGGACGGGAGCTGGTTCTGCAGTGTGGCCGCTGCTGCCAACATACTCGTGCCACCACCGAGGGTTGCCGCGCTCGTTGGTTGCGATGTGTGGGTCTCGTTGTTCCCGGCCATGAATGCGCTGATCCGCTTGGTGCGATCCAGCGAGGTCCACGGTGTCTCCGGGGAATAGCTTAGCGGCTTGTCGGTGTCGTCGGCGGTCATCGCCTGACCGTTGGCATGGAAGGCGAAGTTATCGTTGTTCGCGGCGGCGACAGCGTTGTGGGGCCACAAGAGCTGGAACCACGCGAAGCCACCATTGCCCGCGACGATGTGAATGCTGCGATTCGTCGTGGCGCTGCAGGCTCCCTCTTCGGCCATGGCGCTACCGGCGGTGTCGCTCACGATGTTGAGCACTTCCGCGCGATCGAGCGCCAAGACGGCGCCAGCTGCGGCGGTAAATTTGAGAAAACGTCGGCGCGCGGGGCCGCGGAGATTCTTGAGTCGTTGGTCTACCATGCTCTGTTCCTCATTCGCAGCTGTGGGCGGCACTCAGGATGGCCGCGACGGCAATCTGCTTACCTTTGTCGGTGTTGCTGGCGCTCTGCACGAGTTGCGTACAGATCGCCACGTGTTCCTCGGATGCGGGTCGGCCGATGAGGCAGGTGATCGCATCGCTGTTGCAGCGATCGTCGCTGTCGAACATCGTCACCCCTTCGCCGTCGATCGTGCAGTGTTCCGCATCTGGCAGTCGGGCGATGATCTCGCTCGCGGCCTGCGCGAAGATATCGTGCAGTTTGGTCGCGCCAGAGTTCGTCCACGTGATGGACTCCCCGCTGCGCGAGTCGTAGTTGGCGCCGCCGAGTGCATCCCGACCGTTCTTGAACAGTTCTCCTGCTGTGTCCGGATTGCCCGTGGCGTCGATGTCGACGCCGAAGGTCGTGAGGATGTTCCGCAGCGCTCGAACCTGCAGTTTTTGGCACGAGTGAAGGCGCGTGCGAATCTCGGGAGGGCCTTCCTCTTGCCGTTGGGCGAGGATCTCGAAGGGATCGAGACCGCCACCATCGCTCAGATCACCCATGTGGCTGAAGGTGTTGTCTTCGCCTCCGGCAAAGAGGCCGTTGCCCTTACCGTTATCGTTTGTTGGGTTGTCGTCGTCGTCGTGTCCGCCAACGACCGGACCGCCGGGCTCGGGGTTGTTTTGCCCGGGGCGGTCCACCGGCTGCCATGGTTC
>JAPYTK010000045.1:860-30817 GCA_029941785.1 Polyangiaceae bacterium | reverse complement strand
GACGTGCTCTGCCACGCCGCGCCAAAACGCAGCCGCCGCAAGCGCGTCCGTTAGGCAGGCCAAGCCCCGTGACCGAGGCCTAAACGCCCACGACGATGGCTCGCGCATCACGTGAGGCGCGAGCCGCTTGGAACAAAGCCCACTGACCACGAGCCCGCGTGAGGTTGTGCTCGCCCGCTGCCGGATAACGCTCGGCATCGAAACCAAAGTAGGACTCGTTCAGCGCGTCGGCGGCAAAGCGCGCGCACAGCTCGAGGCTGATCCACTCGACCCCAAGGACCGCCGCCCGGCCCGCTTCCTCGCCCCGCGACGTCCGCATCGCGCTCGCGTAACCGCCCCAAGCCGCCTCGAAGATCGCCATGTCGAAACGGACCGACTCGGGCGCGTCCTCGCCCGCCGGATTGCACCACGATCGAAAGGCGTCCCCGAGCTCGTGGCCCAAGGCGATCGGTCCGACGGTGTCCAAGTCGATCAAACACAGCGCGCGAGGCTCATCGGCCGGCGCGCCTCGGGCAAACAAGATGTTGTTCAGCTTGAGATCACCATGGCCGATGCGGTCTGGCCCGTTAGGTAGTGCTGGCAAGGACGCCGCCGCCTCGAGCACCTGCTCCGCGATCGGACGCACCTCGGCGTGAAGGCGATGGTCACCCAAAACCGCGCATGCCTGCTCCAACACTGAGAGGTGCTTCGAGGTGTCGTGCACGCCGACGCGACAACCGACAAATTCGTGCTTCAGCTCATCGACCGCAACGTGAAAGCGCGCCACGAGCCTGCCCGCTTCGGCGGCCTGCTCCGCTCGCTCCACCCGCCCATGCCCGACGCCATCGATGTACGTCATCAAGCGCCACACCTGGCCGTCAGCCTGCGTAACGAAGCGCTCACCGTCGCGGGCGCGAACCAGCTTGGGCGTCAGCAATCCATGTGCCTCGAGACAAGCGCTAACCGCCTCGATATTGTCATGGATCCGCGGATCGAAAATTGCGTTGACCCGCTGCAAGACGAAACGATCGCTCGCGCCATCCACGCGAAAGGTCTGATTGATCAAGCCCCCCTGAAGCGGCACGATCGACGCTTCCGCCAGACCCTCATATCGCTCCAAGGCCCTTCGCGCGCTCGTCTCTTTGTCCATCGGGGCTACCATCGACAAGCATGATAGCCGGCTTTGAATGGATCGAATCATGATTTGAACCGTCGTTATGACACGAGGAATAAATCATGACCCCACCCGACGACGGAGCTGTTTCAGCCCAACCCCACTCGCCCGACGACTCGCTCAAGCGCGCACGCGTATTCGAAACACAAGCGGTCTTGCTCAGCGAGAAGATCAAAGACATCAAGTTGGCGATGATCGGCACACTCGGTGCGGTCGCTCTGCTCGCGGGCGGCGGAGCCATGGTCGTGCACACGTCCCTCCGTTCGACGCGAAGCCAAATCGACCGCCTGCAACACGAACTTCGAGATACCCGTGATGCTCGCGATGCGAGGCGGCGCGAACTGGGCACGAGCCGAGCCGCGCAGAAGCAACTTGCCAGCGCACTATCGACCTCCAATGCCGAGGCCAAGTCGGCCACAGCCCGCTACGAGGAGGCTGAGCGGGACGCAAAGAGCTGCCGGCCGAAGAAGCCCACACCCTATCGGCATCAAGCACCGAGCACCGCCCCCTCGCACAACACCACGACCAACACCGGTTGCAATCCGCACGACCCGCTGTGCGGCGACCTTGGTGTTTGAGTATCGACGAAGACGGCGCGAGAGTCGCCGTGCTAACCTCGGCCGGTCATGCCGGATTCAGGGAGCGGGCTCATCTACGCCTACGTATTCGACCGCAAAGGCGGGGCGAGGTGCATCGACTGGGCCGGCGTCCGCGCCTTCGACCCCTCTGAAGGGATCCTCTGGGTCCATCTCGATTACACGTGCGAAGAATCGCTCAAATGGCTGATCGAACACAGCGCCATCGACAGCGTCGTACGCGAAGGCTTGCTCGCCGACCAACCGCGGCCGCGCGCCACGGTCGAGGACGACGGCCTGCTGTTCATCTTGCGCAGCGTCAACATGAACCCCGGCTCCGATCCGGAAGACATGGTCGCGCTGAGGATGTGGCTCGACAAAGATCACGTCGTGAGCCTGCGGCACCGGCTCGTCAGGTCGGTTCGCGTGTTCACCGATCAGGTCGAATCGGGAAAGGCGCCATCGTCGGTGAGCGAGACTCTCGTCACTCTCATCGAGCTCGCGCTCGAGGAGTTGATGAGCCAGGCCCAACAGGTCGAGGATGAAGTCTGGAAACTCGAAGATATGGTCGTGCAGGCGGAAAGTGAGGAGTTGCGCCACCCGCTGGCCGATCTTCGTCGAAAAGCCATCGCTCTTCGACGTTACATCGCCCCTGAACGCGAGGTCGTGGCCCGGCTGCAAACGCTCAAAGTTCCCTGGCTCGACGCTGAAGCTCGGGCCCACTTGCGAGAATGCGCCGAACGACTGACTCGCATCGTCGAGGACCTCGATGCGGCGCGCGACCGCGCCGCCGTTACGCAAGAAGAGCTGAGCAACCGCTTGAGTGAACTGGCCAACCGCCGCCTTTATGTCGTGTCGATTCTCGCGACCATCTTCGTACCCCTGAGCTTCCTCACCGGCCTACTCGGAGTCAATGTCGGAGGGATCCCCGGCCAAAATCACCCCTCCGGATTCGCCATCCTGTGCGGGGCGATGGTGGTGATGGTCATCGTTCAGATCATCGTCTTTCGAAACCGGCGCTGGCTCTGAACACACGGGGCCGCGCAGCCGCTCGCTACCCCCTCAACAATTCGGGCATTGGCACATGACACCGCTGGGCGAAATCGCGCAAGTGTCGTAGGGAGCAATGCAAACCGCCGGCCCCAAACACTGGCAGTCTTCGCTGGTGCCGCATTCCATCGGGACGTCGACGCAGTTTCGTTGCGGCCCCAGCTGAGTCACGTAGGTCACGCACGCGGTGCTGACGCACTGCTCGCATCCCGCGACCTCGGCGCATTCGGTCTCCTCGGCGCAGGGGCCCCAGCATTGGGTCATGGGGTTGACGGTGTTCGTTTGACCGTCGGGACAATCTGGGGGCAAGGATTTACACATGACCTTGCTGATGTCGCAATCGATCGTCGTGACGCATTGCCCGGCTCGACATTGAGCCGCTACCGGCTGGGTCGGAAACATCGTGCACATCGACGCCTTGCAGGTCGTGTCATTGCACGGCAAGTCGCTCGCCGAGGGAATGCCCGCACAATCACAACAGGTGTCGATGAGCTTGCAGTCTTGATCGGTCGCGCATTGCGGACTGCCGACTGGTAAGGCGCCACCCGCGGCTTGCCCCCCCGCGCCGGGCGAGCTGCCGCCCTGACCGCTCGACGTGGCGTTTCCTCCCGCGCCGCTCCCGCCCGATCCTGTTGTCGCGCTGCCCCCACCGGAGCCCGGACCCGCTCCTTGGCCGCTGGTGGACGAGGTGGAGGTGGTCTCGCTGCTGGAACAGGCGATGGCGAGGCCGGCAAACAAAGTGAAGGTAGCAACGGGGAGGTTTTTCATCTCTCACATGGTAGGCCATAAGCATTTGTCCCACCATGAAAGAACTCTGAGACGCGACCAAGGGTGTATCATTGTTGAATGGGACGAGCTGGCCATCGACCGAACACGCGACGCCTGCGCAGCCCGCGTGCGCTGGGCATCGTCGTGCTCATCGGTGTGAGCGCCACCTGCGGCGGAGAGACCGCAACGGTGACGGCGGTGGGCTCGAGCACAAGCGCAGGGCCGAGCAGCGCGGTTGGCCAAGGCGGGAGCACGAAGGCCAGCGGCTCGGACGGCGCGGGCGGCGGGAGGGCTACGGGCGGAGCCGGAGGGACAGCGGCAAACGGCGGCAGCGGCGGCAGCATCGATCTGCAAGCGACGACGCGCTGGCGCAGCGACATGTACCCGGAGAACTGGACGCCGGCGATGACAGATAGCGCCGGTCGCTTCATTCACGACTTCTCCTATGCTGGCTACCACAAAGGCGAGACGGCCATCCCCAGTGTCATTCCCGGGATGAGCGTCAAGGTGACCGACCCTCCGTACCTGGCCGATCCGACGGGCGCGCAAGACAGCCGCGCGGCGATCCAACAGGCCATCGACGATGTCGGCAGCCAAGGGGGAGGCGTTGTGCTGTTGCCCGCGGGGACCTTTCGCGTCAAACCAGCGAGCCAAGGTGACAAATTCTCGCTCTACATCAAACACGATGGCGTCGTGTTGCGTGGCGAAGGCCGAGACCTGACCTATCTCTTTAACGACGAAACCTACATGCGTGGGCGCAGCGTCATCTACCTCAGCCCGCCGAAGACCCCGAGCTGGTGGTATGACGAGGGGGACGAGGTCCTTCTCACTGCCGACGCCAGTAATCGCGCGACCCAACTGAAGGTGTCCGGCGCCGCGGCCTACGCCGTCGGAGATTGGATCATCGTACGGGCCGATGCGACAGCTGCCTGGGTAGCGGAGCACAACATGACCGGAATGTGGAATGCGCAACTGGTGCGCGGCCCCATGTCCCTCCGGCAGATCACCGCCATCAACGGACTCGACATCACCATCGACATTCCCCTTCGTTACCCTCTCCTCACGCGGGACTCGGCCCGCATTCTCCGAGCGCGCAAGCAGCTTCGCGAAGTGGGACTCGAGGATTTTTCCATCGGCGGAAGAGAGCATCCGTGGCCAAATGGATTCGGCGATCTCGACTACAACGTCGAAGGCACCGGCGGCTACGAGGTGCACAACGCTTGGCTCGTGACGATGCTCGGCGTCGTCGACGGTTGGGTGCGGCGCGTCGGCAGTTATCTCCCTCCAAGCAACGCGGGCCCTTACCACTCCGTCTCCAACGGGCTGCGGCTTTACCACACGCGGAACGTGACCATCGAGGACGTCATGATCCACCACCCACAATACGAAGGGGGCGGTGGCAACGGTTACCCCTTCTTGGTTCAGGGGAGCGACAATCTCATCGTGGATTGCGCGGCGGTCAGCGGAAGGCACGCCTATTCGCTCAAATCCATGACGACCAGCGGCAACGTCTTGCTCGAGTCATCCTCGAGTCATCCACGCTACGGCACGGATTTCCACATGCATTTGGCGATGTCGAACCTGTTCGACTCACCCGTCCTCGAGAAAGATTACATCGACGCGACCTACAGGCCCTACGGAAGCGCGCATGGTTACACCACGACACAAACCGTCATTTGGAACGGTCGGGGCCTCGGGTACCACCTCGACAAAGACTACATTGTCGACTCGCGCCAGTTCGCGTGGGGACTGGTCATTGGAAGCGAGGGGGTAGCGCCAGGGATTAAAACCTTGCCACTGCTCGACACCAAAGACACCTCCCCAGAAGACTACCGTGAAGGCGAGGGCCACGGCGGCACCCTTGAGCCCCACTCCCTGTACCGCGACCAACTGGCTCGACGGCTGAACGGGGGCAAGGCGCCCAGCTATCTGGCCGAACGGGAGGTGATCGCGCCCACAGACGACACCTTCACGCGGGGGGGCATCTACGCTGGCGACAACTATGGCACAGAGAAGCTCCTTCATGTCAAAGACGCGAGCTCGGACTACGTGCGACATAGCTACCTCAAGTTCGCTTTGAACGTCGTGCAGCGACCCATCGTCCGAGCCGCACTCCTTCTTTACGGGCGCACCGCAGACCAAAGCGGAACGCACGGTGACGTTCGCGTCCACGGCGTGGCGAATGACAACTGGTTCGAGACCACGGTGAGCTACAAGAATCAACCCGCGCTCGGGCCGTACCTGGCGAAAATGGTCGTCGATAACAAGAGCAGCTGGCGAGCCATCGACGTCACCGCCTTCGTGCAGGCTCAAAAAGACGGCGATGGAACCGTGAGCTTCGCGCTCACACAAGAGATGAACGCCGACGGCCTCTTCGTTCAGTTCGCCAGCAAGGAGGCAGCGGCGGACCACCCCCAACTCGAGATCGTCCTGGGACCCGTCCAAGCGCTCAGCGGCGTCAGCGCGGTCGGCGCGGTCAGCGACCCTGCGACCAAGGCGAGCCATGCCATCGATCAGGACTTGTCGACGCGCTGGTCCAACGACAGCCATGGCGCGACCCTGACGGTCGATCTCGGAAGCGTACACGTGGTCGACGCCGCGAGCGTCGCCTTCTATCGAGGCGATCAACGCATCGCGTTCTTCGAGTTGCGTGCTTCGGTCGACAACAAGATCTGGACGACGATGTATGCCGGTCAAAGCCGAGGCGATTCGAACAGCCGTCAAGTCTTCACCTTCGGCCCGCTGCCGGCGCGTTACCTTCGTTACGTCGGTTTCGGTAATAGCCAAAACAGCTTCAACAGCGTGACGGAACTGCTCGGGCACGGTAAATAGGTCGCCAGGATGAGTGACAAGCGAAGCTGGGCCTTGGCCCTCGGCCCTGTGCTCGCCGTGGTCGTCGGCTTGGCGCTGAGAGGCGCCGACCTCTCCAACCAAGCTGCTTTGTGCGGCGGGATCACGACCCTGTGCGCGGTGTGGTGGGTGACCGAGCCGATCCCCATCCCGGCCACCTCCCTGATCCCCTTCGCCCTCTTTCCCCTGCTAGGCGTACTGGACCACAAAGGCGTCGCCACGGCCTACGGTCACAGCCTCATCCTGTTGTTGCTCGGCGGATTCATGCTCTCGATGGGAATGGAGAAGAGCGGCGCCCACCGACGACTTGCCCTCGGCATGGTCCGCATGGTGGGCGGCGTGGGCGGAAAGCGCTTGATCCTCGGCTTCATGATCGCCTCAGCCGTGCTCAGCATGTGGATCTCCAATACCGCGACCACACTGATGCTCCTGCCCGTCGCCTTGGCGGTGATCGAGCAAGCCGATGACGACCAGCTCGCCGTGCCCCTCTTGCTCGGGATGGCCTATGCGGCGAGCGTCGGCGGGATCGGAACGCCGGTCGGCACGCCACCCAACGTGATCCTGATGGGCGTCTACCAGGAGCACACTGGACAGGAGATCAGCTTCGCGTCGTGGATGAAAATTGGGATCCCTGTCGTGCTGATCATGGTCCCCATCATCTGGCTGTGGCTCACGCGGAGCCTCAAGGGCAAAGGCGTCAAACTCGAACTTCCCCACCCCGGACCCTGGCGCCCCGCGGAGCGTCGTGTCCTGACCGTCTTCGGTTTGACGGCGCTAGCCTGGGTCACGCGCAGCGAACCCTATGGCGGGTGGAGCACGCTCATCGGCGCGCCGGGCGTAGGCGACAGCACGGTCGCGCTCACCGCGGTGGTCCTGCTCTTCCTCATCCCCGACGGCGAAGAAGGCCGCCTGCTCGACTGGAAAACGGCCGCGCGGATCCCCTGGGGCTTGCTCATCTTGTTTGGTGGGGGCATCGCTATCGCTCGCGCATTCGGTGCTTCCGGTTTGAGTGCGGCGCTAGGAGGGGCGCTCAGTTCGCTCGCGAGCTGGCCCGTCCTTCTCATGTTGCTCACCATCTGCCTGTGCGTGACTTTCCTCACCGAAATCACCAGCAATACCGCCACCACCTCCTTGTTGATGCCCATACTCGCCGCGGCCGCCACCGCTGCCGCTGTCGATCCCAGGCTCTTGATGGTCCCTGCGGCTATCAGTGCGAGCTGCGCGTTCATGCTTCCGGTCGCCACGGCTCCGAACGCGATCGTCTTCGGCACCGAGAAGATGTCGACCAGCCGCATGGCACGCGAGGGGATCGCGCTCAACATCCTGGGCGCCATCGCGATCACCTTGGTGTGCTACTTCATGTTGCCTCGTTGAAATGGTCGGCGCAGCGAAGGAGGTCGGCCCGCTCCAAAGGCTCGGCCCGCCGCCTGCAAATGCTCGCACGCCAGTCCCCGCTTGGCCTTCGGCCCGATCGCATGCATGATTTGCCCATGGCCTACATTCGGACCGTTTCACCTGAAGATGCTACTGGACCACTCAAGCGGCAGTACGACAGCACCATCGACCGAGCAGGCTCTGTCGCCCACGTCGTGAGCGTGCAGAGCCTCAACCCGCCAGCGATGGCCGCCTCACTGCGGCTGTATCAAGCGCTGATGCTGGGCCCATCGAGTCTCAGTCGTGCGGAGAGAGAGACGATCGCCGTGGTCGTGTCGCGGGAAAACGACTGCTTCTACTGAGTGCAGTCGCACGGGGAGGATCTCCGCAAGGAAACCAATGATGATGCATGGGTCGAGCAAATCAAATCGGACTATCGTCACGCCAAGCTCGACGAGAAAACGCGCGCCCTGCTCGACTTTGCTGTCCTCGTCACGAACGCTTCCCACAACGTGGAACAAGCGACGATCGACGGCCTAAGACAACAGGGGTGGACCGACGAAGACATCCTCAACACCGTGCATATCGTTGGCTTCTTCAACTACTACAACCGAATGGTCGACGCCCTCGGCGTCCAAGACGAGGCCTTCATGCCCGGACGCTGATCCTAGGCACGACGACAGGACAAGTCGCCGAGTCCGATGCCATCAAAAGCGGTATCCAAGGCTCATGCCCCCGAGGGGCAGCTTTACGTTTTCTACAAGCAAGCTGTCCGTCGCCTGACTGAATGCGCGCTTCGCCTCTGCGGCAAACGGCGTGTCCTTTGGGAGTTCGATCGAGGACGAGGCGCCCACCGTCTGTGTGTAGCCGACGGTAGCGCGCACAACGAGCCTGTCGTTCGCAGCCAGCCACCGCCAACCGACGGCGACGTGAACATTGTGCAGCGCAACCGAAAGAGGGACGTCCGTGGCGAGGCTCGCGATCTGCTTGGCCACAGCGCCATCGACGAAAGGCGCGACATCTTCCGACACGGCGGTGGTCGACAAAGAAACGTGCGTGTATCCACCCGTCAGCTCAAAACCGTAATTCGGGAGCGGACGCCATCCAACGGACGCGCGACCAACGACCGAGTCCGCCAACGCTCTCTCGATCACCCCGACGATCACGCGCGCATCCGCGCCCTCGGGTGAGGTCAGCCCCATCACCGCCGAAGCATAGGCCGGGGGCATCCACGCGAGCTCCGCTTGAAGCAACACCCTGCCAGGTACTTCGAGACTGAGTTTCGGCCCGATCCCAAGCGGAAACTGGGTGCCCACCGTGAGATCGAACGCAACGGAGCGCTTCTCTTCGTTGTTTGGTGCCACACGATCCGGAGCCTGCGGGGAAGATCGCCAATAGTAGGGTGGCACATAAGCGTAGGCGGCTGTGGCGACTCCCCCCTGCACGGAGGGACGGTACATGGCGACGCGCGCCGGTTGGGCGGGCGCAGGCGTCACGTAGGCCGGACCCCGATGGGCCGCCGCAGGCCGGGCGGCGGAAGGCGCCGTCGGATGGCGTGGAGCGGACGCCGCAGGCCACTGAGCATCGGCCACCGTCGCAAAAGCGAGGCTTGCGGCCATCAAACACAGAGTAACGATTCGTCGGGGCATAGGGAGCGGTTCGGGCGGCGGGTCTCCGCCTCGTGCTCTCCTCATTGCAACGGGCGTTCCACTCGCTAAGTAGCTGACACCACGTGAACGAAGGCCACGACGGTGTGCCAGCTGTGCCATTTCCCGCTCGCTCGGAACGCCGATTGTCAGCCGTAGCGCCGCGAGACCCGTTGGCATCCAAACTGCGGTATCCTATGAATAAATGACTCATTCGGCGCGTCTCATGACCATGAAATACCTCGATCACGGCTGTATCCTTGCCTTGGTTCTCCTGGCCGCCCTCCTCACGGTCCCCGCCCTCGGCGGCTCGCGAATGACCGTGCGAAACAGTTCAGGATCGACCATCGGCCGAATCGAGAGCAACGGCACCGTCCGTAACAGCTCAGGATCGACCATCGGCCGAATCGAGACCAGCGGCACGGTACGCAACAGCTCAGGTTCGACGAGCGGCCGAATCGAGAGCAATGGCACCGTGCGAAACAGTTCAGGTTCGACCATTGGCCGAATCGAGAGCAACGGCACGATCCGCAGCAGCTCAGGTTCGACCATCGGGCGCATCGACGGCTGCAGCGTACGCAGCGCAAGCGGCAGCGGCGTCGGACGTTTCGATGGTTGCAGCGGCGGCGATCTTCACACGATGGCTGGCTACTTGTTCTTCTTCACACCCTTACACAACCGTTAGCCTGCACCTGCGCAAGCGTGGGCTATTTCACGCCGAGCTGTTGCAACAGGAAGGCGTACACGTCGACGTTGCGCTCGAGGCGTTTCTTGACCATGTCTCCGCCGCCGTGGCCACTGTTCGTCTCGACGCGCAGCAGCACCGGTTCGTCACTCGCCATGTCGTAGCGCAATCGGGCCACGAATTTGCGAGCGTGCAGTGGGTCGACGCGGTCATCGCTGTCCGCAGTCAACATCAGCAGCGCGGGGTACTTAGCGCCGGCCTTCGTCTGGTGGTAGGGCGAGTAGGCTAAAATGGCCTTGAATAGCGCTTCATCTTCCGACGAACCGTACTCGCTGATCCAGGTGCGGCCGGATCCGAACAAATGGTACCGAACCATGTCGAGTAGAGGCACAGCGCAAACCACCGCTTGATAAAGTTCAGGTCGCTGCGTCATCGCGGCGCCAACGAGCAATCCACCATTCGAACCGCCCATGATCGCCAAACGCCCAGGCCGGGTGTACTTGTTGTCGATCAGGTATTGCGCGGCCGCGATGTAGTCATCGAAGACGTTCTGCTTTTTCTCGCGCATCCCCCCTTGATGCCAAGCCTCGCCATACTCTCCTCCGCCACGAAGATTAGGGATCGCCACAACCCCTCCCCGCTCGAGCCACACAAATCGGGACGCGCGAAAACGAGGCGTGAGGCTAACGTTGAATCCACCGTAACCATAAAGCAATACCGGAAGATCGCCGCTCATGGTGAGGCCCTTGCGGCCAATGATGAACATGCTCACCTTCGTCCCGTCCTTCGACTGAAACCAGACCTGCTTGGTCTCAAACTGGCTCGTATCCACGGGTACATCGAGCGCGAAGTAAGGCGTCTTGCCCCCCTTTGCGATCGACGTCTCGTACACGGTGGTGGGCTCGACGTAGGAGCTGTACGCGTAGTAGGCCTCATCATGATCGGGGTTGCCCTGCAGACCGCTCACGCTTCCGATCCCCGGCAAGCTGATCTTTCGAAAGGGTTTGCCGTTCAGGTCCGTCATGTGAACTTCGCTGGACGCGTTGCGAAGGTAACGCAACACGAGCTTGCCACCGATGACCGACACGCTCTTGAGAACGGCGTCCTTTTTCTCAGCGATGAGCTCTTTCCAGTCGTCCATCCCTGGCTTGGTCGGATCCACCGACATGACCCGCCAGTTCGGCGCATCCAGGTCGGTCATCATGTAGATCGCCGAACCATGAGCCTCGACCCGGTACTTTCCCTTGCGGCTCACGGCCAGGGGCACGAACGGCTTCTTGGGATGGTCGCCCGGCCGAGAGAGAACGTTCTTCGCTCCGGCGCGACCGCGCAAGTCCTTGAACCAGACCTCGTCCTTGGTCCATCCATAATGTTTCGACACGAAGAGAAAGTGTCCATCGTGCGATAGATCGACGCTGATGAAGGTCTTTGGATCGCCCGTCTTGTCGTGGACCAGGCGATCCTTCTGGTAGTCGTCACCCACGCGGTGAAAATACACCGCCGCATACCCCGGTCGTTGGTCGGTCGGTATGCTCGGATCGATAGGCAGACGGGTGTAGTAAAAGCCCTTGCCGTCAGGGGTCCAGGAAGGAGAAGCGTATTTGGCGCCAGGGATCACGTCGATCGCCGTGTCCTGTCCGGTCTTGACGTTCTTGAGGTGCAGCTTCGATTCGTCAGCGTTGTTTTCGCTCAGCTCGTAAACCAATAGCTTGCCATCGTGGCTGGGCCACCAGCCCTTGAGGGACGTGCTGCCATCGGTACTGAGCGCGTTGGGATCGATCAGTACTTTGGGCTCCGCCGTCTTGCTCTCGCGCCAATACAAGATCGACTTTTCCTTGTCCTTGTGACGCCAGTTGAAAAAATACCGACCGCCACGATAGATCGGTGCCCCAACCGACTCGATGTAGCTCAGCTCTTTCAGCCGCTTCTCCAGAGCGGCGCGAGTCGGCATCTTTTCAATCTCGGACCGCGCGTAGGCGTCCATCTTGGCGAGCCACGCTTTGGTTTCCTCGCTCTTACCGTCTTCCAACCAACGGTAAGGGTCAGCCACGTCGACACCGTGCAGTGGCTCCACGATATCGTCCCGTCGTGCGAGCGCTGGGCCCGACTTGACCGGCGCGACGGCCGGACTGGACGATACCGAGGCCACCGGGGCGGGCGACTCGGGATGAGGGGCCGGTCCACAGCTGACGGAGGTGAGCAGGAAGACGAGGACGAGAGGAAGAGACTTCGACATGAGGGCCGCACTGTTATCACGCTTCCCGCGATCGGTCGGTCACAAACTGGAGCAACACGACGCGACGATCGACCGGCCGAGCTTGGGCCACTACCGCAAGGGCCGATCCCTTAGCCGCACGGCCGCCAAAGCCAGCTCATCGCGCCTCAATCGGTCGAGCACACGGGCGTGGTAGCCCCGTCCTCGCAACCGCTGAGCTCGGGGAAACGGCACACGCCGTCGGGACAGTCGTTCTGAATGCGCCCCGAGCGCAGGAAAGCATCGAGTTGGCTGATGGCAGACGGCAAGTGCCGAATTTCTCCGTGGGGATCGCCGCAAGCCGACATCGGAATATTGCAGAGGGGCTCTGGCGGTAGCCCGAAATCGTACTCGACGTAGGCCGAGCCCCCGTCCATCATGCTGACAGCCTCGAGATCGACCACGGGCCTCAGACCGGACTCGAGATGATGCGCTCCCACGGCCCGGGCCATGAGTTGCCCTCCGATAGTCGTCACTTGGTGATCCCCCACCGCCGCGCGCATCAAGACCTCGTGCGGCGGCGCCCCCAAGGGCGACCCTTCGCGCAGGTACGGCACATAGCCATTCGGCTCGGTCCGATCCCACATCATCTGCACCAAACTCGTCAGCAGTCGTTGGTCCCGCGAGTCGGAGAAGCTCGTCTGCATCAACACGAAGAAGGGGGTAAAATCGACGCTCCGAGTCAGCAGGAGGTTGTAGGGCATGCCCATAACCCCCAGCACGCCCCGCTCGACATCGGTACTCATCGCGAGATAGGTCCCGCCAAAAATCCCCCCTTGCGAAATGCCGTGATAGTAGCGCTCCTCCGGATCGACAAAGGCGCCGTAGGTCGGGTCCTTGGCAAAGCCGTCCCGCATCATCCGCATCGCAAGAAGTTGGTCAACCATCCCCTGATGCAAGCGGTCGAACATGCTGGCCAGTTTGTCCACGCGGCCCTCGCCCAACACTTGCGCGATGAACACCGAGTCGCCATCGCCCATGCCCGTGAGCGTCGTTCCGAAGATCGCGTAGTGATGGTCGTTGGCGAGTCGCTGAAAATTGCCCGCGTACAGCTGCGAGAAGTGGCCTAGCAAGCCGTGCCCATACTGCAAGAGCGCCCCCGGCGTCGCCCCGGCGCTCTTGGGGATCATCAAGCCAAAGGGAACCTCATGGTCCCCTTGAGCGAGCGGCAAACCGTCCGAATCGAAGACCAGGCGGCCGCCGTGACCGATGTCGTCGAGGTAAAGCGGCGCGGTGAAGGTCCCCTCGATACGGAACATCACCGGATCCTCAACTCCCCCGCCCGGCTCCTCTTTCGTGATCGTGTACTTGGCTCCCGATTTGGCCAATTTTGCCAGGCCATCATCGCGCATATGGCGCAGCCAGCGCGTGTTGCTCTCGCGGCTTGCGGTCGTAAAATCCCACGCGAGCTGCAGGTCCTCACGTGGCACATTCGCTGCCGCGAGTCGCTCGAAGATGTCACCGTACAGCGCGCGCCTGGCGTCGACGGAAGGGTCGCTCTCGTGGACCCCCTTGTCTCGAAGGGCGGCAAAGGCCGGTGATGCTGCCACCTCACCGCCGTCCCGATGCCCCACGTGCCGAATGGCAACAATATAGCGCGTCGCGTCCTTGAGCCTCACGGCCGGACGGATCATGAAGCTCGGGTCCGTCGCTCCGGAAAGATTGCGATCCAACTCCGAGAAATGAAGCACGCGTTCTCCGGTGTCAGCCTCGATGATAACCGTCGGAGAGTCGGCGGCCAACGACGCCTCGAGCGAGTCCGGTCGAGCCAAGCCTTGCTCGGTCGCTCCCGGCAGCTCAGCCAGTAGGGCGGCACCCGCGGAAAACCCATCGGCGAGATTGAGCGGGGTAGGTGCGGAGGTCGTTCCGTCGTTGGCGACGGGCATGGTCTCCGGCAAAAAAGCCACCCGTCGGCCCGTCGGAGTCGTCCCGTCTGCAACGGTGTAAACGTTCGATGGGAAAGGGTACGCGCAATAGCTCGGCACCAAAGGGTCGCACCCGAGCAGGGGCCAACTCGCTTCTGGGGGAGGCTCCACGAGTGGTCGCTCCTCGTCGAGCGCGCCGCAAGCCATGTTCGCTCCAACCAGGAGCAGCAGGCCCCACCCGCGACACCACCGGCTCATCGCGCGCCGACGAACCATGTTCAGTCCTCTTGTGCCGGAGCTGGCGGAAGACCCTCAGGGCGGTCGGCGTCCGGCACCTGCCGCTCGGCATGCGTGCCAACACCAGCGCCGCTCGGGTTACCACCGATGTAGACCTCCTCAGCGGTGAAGGTACCCGATCCACGCAGCACCATCTCGGCATCCAAGGAAAAAGAGGAGTTGAAGCTCGCGCCCGTGACGTCGACGGGTGGTTGCTCGACGTTGATATCCGCCGGCGCATTCGCGAAGGCGACGCTGCCATCGTCTTGCTCTTTGACGCAGCCTTGCACGCTGAAGCTATATCCTGTGGGAGCTTCGCCATTAAAACCCCAATCGGGATACTCGTCGACCGTGCCCGCTCGCTCCGACGGGGCAACGCATTCCGGTTCCGGCAGCAGCCGACACACCTCGCTCGACTTGCATGCGAGGTCATAGGGTGTGCAGTCGAGATCCGGGTGCCGGTCGGCGTTGGTGAACTGACCGACAAATTTACCCGTGACCGGATCCACCTCGATCGCTGCCCAGATCTGAATCTGAGTCGGCACGGGCGTATCGACCTGGACCAACCAGAAGTAGGTGCCGCTCGGAAATTTATCCGTCCCGCTCCCCTGTGCGCACTGAAGTTCGTAGCCGAACACCAAATGCTGCCGCACCTCCCAGCGATTTCCTTGCTCGTCGGCGAGGCCAGCTTCCACGATGACCGCCCATTTTGCGCCAACGGCCAATGGGGAATCGAGCGCGATCACGTAGTTTGCGCGCCCTTCATCCAAGAGGCCACTACCGCCGATCTGCTCGCCCGTTTTTCCGTCATGCGAAAAGACGACATTCAACTCCGTCTCGTCGTCAGCGTCCTCGTCGAACAACGCCCCTTCGACGGTCGTGTCGTAGGCGATCACTTTCAGCGATAGCGTGTCGGCTTTCACCGTCTCGCTGAAAGCGACCACGATGGGCGCGGCAGGGTCGCTCAAGATCCCATCGGTCGCTTCGACCAAGCTCGCCTGAGGCGGACCATCGAAGGTCTGGCAGGCGACGCCCGCAAGGAGGGAGATCGAAATCGACAGCAGGATGACCAGTCGTGACTTGAAGGAGTAGTGCATGATGAGAGTCTCCTAGAAGAAGAAGGTCGTACGTCCCTGACCGAGAACGCTGCGCACGGCGTGACCATTGATGTCTTCGAAGGCGTCACCGGGGAACAGGATGGCGGCCTCGAGATCGAGCGCAAAGTGATCCATGAAGCGCCACTGAAAACGGGCGTCCAATTCGGTCCCGTAGAAGGTGCCGGGCTTGCCCCCGACGAAGTTCACGAGATCGTCGGCAATGTCGTTGCCGTCCCGCTTATGAAGCGAACCCACCTGGTCGATGACCGGAGCGGGCGCCCAAGCGACGAGCACACCTCCTCGAAAGAGGATGCTCTCGTGTGGTCGAAAGTCAAACTGTGGAAAGAGGGCGAAGGCGTTGGTGAAGCTTCCCTGCGTGTTGATCCGTTCAGCCGGAAAGGTCTCCGCTCCGAGCCGTCGAATGACCTCGACCGCGGCCCCGGCAGCGCGCGCTGACTGAAAGTGAAGCACATGCTCGAACATGAGCAGGCCCACGTTCGCGTCTTCGGCGAAACGAAATTGGGTGAGCGGCGTTCCTGACTCGGGATCGCCGTCGCCGGATGCGTAATCGGCCTCCAGATACGCCGACCACATCGGTCGGTCATAGCGAGCCACCGCCCGGGCGCCGAACTGGAGGATGTCTTGACTGACGACCGGATCGTTGGAGATCACCGAGTAGGCTTCCGAGACCTCTCGGGTCGCGCCGATATTGGTAGCGAGATCGAATCCGAAGTGGAAATCACCGACCTCGACAGCGCCCCGTGCGCCAATGGTGTTGGTCTTCGACTCGTATTTCTGATCCCAACGGTGAACGTAGAAAGTCTGTAGCTCGAGGCCATGCACGAGCGCTGAGACCTGAGGGTCAACGTAACGAAAGGCGACGCCGCTTTGGTGGATGTCCTCGGCGTACAGCGCAACACTGTCACTGACCCAGCGGTCGTACATCGTCGCAACGATGAAGCCTTCGTGCTCTGAAAGGTTGCGTTCGGCCTTGGGCTTGAACGCCTCGAGGGGCTTGGTGGCGAACAGGACGCGGTCGACCGAGTTGCCGAAATGGTTGACCCCGAACCGATTGGTACGACCATCGCCGCTCGCGGTCTGGACGGCCATGCCCATTGCGACCGGCTGGCGACCAACCCGCAAAATTCCAATCGGTGTGCTCACTTGCGCGAACAGATGCCGCAATCGCAGCACGTCCGCCTCGCACAACGCGAAGCCATAGGAGCTCGCATCGAGGGGATCTCGATCCCCGTCGAGCAGACCGACGCAGCGCTTCGCCAAGTTGGGATTACGAGCCGTGAGATTCATTCCCGACTCGCTGCGAGGTTCGGTGACGAAGCTTCCGTTGTCCCCAAACAGGACCCCCTCGAGCAAATCCATCGACAGGGTGAGCTTGATCTTCTCTTCGTAGTCGATCGTCCCGCCAATGCGGCCCCGCTGCTCGATCCAATTCGCCCTGCGCTGATTCTCGGAGTTCAGAGAGATGGGATCGATGAATGTCGCCTGAGCACGATACTCCGCTTGGGCTCGAACGCCGATGGCTCCGATTTCATAACGGGTCGGTCGTTCAGCAGGATCGGCGTCAATCCAGGGTTCGGTCGCAAGCGCGGTACTCGTGTTCGCTACGACAACAGCGACGCCCAGGAGTTTGACGATTTTCACGGTCCGACCGTAGTCGGACAACTGCAGAATGACCAGCCAATGTTCACGGCCAGCGTAAGCGAACCGGCACGTCGTAGTGGAGCGGCTCAAGCCCCCGCGCGGACTTGACGTTGAGAACGGTCAGCGAACTCGAGGGCACGCGGACGAGAATCATGTCACGGTCGATCTTGATGACTTCGCCCTCTGCAATCTGAGACCAAGACGCCTGGGTCAGCTTGCCCTTTTTTGTCTCCACGTAACGATAAATGGTGACCGGTGAGCCCTGTGCCGGCAGGGCCGATCCTGCATGAGCCTTGATACGAATCAAGCGCCCGCGGCGAGTCACGACCCGCCCGCCGCTCATGTTCTCGGACGAGACGCTCTCGAACAAGCCACCGACCGCAACGGAAGCCGACCGGCCCCGACCAAGGCATGCGAGCCGACCGTCTCGCTCCGCGACACAGAGCGAGCGGCCCCCAAGCGAAGCGGCCACGGCAAGCGGTTGTCCCAAACGGCCACCACCCAAGCTCCGACTTCCGTTCTTGGCGTCGTCCAAAAGAAGCAATCCGTCCTTTCCGATGGTTGCGAGCGCATGGTTCGTCAACCACGCAGCAGCCGTCACCCCATCGAGCCCGCGATACGCTATTCTCCGGACGACCTTCTTTTCGGTAAGCGTCCATGATGCTGAGACGGGACCACCGGAAGAAAACAAGACCTTGCCATCCGGCGAGAAAGCCAGCGCCGTCAGCGCAAAACCCGCACGATGATCGACACGCTCTTGTGCCTCGGTGGCCGTGGTGTGCACGAGAAACTCGCCGTTATCAAGCCCCACGGCGATTCGACTGGCATCCCGAGACAGGGCCAGGGCCGTCACCATCGGGCTGACAGTGAATGAGGCGACCGCCTCACCGTCACTTGCCCGGATGAGTTCGATGGTGCCGCCCTCGAACGCCACAACGACACGATCCTTCGAAAAGGCAGCCATCTTTCCAGGACGAGAAAACTCTCGCACTCCGGTGAATTGTAGCGACGGTAGAGAAAACAGCTTGATGCCGTCCTCGCAGACCAACACGAGCCGCTTGGCTCCCACGAAACCAAGTGATCCAGGGAAAGTGAAACACACCTCACGGTCGACCAGTTTCTTTCCGGTGCGGAGATCGAACAGATCGAGTCGACGCGAGGAAGACATCGCCACGAGGCCATCGCCGATCGCAAGCCCCTTGGGAAAGGGTGCGCGCTGTTCGATCCAGGCCACCGCAAGACCCGTGGTCGCTTCCTTTTGTCGCTCACTCGTTGTTGCCGAGGGAGGAACGGGCACCGGTTTGGCTCCACCGCAAGCGCTCCACAGGAGAGCGAGGATCAACCATCTGCGTTTCGACCCCTCAGTCATGGATCAGCACCCGGGGCCATTCATCGTGGGTGGCACGATGGTCGCAATGATAGCGACGCAACACCAGATAGTGGTGGAGCGGCCACAGTTGCGTATGGGTCTTCATCGATAGGCCCATTCGACTGCCTTCCGATCCTGCAAACGGCTTTTTGGGATACAGGGCACTGACACCCGACAAGGCCTCGTACTCATCGAGGAGGCCAAGGTAGTGCCCCATCTCGTGAGCCAGCACGGGAATCGACCAACCGCTGCGTAAGGCCCCAAAATAGGGGGTCCGGCCACAACTCGAGGCAAGCGAGACACGAAGGTCAATCGGGCGACGCGCATGCTGCACATCGTCGACGAGAAAGAAGTGAAAATCATAGCGCACCGGGACGCCGTACCGTTTGGCGTCACGATTGTAGTACGCCTCAATGGCTGTCGACCAACGCTCGAGAAGTGCGCGAATGTTGCGCCGCGTCGCCGGGACGCGAAAGGTCCCCGAATCAGGACAAGCCTCGACGCCCTCGGCTCGCTCGTAGGGGGTCCCCACGCACACGACCGGGCCATCCAAGTCCGTCCCCAGACCGCAGTCTGGCAGTTCGAGTGTTTCGGCGGATGGCGGATCGATGGCCACGTTGAGTCGCACGCTCCACCTTGCCCCCTCCCCGGCCCGAGAACGGGAGGCGCCAATTCGATAGCGGATAGGGCCCAAGTACCACTCGTAGTGTGGGAGCCTGCCCCCGATGAGTCGCTCGGGCAGTCCGCGAGCGGGGGCCCTGAACACCTCGTCCAGGGGCGGTGCGCACCAGGGGCGCTCCTTGACGAGCGCCGCATAGAGCAAGGCTTGACGATGCTGTCTGTCCGTCGGCAGCCCGGGCCCTTGGTATGCATCGAGACCGGAGCTCAACGCCAGGATCGCCGGTCGACCTACCGGCGGCTTTGGGGCGCAGGCGCCCCCGACGAGGAGCACGAGCAAGGCGAGCACCGCCATTTTGGCACCGCGAACCCGCCTCACGCAGGCTGCTCCGCCTCGTGACGCGAACGAGCCACGGCCACAGCGCCTTCGATCACGATCCACAACTCGAGAAGCAGCAGCAAGGCCGCCACGGTAGCAAGCGCGAAGTGACCCGTCGAAAACAGCGTATGCGCCTTGCTGATCAACGCCGCCGCCGCGATCACGAGCACGAGGGCCATCGGAATGGCCGCATAAGCCCATGGACGCCGCTCGCGATAGAGCCATACGGAGACGACGACCAAGGACAGGCCCGCAAGCATCTGGTTGGCCGCGCCGAAGAGTGGCCAGAGCGTTTTCTCCTTGCCCGCGAGAAACAGTAGCAAAGGCAGGCCCACAGCGATCCCCCCGCCGAGGTACCGATTCTTCAGCGCGTCGATGTTCCAACTCTCCCCGAGCTCGGCAATGATGAAACGTTGAATGCGGACGCCCGTATCGAGACTCGTCGCCGCGAAGGAGATCACGAGTACCGCAACCAACACTTGCCCCACGTTGGACGGAATGCCGAGCGCGCCGAGAAAGCTAGCCGCCCCTTGAACGAACATGCCGACCCCTTGCGGTGCGCTCGGCATGTGATGGTAGTGGACGCTGAAGTCGCCCAAACCCGCACCGACGGCGAGCGTCGCGATCAAGGCCAACAGGCCCTCCCCCAACATCGCCCCGTAGCCGATGGGCCGCGCATCCGCCGCACAAGCGATTTGCTTGCTCGTGGTACCGGAGGAAACCAGCCCGTGAAATCCCGAGATCGCTCCGCAAGCGATGGTGACAAACAGGAAGGGGAAGATCGGTGGCGCGCCGGCGTCCGCGTGATTGATAGCCGGCGCCGTCATGTGCGGCTGCCCGATGAAGATGCCCAACAACAAGGCCGCCATGCCGACGAGGAGTTGATGACTGTTGATGTAGTCGCGCGGCTGCAAGAGTGTCCAGACGGGCAGAACGCTGGCGATGAAGGAGTAGGCGAGCAAGAGCACGACCCAGGCCGTCATTTGATTCTCGGCACCGACGAGCGAGGCCAAGGACACGGGGTTGTCTATTCCCACGAACACCATGGCGTAAAGGGCGACCAGGGCCCCGATGGATGGCACGAGCATCTTGGCCTTCTTGCGGTAGCAGAGCCAACCGATGACCAAAGCCACGAGGATCTCGAAGTTGATGGGGATCACCGTCCCGGGTTGCTTGATGAACAAGCCGGCGATCGCCTTCGCGAAGACGGCCACGACAATCACGATCAGCGCGAAGATCACCAGGAGAAAGAGCGTACGGGTGCGAGGGCCGAGCACCTTCGCGCTCACGCTCCCGACGCTCAAGCCATCGTGCCGCATGCTCATGACCAAGGTCGCAAAATCATGCATCGCGCCCATGAACACGACGCCCAGCACGACCCAAAGCAAAGCGGGCAACCAACCCCATACGACCGCCACGGCCGGTCCGATGATCGGCGCCGCACCTGCGATCGACGCGTAATGGTGGCCAAACAGAACGTGTTTGTTGGTCGGAACGAAGTCGACTCCGTCCTCGTGTGTGTGGGCGGGAACCGGCTCGTCATCTCTCAGCTGAAATACGTGCCGAGCGAGGTGAGCCGAATAAACGAAATAGCCAAACGCGAATACGATGAGACTCAGCAGACAAATGACCGCAGCGTTCATCGGCCCGCTTCCTCTCCGCCCTGCTCTCGACTCGCTTCAAGGGCCAGGAGACTGCGCTTCTTCGCCAGTTCGAGGCGCTGGTCGCGACGAACTTCGGCCTCGCGGTAGCGCAGCTTCTCCGCGGCTGTCCGCGGCGTGATCGGGGGCACGGGCTTCGCTCGGCCATGCTCGTCGAGAGCGACGAAGGTGAGGTAGGCGCTCGCCGTGTGGATCCGTTCGCCGCTGAGCATGTTCTCGGATTCGACACGTACGCCGACCTCCATCGAGGAACGGCCGACATAGTTGATCGTGGCCCGCATGTTGACGAGCTGCCCGACCTTGATCGGCAGGAGAAAGTCGAGCTGGTCCATCGAAGCGGTGACGACGACGCTCCGCGAATGACGCTGGGCGGCCATCGCAGCGCAAATGTCGATCCAGGACATGATGGTCCCGCCGAATACGGTGCCCAAAGCGTTGCTGTGTTGCGGCAACACGATCTGGTTCATTTCCATCGCGGCCTTCTCGCCACTACTATCCGGTGCGCCTTCGGGCGATTCGTCGGTCGTTGACATCCGCTTTTATCCTTCAGTTCACGGGCTGCTGTTCCTGCCTTCGGGCTCGGGCGATGAGTGTAGTGATCCGTTCGTGGTCAGGAGGCTGGGTCGTCGAATCGAGATAAGCCGAAAAGTCCTCGATGGCCGTGCTCCATGCCCCAAGCGCCATGGCGTGCCGACCGCGGTCTCGCCGGTGAAAGGCCACATCCGTGATATCGACGAGCCGATCGCAGGTCACCAGAGCGCGCGCATGGTCGCCTCTTCGTTCGTAGATCTTCTGCAGGTTGAACAGCATCCGGACGGCCATCACTCGCGGGCCAACCGCTTCGAGTTGGCGCTCCACAAGCCCCTCACCCTCGGGCATCATGCGGGCCAGTCTGTCCTCAAGATGAGCCCGGGGCAACACATGACCTTCATCGAAGGCGTCCACGAATGGTCCCTGACTACCCCCCACCTGCACGATGAAGTGGCCGGGAAACCCGATCCCTTCAGCCGCCAAACCGATCCGCCGACTCAAGGCCATAAAAATGACAGACAAGGTAATGGGAATACCCCGCTGGCGATCGATAACCTCATTGAGATAGCTATTTCGAGGATCGTAGTAATCCTCCTCGTTGCCTCGAAATCCGAGCGTCGTGTACATGTGCTCGGTCAATCCTGCCAACTTGGCTTCGTCATCGCACATCGCAAGCGTCGATGCGATGGGCGACGCCATCTCGTCGAGCTTCCTGCGGTAGCACTTGCTCGACAAGGTCGGGTAAGCGTCAGACGCGATCGCGAGCGCCACATCCTCGATGTCGGGGTGCGCTGCGTTCAGTACGTCGACGACATTCGGCATGGTGCGAAGGGTCGCATGAAGCCGGGCTGAACATCAATCTTCGGACAAACTTTCGGGTGCCGTCGCGTCGTTTTCACCCCGAAGATCTCGAGCGAAGGACTCCCATTCGGCTCGCAGCTCGTCTTCGCTGATGATCCTGTCACGATAAATGACCGACACGCTTAGACGACCCCGGTGGCGGCTGGTCACAATCTGCAAACCGGGGGGCACGACGGCCACCGGCACTGGATAGGCATCCCGAACTGTCGATCCGAAAAAGGTATCGATTTCGATACGACCGGGGTTCGACACAACCTGCGAGGCTCGCTCGCCGTTGAATTTTCGGGTCAACAGCCAATGGTGAATGAGACTCGGTAGGGGCCGCGCCACGCGCATGGCCACAATCGCGGCCCGATCGAGTTCCAACTTGATGATCTCACGGCGCTGACGCGCGAGTGAGTCGATGGCGGTCCTCTCGTTGGCCCACTCTTCGCGGTCCAAACTCAGCATCAACATCGTGAGTTCATTGCCAAACATACGCGCCGTTTCGCCCTTTGGTTCCCACGACATGGGCACGGGAATGATCTGCCGCGGAGCGCTGTAGCCACGGCGAGCCTGGAGCCGATCGAGCAAGCGCGCCGCGGCCCACACGATCACGCTGGTGTCGGCAAGCTTGGCCCGGCGACGCACGGAGCGATCGAAGGCGCGGGTTTGCTCCTCATCCCAACACATGCGTAGAGCGCGCGAGACGCCGGGGTCGCGCTGGTCTGCGATCGTATCCAAACTCATGATCGGACGGGCCGACAGGGTATCGATGTGGGCAGCGTAACGTCGAAGCAACTCCAATTGCCGCTTCCAGCCCAGACCCTGCGCAAAACGATCAGAGTTTCGGTAACGCGCCGCCGCATCGGGAAGTGGTTCGTCTTCATGACCCAGCCACTTGACGAATCGTGTGGCCCCTCGCGCGTCGGTCAAGGAGTGAAACCACCGAAACACGAGCGTGTCGCGCTCTTCGCCAGATAGGACATCCACCGACCAGAGCCGATCCAGCGGCCGCTCGAGCATTTGCATGACGGTGGAGAGCACGTGGTCGGTGGTCTGCCAGGATGCGCTCGGCTCTTCGGTCGGTCCCTCGCGCCACATGGGCCACAGCCCACGCCGCTGGCCACAGCGCCAACGAAGCTCCGGCAAATGCTCGACGGCATAGACAAGACGCGCTTGCAGTCGCTCGCGATCGACGCGCCCATCGATCTCGCACACGAGTGCGCAAACATTGTGCAGGCCGGCCCGCGCCACCATTCGCTGGTGAACCCGCAAGTGGAAGGCATCGATGACGCCCAAATCATGCATCGGACTCGATGGCACGAGCTAGGGGCTAGACCCGTTCCTTCGCGACGGCAAGCTGGCCCCCAGGGGCGTTCAGCTATTGACCAAGCGCTTCGGCTCGGTTGACGATGCGTGGCGTGAGGAAGATGACCAGTTCACTCCGCGCGTCGCTGGAACGACGGCGTTGAAACATCAGGCCCAGGATTGGAATGTTGCCGAGCAGCGGTAGCTGGTCGATGTTCCGCCCCGTATTTCGCGTGTAGATGCCGCCGATGACCGCTGTATGGCCATCGCGAACCAACAGTTCGGTCTCGGCCTCTCGCTTGAGAATGGTGGGATCGCCGCGCGACGACGTCTGGTTGAAGTCGGGCTCATCTCGGTTGATCTTGACCTTCATGGACACGCTTCCGTCGGCTGTAACATGCGGCGTCACGAGCAGCTGCAACTTCGCTTCCTGAAAGACCGTCTGCACACCTTGAGCACTAATCTGTGAAAACGGAATGAGCGTGCCTTGGGAAATCCGTGCCTGGGTGTTGTCGAGAGTCAGCACCCGCGGGCTCGACACGATGCGAAGCATACCGGTCGCCTCGAGCGCGGAGAGGCGTATCGCGAGGTTGATCGTGTTGTCGATGGATCCCAAACTCAGACCCAGTGCGCCACCAGATCCGACGCCCACGGCGGCTGGCAAGTTCACAGCGAAGTTGGGCGTGTCGATCGTGCTGTTGATCGGCGACAAACCGGCCGTTGGGGTCTCCTGGTCGGAGGCACCACCGACCAGACCGAGAGAGGAAGGAAAGCTGAGACCCGTTTCGTTTCCGGTCGCGGGCCCAAACGCTACGTCGCCACCCCACTGAATGCCGACATCCCGCTTGAAGCGACTCGTCGCCTCGACGATGCGAGCCTCGATCAGGACCTGCGGGGTCTGCGTATCGAGCGCCCGGACAAGTTCTTCGACCTGATTGAGATTCCCCGTGACGTCTCGACACACGAGCACATTGGTTCGTTGGTCGACCGCGATGGATCCGCGAGGAGACAACAGCTCTTTTGCCCGTGGTTGAAGCTGCGCCGCGTTGGCGTATGAAACCGGAATGAGCCTGGTTTCGAGAGGAGCGAGAGCCAACTCGCTCCTTCGTCGGGCGATCTGAAGCTCTCGTTCTTTCGCGAGATCTGCCGTAAGGGCGACCCGCACGATGTTACCCCGTCGCACCATCCCGAGCTGTTTCGCCTGCAGAACCGTATCGAGCGCCTGATCCCATGGCACGTTCTTCATGCGAATCGTGACTTTGCCTTTGACGTTGTCGGCGGTCACGATGTTGATCTTCCCGACGTCTGCGAGAATGCGCAAAACGTTGTGGACGTCCGCATCTTTGAGGTCTAAATCGATGCGTTTGCCGGTGTAGCGGCGGACCTGTGCGGGCACGGCCATGAAGCCGCTCGCCTGATCGGCTTCGCTCGTCCACTGTCGCACCGTCGTCTCGAGCGCGCTCTCCACGCCGCCCGTCAAGATCGGATTCTCCGCGGCCACGGTTTTCACGCGACGTGTTGCGCGACCGTCAGGGGCGCCGGCTCTCGATAGGGGTGCCGGTAGCCCGCGTGAGAACACGAAGCGAATACCGCCCCCTTCACTCAATACTCGTCCGACCGCGCCGCGGTCATGGTCGACGTCGATCCAAACGTCCCCCGCTCGACGGTATGTGCTCACCATGTGCACGAGACCACCAAATGCGGACACGTCGAGTTGCCGGCGGATCGCCACGGGAAGGTCCGTCGCATGCAACACGAGCACGGTGCGGCTCGGTCCATGGCGAACAACGCGCCGTCGCGGGTTACCTTCCACCGCAAGCACGACGCCGTCTCGTCGTGGATGGTGCTCGAAACGCACGTCTCGTAGTTGCGCACCGGCTGGCCGAGCTTTCGCTACGCTCTTCGCCGCGCGTGCCTGTCGCACCGCAAGCGCTGACACCGCCGCCGTCTTTTTCGCCGGTCGCAAAACGACCCGCAATCCCCCATCGCCGGGCACAACGCGGAAGCTTGCTTGACGATTCAATTGAATGAGCACCCGAGTCGTCGGCGCCACACCGTTCCTGAAGGTCTGGAGCATGACGCTCGCTACGACCCCCTTGGCGTCCGTCCAACTCGTTGCGGCACCCGCATTGACCGCCCCGCGTAGGTCGATCGACAAGCGAAGACCCGCTTGTGCGATTCGAGCGCTATAGGTCAAACGACGATTCGCTTGGAGGACGACTTCGGATCCGCCGTCGTCGAGCTGGGTCACGCTGAGTTGGGTCAACCGGGCGGCGGCCACATTGGCACGCACGTTGGACGACAGTGAAAGGGCCAAAGCGAGCAGCAACGCGACAAAAGAGAGCCGCGAAACGGAGCGCAGGAAAATGCGTTGACAGAGCCTAGGCATACGCCGGCGATGCTAGGGCAAGACACTCCGTACGGCCTAGTTTCGCGCCTAGCGCAAATTCCGTCGGGGCACTTATCGAAGCACGTGCAGGGCGCACTCAGCCTTGGCTTGTCTCATTGTCGCCCTCTCCTGCGGGGTACAGCGGAACAACCCGTGTCGTCGGCGGAATTTCGGGATGCGAGGCATCCTCACGAATGAACACCACATCATTCTTGCGAATTCGGTCCACGCGCCAGTTGAGCGGGATTTCCTGTCCGCCGTTGCCTCCAACGCCAACAAACTCCGGCTTGCCTACGTAGTCCCCGGTATACAGAACCCATCCGAAGCCCGATGGGTCGGTCAACATGAGGCGACGTACGGACCGGCCAACGATAGCGGTCAACCTCAACTCCTCGAGGGTAAAACTGCCCGCCTTGACCTTACGCTGAACCGTCTTCGTTCCTGTTACGCGACGAAGAAACATCCCTTCGAAACTACGAAAAGGATCGCGGTTGTCATCGGATTCCACAAAGTCCGCCTCGTCGAACTCACGCACAATTTCCGCAATGGCCTTCGCGGAAGCGCTGGCGCTCGGTGCGGCCGTCGCCGCCGACGCCCCTGCAGCGTTGCTCGCAGCCGGGGGCGTGAACTCGTCTTCGCAACCGACGACGAAAAAGGCCAGAAGGGCGGCCACAAGGAGGTAAGGAGGACGACTCATTAGTGTGCCGCCTTTTTCTTCTTCTTGCCTTTGCGCTTGCCGTCGCTGCTCTTGAGCGCTCGAAAAGCCGTCGCGAGGCACTCGACCAACACCTCGGGAGCGCCAGATGTCGACGTCTTGGATCCGTCGTCGCCGCCGGTCGTCACGGTGATGTTCTGCATATTGATGATCCGGTCAACCTGACCGACGCC
This sequence comes from Polyangiaceae bacterium, assembly GCA_029941785.1. Taxonomy (GTDB): domain Bacteria; phylum Myxococcota_A; class Polyangia; order Polyangiales; family Polyangiaceae; genus JAPYTK01. The sequence goes on along the minus strand of JAPYTK010000045.1, from coordinate 3,576 downwards.
ATGGAAGAACTTCACCACTTGGTGAAAGCGCCCCCGCAGCTTGAGCTGCATCGGGACCTTGGCGTAAAACTCTTCAACCTTGCCATCGAGCGGCGTCCAGCTGGTCAGGCGGATCCCGCTCACGGTGGCCACCGTTTGCAAGGTCGACAAGAACGCTGGCGTCTCGGCGCTGTCGGGAAGAATTTTCCGCTGCTTCACCGCGAGCTGCTCGCGACGAGCTTTCTCGGCCAGATCCCGGTTGTACTGGCGTTGGGCGGCCTTCGCGCTACCGAGTTCACGGGACTTGGTAGCGATTTGCGCACTCTCGAATTTGATCTGGTTCTCAACCTCCGTGAAGAGGACCATGTAGTAGCCGCCGAAGACAATCGCCCCGAAAACCACCGCGACGAGGACCTTGCCACCGATGGCCAAGCTCTCGAGGCCTCCGCCGCCCCCTTTGAGACTGAAACCGCCCGCCATCAGTATTTCACCTTCACTTGGAGGGCGAACTTCACCATGTCGATTTTCGTGTCTTTGGTGTCGCGTTGTTCGCCCGGTAGGAGTTCGACCGCTTCGAAATAGCGTGACAGCTTCAAGCGCTGCGAGAACTCGAACACGTCCCCACCATCACGAGCCACCCCCTCGAGTCGAACGGCACGCTCAGTCTCGCCGTACGTTCTCAACCAAATGCGTCGAGCATCCCAGTTGGCATTGTAATTCATCGACACCTGCTTCTCGGCCTCTGTCTGGTTGCCAGCGTCTGCAGTCTCTTGTTGAGGTGCAAGCGTCGGACCCTTGCCAGGTGTCAGCAATCGGGACAGCTCAACGAGGACTTCGGTGGGACCGCTTCGCCCCGACTGTAGCTTGGCAATGGCGTCCTCGCGCGCACGTAATTCGCTGAGCCGGCTCTTGACTTGGTCGTGGTCTTTTACCAGAGCCTTGATGTCGTTGATCTGACTGTCGTAGCGCGCCACCTCGGCCTTCAGCTTGCTGAGCTCATCCTCTTTCGTGCCGTGGAAGAGGCTGAGCACGACGATCTCGAGCACAACGGCGAGCAGCACGAGCGCAACCCAGTTCTGGCTGCCGTCGCCACCGCCACGCCGGTCCGCGGCGTTCGGTAGGAGATTGACCCGAATCATGCTCGCCTCTCCCTGGTCTTGCGCATGCCGAGCCCAAGGGCCACACAGAACTGCGTCGATCGTTGATCGAGCAACTCTCGGTCCACTTCCTTCGCCTCAATCGGCAAGCGCTCGAGCGGTTGAATGACTTCCACAGTCACGCGACTCCGTCGCTCGATGGCGCTGGACAATTGATGCAACTTGGCCGTCCCGCCCGTAAGAAAAACGCGGCCGATTCGCTCTTCGCCGCTCGTCGCAATAAAGAAATCGAGCGATCGCTGAATCTCGGCCGCAATGGTGTCGCAGACCGACTCGACGACATCGTAAACCTGCGGCGGAAGCGAGCTGGCGACGTGCGCCGTCGCCGCCTGATACTTGAGTTGCTCAGCCTCGTCATAAGACACGCCGACCTGTTTGATGATCTGCTCGGTGAGGAAATTACCGCCGTTCGCAATGTCTCGCGTGAAAGCACTCGTTCCACCGGAGATGATGTTGATCGACGCTTGCGTCGCGCCCACGTTGATAATCGCGAAGGTCTGGTCGGCCGGCAACCCGCGACTGTATTCAAACATGTTCTGAATCGTGAACGCATCGATATCGACAACGAGCGGTTTCAGTTTGGCTTGGCGCGCGATCTGGACGTAGTCATTGATCTCATCCCGTTTGGCCGCTACCAGCAACAAGTCCATCTGACCAGCCTCCGGTCGTCGTCGCAGGATCTCATAGTCGACGTTCACATCTTTGATGTCGAAGGGAATATGGTTTTCCGCCTCCCATTGAATTTGTTCGTCGAGTTCCGCCGTCGTCATGATGGGCACGGTAATCTTCCGACTGATGACAGATTGACCGCTGACGCTCAGGGCGACTTCTTTTTGCCGAATCTTGCCCCGCTGAAAGGCAGATACCAACGCATCGATGACCGCTTGCGCATTCATGATGTGCCGATCCACAATGGTCTGCGGCTCGAGCGCCTCATAGCCGAGGCGCACGATTCCCAGGCCGCTGCGACCTTCCTTCAACTGACACACCTTGATCGACGTCGCTCCGATGTCGACTCCGACCAAAGGTTTGCCTTCAGACATTTGTTAAATTCCTCACGGATGCCGTGCCCGGTTTGAAGTTTGGCACCTTCCAGAAGTATCGGGCAAGATTACGCTTTACGCACGCTGCATTAGGTCATTCCATCGTTTTGCCCGTTCGTACGTCGAACGAAAGACATGCTTTTGCCTGTACAATCCCTAAGCCATTCGACGATGCGCATCGTGCGTCTCGCCGTGGCGTGCGTGGTGGGCTGGATCGCCATGACAGGCGCCAAGCTCGGCGTGGCGGAGGCCGCTCAACAGCGGGTGATCACACATGTTGTTCAACGCAAACAGAATCTCGGGCTGATCGCCAAGCGGTACCACACGACCCCCAGAGCCATTCGCAAGGCCAACCGGATGCGACCCAGACAGAAGCTGAAGATCGGCCAACGTCTGCGTATTGTCGAAGTCGAAGTTCACCGTAAGTGGCTAGAATATTTAGATAAAAAGAGGGGGATCAGCAAGAAGCGAAAGAAGGCCGCCAAGAAGCGAAAGAAGGCCGCCAAGAAGCGAAAGAAGGCCGCCAAGAAGCGAAAG
>JAPYTK010000045.1:0-760 GCA_029941785.1 Polyangiaceae bacterium | reverse complement strand
AAGACCGCCAAGAAGCGAAAGAAGACCGCCAAAAAGCGAAAGAAGCGAAAGAAGACCGCCGGTCGCAAACGACCGCAGGGGAAGTACGCCCGGCGGCCACGTCGTCGGGGCCGCGTCCATGTCGTGCGTCACACCGAGCGGTTTCGAGGGCAACTCGTCAATCGAAAGGGCAGGCTCGTCAAACGTGCCGCCAAGCGCGTGGATTGGCTGCTGCGGTCCCTGCGCTCGCGAAAGTCACGGAGAACGAACCGGCGCTTATTGAAGTTGCTGGCGAAGGTGAGCGACCACTTTGGTGGGCGCACGATCGTCTTCGTAAGCGGCTACCGCCCTTACTCGCCGAAGCAGCACACTCCCAACTCACGTCACAATCACGCCGCTGCGATCGACTTCCGTGTCGTGGGCGTGCCCAACCGGGCGGTGTACGAGTATTGTTTGCGGTTCCCCAAAGTCGGTTGCGGTTACTATCCAAACAGCTTGTTCATCCACATGGATGTTCGCCGCCACAAGACGCATTGGGTCGACTATTCGCGACCCGGCGAAACCCCTCGATATGCGAGGCGTCGTAAGCGAAAGGCGAGGGCCAAGAGCGCACGCACCCGTCAGGCGGGCGGTCACGCCCGATCCGGCGCCCCACACGATGGTGCGAACGCGTCGGTCCACACGGCTGAGAAGAGTCTACCAAGCAAGGCCGCCCCGAAGACGAAGAGCAAGGCCGCCCCGAAGACGAAGAGCAAGGCCGCCCCGAAGACGAAGAGCAAGG
>JAPYTK010000044.1 GCA_029941785.1 Polyangiaceae bacterium | reverse complement strand
GCAGCAGATCCCGTCGACGCAGTACCCGCTGATGCAGTTGGCGGATCCCTCACAGGGAAAGCCCTGAGCTTGGGGTGATTCGTCGCCGCCATGACCAGCTGCCCCCCCACCGCCGTCGCCGCCGCCACCGGTGCTCGTCGTGCTCGTCGTCCCTGGTCGAAGCGTTGGATTGTCGACGCCGAGAATGGCGTCGCAGGCGAAAAAGGACGTGGCGATGGCGCAAGCGACGAGCGCTACCCACGGCTTGTGGACGGTCATCACCAGCTGCCCCCCATCATGAGGGCGGCGCCACCGAGGGTGGGCGTGATGCGAAGGGTCGCGCTGTCGGTGCTCGCCGCATCATCGCCTGGCGCGCTGAGCAGCCACACGGTCAGGCCGGCCGCCGCCGCCGCGCCCGCGACGACGAAAGCGCCCGTGGCCACGTGCGCGGCTCCCTCCGCGTCCTCCATCAGCGGCAAGCCCACCGGATCACAGCGATTGTCATCGTCGCAGCGGCCGTCGGCTCGCGCCTCGCTCTTCTTGTCGAGCGATTGGGCGACGAAGATCGCGCCCACGACGCCGCCGATCAACGCCACGCCACCGAGCGACAAGGCGGCGATGCGACCGCTCAGGCCGGCCGCCGCGGGCTCAGTGGTCGTGTCGGCTCCAGGCGCCGGCGGGGGCGCAGGTGCGGCGGCGGGCTCTGAGGGCGGCGGCTTGGACGAGGACGCTGCCAGCGCGACGAGCGGCGGCACCCGAACGGTCACGACGCTGCCCGGCTCGCGCGCCGAGACGGTGCGGCGAAAACCCTGATAGCCCGGCGCCTCGACGTGCACGGTGTGATCCCCCGGATCGATCGGCTCGCTGACGCCCACGCGATCGCGCGCGAATGCTTCGCCATCGAGCGAGAGGCGCAGCGACGGCGTGTCGGCGAGGAGCTCGATCCGCAAGCTCACCAGCTGAGGCTTTAGCCGCGCGGCGCGTTCTCGGGCGAGCTTGGCCCGATCGGTCTGACCGAGGCCCTCGGTCTGTTCGGCCACCGCGAGCAAGCCACGCCAAGCGCTCGCCGTGCGGCCGACCGCTTCGTGACAGCTGGCCAGTTGGAAGCGGGCCGAGACGTGATCGATGAGCCGCAGACTCGCCGAAAACTTCCCGCATGCGGCGGCGTGCTCACCCGCCTTCATCAGCTTTCGGCCCTCGTCGAAGAGGCTGCGCGCAGCGTCTGCAGGCGACGGCACGTCGGTCTGTGCGCGCGCCGGGCACGGCAAACACAACAACAGTGCGGTCACCAGGCAAGCGAGTCTAGCGCCCCCCAACAAGAGGCGCCGGGCGACGTACAGCGGTCCTTTAGTCATAGTCGTCGAACAACCCCTTCTTGCGCTTCTTGGCAGGAGGCTTTGGCCGAGGAGCGACTTGGGGTCGTGGCGGAGCCCCCGTCGCGGTCGCCGTGGTCTTCGCCGCGCGTGCCGAACTCGCCGCACGTGCCGAGCTCGCCGCGCTCATCGATGTCGCCGCCTCGCTCGTGGGGATCTGCGGCGTAGCCGTGGCTTGGCTTTGGGTCGCTGCGCCCACAGAGAGCGGCTGGCGTGCTGCAATGGGAACGGTGGGCGCCGCCGAGGATGCTGTGGCCGGGTCGAGGCCGGGACCGCTGCTCGTCGAAGCCAGAAGAGCGGCTCCCCCCAACCCGACGCACGCCGCGATGGCGATACCCCATCGCCATGGGCGCTGAACACGCGCGGCCTCGTCGATCGACAGGCTCGTCGTGTTCAGCGAGCCCGCCATGCTCCCTGACGGCGGCGCACCAAGAGACAGCTCTCCGCTCAAGCTCGGCAAGGGACGGCGCGAAACCGTGATCTGCAGACAAACCGCCAAGTCATCGGCGAATTCGAGCGCCGAGCGATGCCGTTCGTCGGGCTGCTTGGCGAGGGCGTGAGCGAAGAGCCGATCGAGTTGTGCGGCTGTGTCGGCGTCGCCAAACTCGATGTCCCGCGGTACGAGCGGCACCTCCATCAATGTGATCCTCGAGATAATCTCTCCTACGCCGGTGCCTTGGAACGGCAGTCGCCCCGTGAGGCACTGGTAGGCCACGATGGCCAAGGACCAGATGTCGGAGCGGTGGTCGACGTTGCGGGCGCCGTGGGTTTGCTCTGGGCTCATGTAGTAGAGCGTGCCGAGCAGGCGGCCAGCGGTCGATATGGCGCCCATGTCACGCTGCATCAGGTTCTTCGCAACGCCAAAGTCGAGCACCTTGACGAGCAGTTCGTCGTGCGCGGCCATGAGGATGAGGTTGCTGGGTTTGATGTCGCGGTGGACGAGCCCTGCCGCGTGCGCAGAGTCGATCCCTTTCGCCACTTGGGACACGATCTCGACGACGTCTCGCGGAGTGAGCAGACCGCACTCGGCCAACACGGACCGCAGGGTTTGTCCGTCGAGCAACTCGAGCACCATGAAGGGGCGCCCCGCATCGATTCCGTAGTCGTGGATCTCGACCACGTGCGGACTCTTCAGCCGAGCGGCCGCGAGCGCCTCGCGCTCAAATCGAGCGAGGGCTTGCCGGTCGTCGGGATCGAAATCTCGGACCACCTTTACGGCCACATCTCGCTTGAGCTTCGTGTCGGTCGCAACCCATACCGCGCCCATGCCCCCTGCGCCTAGTTGTCGATCGATGAGGTAACGCTCCGCGAGGAGCGTACCGCTCATCTCATCTCTCGCCTTTAACTGCGGCCGAAGGGTGGGCGCATCCCGCGTGGAGCCGGTCCCCTGCCCGTCGGCATCGACATCGAGCGCGGACGCGACCGCGGACACCAACACGCGGCAACGAACGCAGGTGTCGACGTGTTCTTCCGCCTCTTCGCGCCGCTCATCGAGTAGCCTGCCTTCGATCCACTCGTTGATGAGATTGTCATCGAGGCAGTTCATGGACCATCTTTGGGTAACGGACGTCGCACCTGAGGCCCATCGTATCACCGAAAAGTTCGTCTGCCGATCAAAGCTCGCTCGCAGCACCTCGACCTGGGCTCTCACATGCCGCGGTCTGCACAGAAGGAGAGGACCCCGGGACCGCCGAGCATGTGCCTGGTCTCCGCTTTTTGATTTGGTGTCGAGCCCTCAGTTGACATCGACCGTGGTCACGAGGATCCCGTCGTCTTCTTGGTGCTCGTAGACTTGACCTTCCCACCTGCCGACGAGCTCGCCGTCTTGCGCGACGCTGACCACATAGGGGACCTTGCCCAAGACGTAGAAGACAGAGAGGAAGATCTCGTAGCCGCCGACCAGCGGCGCTTGAGGCCATGCGGCTTTCGCGCCCGTATCGTAAGTCGTGTAATGGCCGCCGTTTTCCGTGTCGGGGTTGGACCACGAGAGCACGTCACCGTTCGGCTCGTACACGTACAGATCGACTTCGGCATCACCCTCCCAGGTGAGAACCACCTCGAGCGCGGCGAATTCGTTGGCGGGGGTGGAAGGGCCGGTTCCTGTGCTGCTGCTCGTGCTCGTTGTCGGCGGCTGATCCCCCGGGGGCGAGCCATCTCCGAGCACGGTGACCTCCGTGCTGCAGCCGAGCGCGGTCAAGGCCAGCGACACCATCAAAACGTAGTTCCACATGTTCTCTTCTCCTTGTCTCACGGTCAGACACAGCTTCGCCGCAGTTGTCGCACCTGCATCGACGCTTTTTGGGTCGAAACGAGCGGTTTTAGCCGTTCGCGCGAGCGGTGGATGGGCGGGGATGAGCTCGCGTCGCTATGGTCAAGGTGGGCGAGAGCTTCTACGATGAGTCGGCGCTCGAGGCGGGCGGGCGGCGGCGAGGTGCAGAGCGATGGCAAAGATTTTCCCCGGCAAGGTGGTGTGGATCACCGGCGGCGGTAGCGGAATTGGCCGCGCCTGCGCCATCGAGTTCGCCAAACGGGGCGCCGACGTGGCCGTGTCGGGTCGACGCTTGGATCGGCTCGAGGAGACTTGCGCTGCGGTACGGGACCATGGGGTGCGGGCCCTGGCGGCTCCCTGTGACGTGCGTGACGAGGCGCGACTCGAAGAGGTCGTGGGCGAGGTGGTCGGTGCATTCGGTCGCCTCGATCTCGCGATGGCGAATGCGGGCTTCAGCGCGGGTGGACGGATCGAGGATCTGACCGCGGAGGACTGGCGTCGCCAGTTCGACATCAACGTCGTCGCCGCCGCCATGACCGCGCGGTTTTCTCTTCCCGAGCTGCGCAAACAAAAGGGTCGCATCATGCTCGTCGGTAGCGTCGCGGGCTTCGTTCCTGGGCCCCATTTTGGCGCCTACCATGCGTCGAAGCATGCCGTTCGTGCCCTTGGCGCTACGTTATCGGCCGAGCTATTTGGGAGCGGCGTGAGCTGCACGACGGTTCACCCAGGGTTCGTCGAGAGCGAAATCGCGCGGGTGGACAATGCCGGGCAGTTCGACGATGCGCGGCGTGACAAGCGTCCAGCGAGCCTCATGTGGACGGCCGAGCGCGCCGCCCGCGTGATGGTACGGGCCGCCGAGAAACGAAAGCGCGAGCTGGTCTTCACGGGCCACGGCAAGATCGCTGCCTTTCTCGGCATGCATTTCCCCTCGCTGACGTATCGATTCATGACGCGCGAGAAGGCGCTCGAACAGGCGTCGAGTTTCCGCGTCGAGTGAGCGGCCCGTTCTGCTAAGCTTGCAAAGGTGTGCAGCTTGAGTGACTTAGGGCTGGCGCGAGCGAGATGGTGGTGAAGGGAAGCGTCAAACGTATTGTGATCTTGGCCGTGTGCGGGATCCTGTTGGGCTCGTGGGCTGCTGCCGGGTGCACGTTCAACAACTCGGGAACCGGCGAGGGAGCGGTCGGCGGCGGGAGCAGCTCGACGATGTCCGCCATGGGCGGCGCCCCGAATGTGGGCGGGGGTGGAGCAGGGGGCAACGCGACGGGCCCGATGGACTGCGTGCCTAGCGCCTGTCCGGGCGACGATACCGCCTGCCGCGTTCGAGCTTGCGAATCAAACGAGTGCACCATGACCGACGTGGCGGCGGACACGGCCTGCAACGAGGATGCAGGCAAAGTCTGCGACGGCGAGGGAAACTGTGTGGCGTGCAATCGCGACGCGCACTGTCCGCTGGATCAACGCTGTGTTCAGCACGCGTGCGTCCCGCTTCAATGCGACAACACCGTGAAGGACGGCAGCGAAACCGATGTCGATTGCGGGGGGAAGGAGTGCCCTGATTGTGCGATCGGCAAGGCGTGCCTCAAGTTCAACGATTGCGCGTCGCGTTTCTGCGATGGCGGAGCGTGCGCAAGTTGCGCCAGCCACACCGACTGCGTGCCGAGCGATTATTGCGACGATCAGACGGGCTCTTGCGAAGTAAAACTCATCAACGGTGCGGCTTGCGATTGCCCGCGGCAGTGCGCGAGTGACGCGTGCGTCGACGGCGTATGTTGCAACACCTCGTGCGAGGCGAACTGTGAGTCATGTGCCCTCGCCGGCAAGGAGGGCACCTGCTCCGCTCACCTGGACGGCACGGATCCCGACATGAATTGCGGCGGTGATGTGTGTAACGGCCAGGGCCAATGCCGCTGCGCGGATGGCCAGACGAACAACCTGGAAACCGACCTCGACTGCGGCGGCGGCATCTGCTCGAGCTGCGGTGATTTTCAATCGTGTCTGATCCCGGCTGACTGCACGAGCGAGATCTGCACCGGCTCGATCTGCCAGCCGGCTACATGTGGGGACATGATCGCCAACGGCAAAGAGTCGGATGTCGATTGTGGGGGCCTGAGCTGTGACGCTTGTCCGGATGGCAAGGCCTGTCAGATCGGCACCGACTGCACGAGCGGCGCGTGCAGCGCGAACACGTGCCAGGTTGCAGATTGCAACGATGCGGCGACGAATCAGGATGAAACGGACGTCGACTGCGGCGGGATCCTTTGCAGTGCGTGCGCCGACGGTCAGCTGTGTCAGCTGAACGCTGACTGCGCGAGCAACCAATGTAGCGGCGGCGTTTGTTTCGGCGAGTGCGTCGACGCGATGCTCAACGGTGCGGAGACCGATGTCGATTGTGGCGGCGGGGTGTGTTTCCCCTGTGCGGACGGCAAGGCTTGCCTCATCGCGAGCGATTGCACGACCGGCGTCTGTACCACCGCGGTGTGCCAAGCGCCGGCCTGCAACGACGCCATCAACAACGGCAGCGAAAGCGATGTCGATTGCGGGGGCAATGCGTGTAGCGCTTGCGCGGACGGCAAAGCGTGCGGCTTGGGGAGCGACTGTCAGAGCGGCGTCTGCGCGGGCAATGTCTGCCAGGCCGCGACGTGCAGCGACAAGGTGAAAAACCAGGATGAGACGGACGTGGACTGCGGCGGCAGCAGCTGCGGTGCTTGTGCGCTCGGCAAGAGCTGTGGGCAGGGCACCGATTGCTCGAGCAACTCTTGCGACGGCAACATGGTGTGCACCTGCTGACGATTGCTGGGTGACGGGTGTCGGGTCAATCTTGCGAGGATGACGACGTCGAGGCGGGCCGGCGCCTCGCATCGGCGGACTTTGAAGACCGCTACCGTTCGTGGGAGTCGCGGGTCAAGAGGCGACGCAGGATGTCGAGCGGGTTGAACGTCTGGGGCGCTTGGTCGGGACGTGACCCGAGGGCGACGTCCCGCAAGGCCGACAGCGTAGGGCTCACGATGCCTGATGGATCGAAGCGCTGAGCGACGATCTTGAGTGCGTCGAATGCGGCCCAGCCGGCATCGAGGCCGAGCGGAATGGCGACCGCGGGCGGGACGGGGTGCAAGACGACGTCCCGGACTGCCACCGCGAGCGCCCACGCTCCGGGTTGGGGATCCACCTCGAGCTGCCGAAACGTTGTCTGCTCGGCGAAACAACCAAAGGACAGCGGTCCGCAGCGGTCGGTTGCCGCGCGGATCAAGTGACGATGGTCCCGTCGCATGTCGCCACTGAGCAGTCCGACATCGCGGCGCAGTTCGGCGGGACCGAGCACGAGATCGAAACCCTCATGGCCTCGGCGCAGGGCGATGCTGGTCCAGAGTTGGCCGCGATCGAACAAGCCGAGGAGCATGGTCTTTCCGCGTGGGCAGACCATGTCGATACAGCCCTCGACCATGCCCCGTGTCGGCACGGGAACATCGGCCAATCGTTTGGGCCACACGTCGATATTTCCGCGTTCCACTTGCTGGCGGAACAAGGTGGCCAAGGTTAGCCACTGCGTCGTGGCGTCATCGCTTCGGCGCGCATAGGCGCCCAAGTCGTCCATCATCTCCTCGATTGCACCAAGCTTGAGGGTCACTGCACGCCGGGCTTGATGGCGCGTGGCGAGGGAGGCGGCCGTCAATGGCCAGTGGGGGGCGACGTCGTCGAGTCTCAGACGACCGGCCTGCGAGTGCAGCAACTTGCGCAGCTCCTCGCCGTCGTGCACCGCCACGATGGTCCCTTCGCCGGCGGTCGCAGCATCGCTCGCCTCGGCATCTTTACGGGTCGCTCGTTCCGGCTTGAACAGGGACAAGAAGCGCTTGTAGTCGCGGGCGTTGAAGCCCTCGAACCGTATGTCGGGGGCGAACATCAGGGCCCCCACCAGAGCATTTCGTGTTTTTGCATGTCGCCCTGTACGGGGATGTTCACCTGCATCTTGTCGTCGACGAGGTCGATCCGGTGTTCTGGATCGACGTCGGCCGGGAAGTAGGCGGAGGAGATGAAACCCGTCATGTCGAGCCAGAACAGGTGTACCCCATGATCCGTGGGTCCGTGCATCAACAGCATCCGTCCGTCGCCAATCATCAGAAAATCGAGCCACCGAAAGCTCAGCTCGTCGAGGCGTTCGGGCGAGGGAAAGTGGTCGCCCACCGATCGCAGCTCGGGAAGGTGGGCGCGCAGGTACTTGTGCAGGCTGTCGTAGCGAACCTTCGTCAGGCGCGGCAGCTTTCGATCCGCCGGGGCGAGGGTGGGCAGCCGCTCGGGATCCATCGTCGGCATTTCGACGTGCCTGCGATAGCGGTCCGCGAGCCTGGGCTCGTCAATCTCCTCGTCGCTCAGGGCCTTGAGCCACCACTGGAAGACCGCGAGCTGAGCCTCGCCGGCACGCGATCGAAGGTCGACCAGAGACTCCCATAGCGGGTTGCGTACGGCCCAGCTGCCTCCGTGACCTCGGACGGCGCACGCCCCGACATAAATGGCGCCGTGGGTGACGATCTGAACGAGCGCCGGGACCCTGTCCAGTTCGGTCACCGGGGTGATCAGCGAGTCTCGCGTTTTTCGTGTGAGAGCCGCCGCGAGCCGGTGGACCGAGGCGTCGCTGAAGTCGAGGTCGAGGTCCGGTGCATCGAGGGCCTCAGGTGCGAGCTTGGCGAAGGTCTCGGCGAGCGAGTCGAGCTGCGCCAAGATGTGCGGATTGTTTGCCGGGTTGGCGTCGCGGGCGCGCAACACCCCGAGCTTGTCCCGCATTTCGGGCGGGTACAGCGGCAAGAAGTAGCTCGCGAAGAGTTTTTGGGGATCCAGCGGCACGGGCGTCTGTTAGTCGTGGCGGCGCCGGTCTTCAATCTTGCCGGGAAGCTTCCAGTTCGCGGCGCAGCGAAGCGCCGGGATCAGAATAGTTTCTTGCGTTTGGCCGAGGACAGGATGCCGAGCATCTCACGGTACTTGGCGACCGTCCGGCGCGCGATGCAGATACCCTGGCTTTCCTTGAGCAGCTTGACGATGCCTTGGTCGCTCATCGGCTTGTCTTTGTTCTCTTGCTCGATGATCTGTTTGATCGCCTGCTTGACGCTCTCCGACGCGATGTCTTCAGCTCCGACACGTGAAATCGAGGAGTTGAAGAAGTATTTGAGTTCGAACAAGCCTTGCGGGGTATGAACGTACTTGTTGGACGTGACGCGCGAAATCGTCGACTCGTGCATTTCGACGGTCTCGGCGATATCGCGCAGGATCATGGGCTTGAGATGGGCGACGCCTTTCTCGAAGAAGGCCCGCTGCTTGGTGACAATGCACTCGGTGACCCGGATGATCGTGCGCCGGCGCTGTTCGATCGCGCGGATGAGCCATTGTGCGCTGCGTAGCTTGTCGTTGATGAACTCCTTCGCCTTCGGATCCAGGAGCATCTTCTTGACCAAGGACTCGTTGATGTAGAGGCGCTGCATACCCCGATCGTTGTCGGTGACCACGAACTCGTCACCGTCCTTGATCACGTAGACGTCGGGGGTGATGGCGATCGTTCGGTCATCGATCGCGGCGTAATTCCGAGCCGGGATGCTCTCGAGCTTTTGGATCTCCTTGACCGCCTCGATCACCTCCTCCATCGGAATGTCGAGGGCCTTGGTTATCGCGTTCAAGTTCCGTCGTTCGACGTCGTGGAGGTGGTTCGTGATGACGGCCTTTTCCACGTCGTCGAAACCGAGCACTTCGGCTTGGATGAGCAAACACTCCTGAAGGTTGCGGGCGGCGACGCCCACGGGATCGAAGCGTTGGATGAGCAACAGGACTTCGTCAGCATCTTCGGGATGCAAGTCGGCTTCTTTCGCCAGATCGGCGATCGTGATGTCCGGCAGCACTTCGCCATCAGGACCTGTGCCACCCTCGAGATCGAGGTAGCCCTTCTCATCGAGATTGCCGATGATCAGCGCTGCAAAGCGCTGTTCGTCCTCGACGAAATCGCTCATCCCCAACTGCCACAAGAGGTGATCTTCCAGATTGGGTGGACGCGTGTAGTTTGCCTCGATGGGCGGGAGATCGTCGTAGTTTGCCGCAGAGGTCCCCGTCGGTTGCCGAAGCTGTTGGTTCTCGAGGTATTTTTCCCAGTCGATCTCGTCGGTCTTGTCCTTGTTGTCCGCCGCGTCCATGGGGGGGACGCTTGCCGGTGGCTCGTTGCCTTGTGTGTCGCCACCCGTCGGCTCCGGTTGTGCGGCCGAAACCGGCGCTTCTCGTTCGGCAGCCTTGTCCAAGGAGGCGTCGGTTTGGGGGCGTTCTTGAGGTTCGATGAGCTCGTCGGCAAGGACCGGGTTGCCATCGAGTTCCTTCCGAACCTCATCGACCAATTCGAGTCGCGAGAGCTGAAGCAAGCGGATGGCCTGGACGAGCTGCGGGGTCATCACCAGCTGTTGGGACAGCTTGACCTGTAGCTTCATCTCCATTCCGATGGGCATCGGGACCTCCAGGGTTATCGACAAGGACGGCGCCCTCGGCGCGGACGTCCAGTTCTACCTTATCATTAAAGAATCTTGGGCGGCCTGATTTTTGCTTCCATGGCGTATTTGTCGTGAGGTGCAGCCGCCCGGCCCATGCCGCGAGCTAGACGTTTTTCGTCACGAGTGTCATCTCAGACCTGTCGAACACGCCGAGCCCCAAGTCTGCGGCGACTCGGATGTAGCTCGGTTCCCGGCCAACCTCCGTCAGGGTGGGCAGGCCGTGCTTCTTGCGCAGTTCCTCGACGATACCCCAGCCGATGACGTCCATCGCGACGGGATCGGTGGTCGCGAAGACCGCTTCGTAGGGGACCCGACATTCGGGTTTCTTGTCGAGCGGACCGCCATCGTAGATCACCTTGAAGGCATCCATGATGTGGAGAACAACACGACTTTTCACGACTTCTTGCGCATAAAGGTGGGCGATTTGCGGGCTCGCCTTGTGTTCGTGAAAGGCGTGGGGATTGATGTTGCAGCCGTGGGTGATGTTCTTGAGGGCACCGGTGTAGCCACAGATCGAGTGGTCCTTGATCTGGCTGATATTGATCACCGCGGTGGCTTCCGTGAAGGGTCGAACATACTTTGTCGGGATCCCCGCGACGGTGATGTAGCCCATTGAGGCATCCTTGTTCAGGTGGACGGCCGTCTTGATGCGACTCGGAAACTCTGGTGCGAGCGCCAGGGTGTTGCGATCGGTGACGACGCGCGTTCCCCATAGAAAGTCGCGGTACTGTTCGAAGATCGTGATTCGCTCGGCGGGCACGCCTGCGGCCATGACGCCCTTGACGACCTCGAGGATGAGCTCCTTGTTGGCGGCCATCGTCTGACCACGCCGACCGGCGATCCCGTTGGGTTTGATGGCGACGACATCTTCGGGGTGGACGAATTTCCCGAAGGCCCGGGCCATGTCCGTTTCGCCGGTGAGTTCGGACATCACGCCTTCGAGCATCCGTTTGGCGGCATCGGGCTTGGGCCATAGTCCGTTGGCCTGCAGGGTGTTGCTTCGGTTGACCCTCACCACCCTGCCGGGAATGCTCGTCCGCACGAACCCCGCTGGTGGTCGTGCCCCGTAACGTGGGATCGCCGCCCGAGCGTCGAGCGGCTCCGCGGTCAGGGCGACGCCTGCCGCGAGGACCGCCGTGGATTGCACGAGATCTCGACGGGTCAGTGTGCGCGAGGTCATGAACCGCATGGTAACCGATTTTTCGTCGTCTTGTGGGTGGCGGGCGCCACATCGTCGCCTGGCGCCCGCCAGCCGTCGTGACTCGCGGTGGACCTCTTTTTCGAGGCTTGGATGCTGGCACGGCCCTTGTATAGGCACTGCGCATGGCAAAATGGTTAAAGACTGCGGCTCTATTGTGGTGGCCTCTGGCCGCGAAACTTCTCCTCGCGGTGGTGGCGTGCATTGGTTTCGCGCGCATTGGTCTCGCAAGCGCAGAGCGCCTCTCCTCGCCAACCACCGCGTTACCGGGCCCGTCGGCATCGTCGACGGCTTGGGCCTCATCGCGCTCCGCTCCTGCCCGAGGTGCGTCTTCGGCGCGCTCCCAGGCTGAGCCCATGTGCTCAGGCCGTGCGGCGATGCCAGGGCAAAGGGTGACTCCCGACGGTCGCGTGGTGCTCAACCTGGCCAGCGAAGACGACCTCGTCAAGTTGCCTGGCGTAGGAAGAAAACGTGCCCAGGCGATCTTGCGTTTGCGTTCTCGTCTCAAGCGGTTTCGCTCGCTGCGTCAGCTTTTGCGTGTTCGTGGGATTGGATTTCGATTGCTCAAGCGACTGAAGCCGCGTGTCGTTCTCGATCCCTTGCCGGCATCACCTGCTGGTTCGAGCCGGCCTTCGCCATCGAATTAGCGGTCGCTGGGTGGTTTCGTTTGGCTTGCCGTCGCGCTCGGCGTCGTGGAAGTTGGTCGAACGATAGCCATCTCGATGTCGATCACCAAAAGCTGCTCTGGAATCACCTCGATGTGTCGGGTCTGCGTGGCGGCGTGAGGATGCTTGAACTCCACGAGGTGCTTGCCGGGCGCCACTTGCACGGCTTGGCCAATGGGTGTGACGTCGAGGAGCCGGCCATCGAGATGCACTTCTGCCCATGGCTGCGCGAGGAATTGCAGTTTGGCGGGTCCTTTGACGATGCCCTGCGCGCCAACACGAAAGGGATCGCTGATTTCGGTCGACGAGCATCGCGCCACGATTCCAGCGGCGAGCAGCAGGCTGCCTACGCTGAGCGCTAGGACTAAACGCGGTCGGTTCGCGTCACTCGAAAGCGTCGATCGCCTTGGTGACATGAGGTTGACTCCGCGGCTGTCGCCGAGTCCAGCTCGTGCGACCGCGAGCCTCACCAGTTGCTCGCGAGGCGTCATGTCGTACGCGTGCAGCACGGTAGTCAGGGCCGTCTGTAGTGGTTCCATCGTAGCGTAACGATCACGATTTCGCTCTCGCAAACATCGGGTCAGGATCTTGTCCAGCCGCATGGTGAATCGTCGATCGCCAAGCCGACCGGACAATCGAATGCGACGGCGCAGCGTGCGCGCGCGAACCTGTCGGTCGGCGTCACGGCCGTCCGCGAAGGGAGTCTCACCGGTCAGCATCCGATACAGCAGCGAGCCGACGAGAAAAACGTCGGTGGATGGATCCAGGGCCCCGTCGAGAAGCTGTTCAGGTGCCATGTCTTCGGGGCTGCGGAGATCTTCTGCGGGCTCTGGTGCACTACAGTCGTGCAGATAGACGCCTCCGTTTTCCGTGAGCTCCACCGACGAAGGGTTGAGGCTTCCGTGAATGACGTCGCGGTGGTGCAGGGCGGCGAGGATGCTGCAAAGCTGTATCGCGATGGCGAGGGCTCCCCCGACTTCGAGCGGGCCCTGATCGAGGAGTTTTGTCAACCGAAAACCGCCGGCATCGTCGGTGAGCAGAGCCGGTCTTTCCTCGATGAATTCGAGCAGCGTTGGCAAGCCTGGATGTTTGAGCCGGCTCAGCAAGTCCCGCTCGCGCCGCAGTTGTCGGCGCAGAGCGTCGCTGTTCGTCGTGTTACCACTCGGTAGCTTGACGGTGACTCGTCGTCCGTCCGCTTGTCGCTCGGCGCGATAACTAACCGCTCGTCCCTGAGACGAAACCGGGGCGGAGAGCGTATAGCCGTCGAGCCGCGGCGCGCTCATTCGTGGCTCTCAAGCAGCGAGCGTCCGGTCATGAGCTCGGGTGGATCGATGCCCATCAAGTCCAACACCGTGGGGGCAATATCGGCCAGACTACCGCCTTCGCGCAGGCGTCGAGAACGGGGGCCGGGATCGAAGCAGATGAGTGGAACGGGATTGGTCGTGTGAGCGGTATGAGGACGCCCAGCCGAATCGGTCATCATCTCGCAGTTGCCGTGGTCGGCCGTGACGAGAAGCGCCCCGCCGGTCTTGTCGATGGCATCGACGATCTGAGCGATGGCGTGATCGACGGCTTCGACGGCAGCCCGGGCGGCGTCGAGTTTGCCCGTATGCCCGACCATGTCGGGGTTCGCGAAATTCACGCAAATGAAATCCGTTTGGCCCGCCTCGATCGCCTCGACGACTTTGGCGGCGACCTTGGCTGCGCTCATTTCGGGCTTCTCGTCATAGGTGTCGACGAGTCGAGGCGAGGGAACGACGGCTCGGCTCTCACCGTCGAAGGGTTCTTCTTGGCCACCACTGAAAAAGCAGGTCACATGCGGAAACTTCTCGGTCTCCGCGCAGCGCAATTGTGTCAATCCTGCCTCGCTGACCAGCTGACCGAGGGTCTGGCTCAGCTTGTCCTTCGGGAAAGCCACGGGTAGGTCGAAGCTGTCGCCGTAGCGGGTCATGGTTGCGAAATAGTGTTCTTGGAAGGCGCGCACGGGCTTGTCTCGGTCGACGAGCAGGTCGTCGAGCACGTAGTCGGGGATCCCTTGCCGAGTGAACATTCCGGTGAGTTGGCGCATGCGGTCGGCGCGGAAATTGAAAGCGAAGCCGGCGTCCTCGCCGGTCCACTCCCAAACCGGGGTTGGGGAGGCAAAGTCTGCCATGAACTCACCGCCCAGTCCTTGGTAGTCGCCGATCCGGGCGGGCACGACAAACTCGTCGGAGATCCCTTGGCCGTAAGATTGGGACACGAGGTCGAACGGTGTTTCGGCGCGGGGTGCGTCCGGGCCTAGCGTCTTGTTCCGCACGATGGCGTGGAACGCTCGGTCCACTCGATCCCAACGTTCGTCGCGGTCCATCGCGTAGTAGCGGCCTGAGATGGTTCCGATGCTGCCGTCCTTTCCCTCGAGATGCATCTGCAGTTTGTCGAGGTAGTCCATGGCACAGCGCGGGGGCGTATCCCGTCCATCGAGGAAAGCATGCACGACGATGGGAATTTCATGAAAATGCGCGGTGTCGATCAGCGTGAACAGGTGATCGATGTGCGAGTGGATCCCGCCGTCTGAAAGAAGGCCGAACAAATGGAGCGGTCGCTCGTGGTAAATGCTGATGCGCATCGTCTGATCCACCATCTCGTTCATGCCAAACTTGTTGGCTGCGATGGCGTCGTTGATCCGACACACGTCGGTCAGAAGAACCCTGCCGGCCCCGATGGTGAGATGCCCGATCTCGCTGTTGCCCATCCCCCCTTCGGGGAGACCTACCGCCCGGCCAGAGGCCGCGAGTTGGGTGCAGGGGTGGCTCGAGCGTAAGGCATCGAGCGCCGGTGTCGCGGCGAGGCGTGTGGCGTTGGCGTCGTCGTCGGCGCGTTCTCCGAAGCCGTCGAGGATGCACAGAACTACCGGTGTTGGGCGGGTCATGATGCGAACCAAGCCTACTACGAAGCGCTATCGCTGCGGGTCTCGACTGCTCGACGCGCGAGCTCGTCGGCCCGCTCGTTCAGCTCGATCCCTGCGTGGCCCTTGACGTACACCAATCGCACCCGCGGATGGGCTTGGAGCTGGGTCCGGATCGACGCGACGAGATCTTGGTTTGCTTTGGCTTTCCATCCGTCCTGCAGCACGCCGATGGAATAGCGGCTGTCGGTATGGATGGTGGCGGGGGCGGCGTTCGGAATTCGAGTCAGGGCGCGACCAATCGCGGACAGCTCTGCGATGTTGTTCGTCCCATGGCCGAGAAACTCGCTCAGTTCGCTTCGCCCCTCGGGGCCGATCCACACCACGCCGAGGCCGGCGGGTCCGGGATTGGAGGAACAAGCGCCGTCCGTGTACACGACGAACTCACCCTCTTTGCTCGGGGTGGTCTTCGGCGCTGGCCACTTGTTGGATTTCTTTGCTCTCTTCTTTTTTGCAGCCTGCTCAGGCGCGGCCGCCGCGGTCTCCGATTTTGCCTTCTGCACGCCTTCGGCGGGCGCACAGGTGTCGTCGGGCAAGGGCGTCGGGTCGATGACATCGAGGTTGCGCGCCGCTGCCCGGTACATGCGACCATCATTCGGTTTGTAGCGGATCTCGACTCGCCCACCTTCGGACACGAGCTGGCCTTGCCCATCGGACCTCGCGTAGACGCGCTGTCCTCGTAGTTTGGCAGTGACCCACGGCATCGACGTCTCGGGGGGTCAGGGCGTCCGCGCCACGAGCCGATCGATGGCGTGTACGGGGGCCGCGTCGCCGCCCATGAGTTCCTTGATGGATGACAGGACTTTACGATGTCGCTCGAGCGTGCTGAGGCCTTCGAAGGCCGTTGAGACCACCTCGAGTTCGTAGTGTCCGCCTTGGCCCCCACGGACGTCGATTTGCGCACCGTCGATGGCGCTGGCGATCGCTTCGTGGAGCTGTTCCTGAATCGTAGCTTCGCGCTTCATGTTCGGCTCGTATAGCGCAAGCTGGCGCGTGGCGCGACGTGCCAGCATCGACAACTTGTTGTACAAGGGCGAGGTGCCTGAGCTGACCTCAATGTATGCTCCTGGACTCTTCGAGGGCCAGGTTTGTTTGGTGACTGGTGGCGGGAGCGGGATCGGCCTGCGCTGCGCCAAGGAACTCTCCTTGCTGGGGGCCAAGATAGCGATATGTGGTCGTACGGAGAGCAAGCTGGAAGCAGCGAAGGCGGAGATAGAGGCCGTTCGAGGAGGGGATGTTCTCGCCGTTTCCTGCGACATTCGCGAGCCTGATCAAATCGAGCCGTTCATCGGCGAGGTGCTCGACGTCTACGGCAAGATCGATGTGCTCATCAACAACGCCGGCGGCCAGTTTCCCAGCCCTGCCGAGTTGCTGTCGCCCAATGGTTGGACCGCGGTGGTTCGGAACAATCTGAACGGCACCTTCTTCATGACCCGCGAGGTTGCGAATCGCGCGATGATCCCCGCGAAACGTGGTCGCGTCGTCATGGTCACGGCCATGGTGCAGCGCGGATTTCCAGGCATGGCGCATACCGGTGCCGCCCGCGCTGGTGTCGAGAACCTCACCAAGAGCCTGGCGGTCGAGTGGGCTCAGCACAATTTGCGCGTCAATTGCGTGGCGCCTGGCAACAACATCCGCTCGAGCGGCACGGCCCAGTATGGCGAAGAAGCCTTGGAAATGGGTCGGCTCGCGACACCGCTGAGGCGGCTCGGGCAGGTTGACGAGGTAGGCCGGGTCATCCTCTTTCTCGCGAGCGATCAAAATGACTTCGTGACGGGGAGTATTTACCGCGTCGACGGCGGGCAGAGCTGCTGGGGCGATATCTGGCCGATCCCCGATCCCATCGTTGGGCCCTCCGACCAAGGTTGACATGGCGGAGATCCCCTTGCGTTCGCCGTGGTGGCGGCGGGCTTGGAAACCGGCGCGCGACACCTTGTCGTGGGTTTGGTTTGCCACGCTGAACTTCTTCGCTAGTCGGCCGCCACGCTTCCGCTATGCCGTCATTCCGCTCGTCATCTTGAGCGTGATCCTGTTCATTCGGCATCCGGCGACGAACTACATTTTCGACGAACAAGAAGCCTTGCTCGCCAACCCCTACGTCAACGGAATGAACGGGCTGAGCTACGGCGATGCGATTCATCGCGATTTTTGGGGCCTACCGCCCACCGCGAGCATCGGATCTTACCGACCGATCCCCAATTTCTACTGGCGGGCCCTGTGGACGATCACCAAACATCCCTTTTGGCATCACTTGCTCAATCTCGTGGTGCACGGCGTGTCAGGCGCGATGCTGGGTTCCTTCGCGTTCGCCCTGACGCGGCGGCGCCTTGTGGGCTGGCTGACGGGACTGTTGTTTGTGGCCTGCGCGGTGATAACCGAAGCGGTGAGCGGCCTTGTGGGGATCGCGGATGTGCTCGGTGGTCTCGGGGCAGTCCTCGCCTTATCGGCCCTGCGCTTACCGGGACGAGCCATGCCCCTGGGGATATTTATCGCTCTGCTCTTGGGGCTCTTTTCCAAGGAGAGCGCCCTCGTGTGCGTACCGCTCGTACCTGTCGTCGCGCTGATGACCGCTCCGTTGTTGCATCCCCAGCGTCCCGCTCGGCTCATGCGCGCATTGCTCGCAGCCGCTGCATCGCTGGGCGCCTTCGTGCTGTACGTCGAGCTACGAAAACAGTGGTTCGGTTCTCCTTTGCCTGAGGCCCTTTCCGAACCGCTGGCCCCCGGCGTACACTGGATGAAGCGCGCATTCGTCGATTTCATGGTGTGGTTTCATCAGGCGCCTCTGCCAAAGGATCCACTCAACAATCCGCTCGCTGAGGCCGATTTTCCTCACCGCGTGTCGGGTGCACTGCGCGTTTTCTGGCGGGGACTCGGACAGGTCGTGTTTCCGTGGACGCTCAGCGGCGACTATTCCTTCCCGCAAGAGCCGATCCCGAAAAGTCTCTACGCTTGGGAGAGCGTGGCGGGCGGCTTGGCCATGATTGGGCCTTTCCTCGCGGCCTTGCCCCTCATGTTTCTGGCCTGGTGGCGGGAGCGCCGTGACGGGCGGCAGCTACTGCGGGACGCAACCTTGTCTGATGCGCTCCGCTCGATCGATGCCACTGCCGGGTGGCGCCGCATGACCAGTCCGATGCTGGCTGCCCCCGCCCACGGATTTCGCCGTCGCTGGATGATCATCGGAAGCTTCGTCGCGATCGGGGGGCTCAGCGCGCTGGCGATGGAGGTGGGCATGAAGCTCGGAGGTGCTCCCTCCTGGGTGCATACGTGGCCCGTTTCGCTCTTCGTCTTCGTGATCGGAGTTGGTTTTCTGGTCGATGGCTGGCGGTCGGCGAGTCGCGCGAAACTTCCTGCCGGTCCGTGGCCGTGGCGGCACATCGTGCCGGTCTTTCTCGTCTGCGGCAGTCTGTGGATCGTCGTGAGCTACTTCCCCCATTCGAACATTCCCGCGGTCCTGCCGACGGTCCGCGCTGAGCGTTTTTGGTACTTCCCGGCGATGGGAAGTAGTTGGATTCTCGCTCTTTTCTTCGCCTATCTCATCGATCGCTTTGGCCATTTGAGCCTTTGGCGGTTGCGGCCGGCAGTTGCTTGCCTCGTCCTGTTCGTCGTGTTTCAGACGGTTCAGGCCTACCGGCACTCCATGGACTACTACAACGACCTGGCCTTCTGGAAAGCCACCAAGGATGCGGTGCCACGAAGCGCCAAGGCACACTTGAACTACTCGGTCATGACCGGCGCCCGGGGCGATCTGAAGACCCGTCTGGCGGAGAGCAAGATCGCACTGGAGTTGGCGCCAAAATGGCCGATGGCCAACATCTACACCGGGGACACCTTATGTCGGATGAAGCGGGCCGCCGAAGCCTGGCCTTATTACGAGAAGGGGTTCGCCGTGGGACCCAACGAGCGCAGTCTCATCGCACTCGCCCTGCAGTGCATGTACGACGAGAAGATCCTTCTTGAGCACGACACGGCTCTGCGCGCGCTGGCCGACAAGAATCCCGGGAGTTGGATCGCCTATCTGGCTGTCGACACGCTCAACAACCACGAGTCTCACAAGGGCGTCGATCCGCAGTATCGGCCCCGCGGGTACAACGAAGGCCCGAAGGACGAAGAGAAGAGCGGCTCGGCGGAGGCCTCGGCGTCAGCCCAGGAAGATGACGACCTCGAGCTTGTCAGCGCCGAGCCAGCGCAGAGTACGGCGGCGTCAACGGGGAGTGCGGCGGCGTCAACGGGGAGTGCGGCGGCGTCCGGGGCGATGGGGTCGGCCGCCGTTTCCATCGAGTGAGCGCGAGACAAAAGAACGCCACGGCCGATCGCGTCGGTCGTGGCGAGCTGTGCTGCGAGCAGCACTTCACCCGGGGGCGGTCTCGTTTAGATGACTCGCCGAGGCCTTTGTCGGCTCAGCCGAGCGTGATCTTGCTTTGCAGCAAGTACGCGATGACGAGTGCGAACAGCACGAGCGACTCGATGAGCGCCAGGCCCAGAATCATGGGCGTCTGGATGCGACCGGCAGCGCTGGGCTGACGGGCGATGCCCTCGAGCGCGGCGGCGGTGGCGCGACCCTGAGCGGTCGTTCCGCCGAGCGCGGCCAAGCCGATGGCGATGGCGGCACCGAGCGCCAACCACGACATGGTGTCGTTCTTGTTGGCTGCGGCATCGGACTGTGCGAGGGCGATGGCAGGTACCATGAGCACGGAGGTGACCGTGGCTACGACCAGCGAAAGCTTGTTCTTTAGCGACATTTTGATTCTTGCTCCTTGAGATCCCCGGGTGGGGAATTTGGGTTCGTTCGAAGATTCGAACCGGTGCATTCGGCGCACCGTTTAAACTGTCCTGGGCCTGTTGACCACCCCTTTTAGTGGTCGTGGGCGTGCTCGGTGGCGAGACCGATGTAGATGGCCGTCAGAAGGCAGAACACCAGCGTTTGGACGCAGATGACGATGAGTCCCAGAAACATGACCGGAACCGGCAGCAGAATCGCCACCATGCTCCCCAAGATGCCGACCAAGAGGTGGTCGACCGACATGTTCAACATGAGGCGAATGGCCAGCGTGACGGGGCGCACACAGGTTGAGATGAGCTCGATGGGCAACATCAACAGGGCCAGCAAAAGGCTGGGCAAGATTTGCTTGAACACGCCCCAGCCCGCCAAGTGGCCGACGTAGGTCTTCAGGTTGTCGCGAAGGCCGTAGAAATTGAAGACCAAGAACACCGCCAGAGCGCAGCCCGCCGTGATGTTCAGGTTGGAGGTCGGTGGCAGAAAACCGGGCACCATGCCTGCGGCGTTCGAAATGAAGATGAAGATGGCCGACGCGCCGATGATGGGGAAGTAACGCTTGGCGTTCTTCTCTCCCATGATCTCCTTGGCCATGTTGTAAAAATACTCGAAGAACACCTCGAAAAACGTCCGCAGCGTTAGCTCTTCTTCGGGGATGGTCGAGACCTTGAGGTCGCGGTAGGTACCGCGCACTTCAGCGGCAAAGTAGATGATGAGCAGCATCACCAGACCAGCCATGAAGACGGGCTCGAGGCTCTTGTACCCGATGTGATGGCCCATGGCGGTGTGGCCGATGTTGTGCGCGCCATCAACGAGGGCGCCATCGAACCACCACTCGTCGAGGCGGAACATCAGGTAGTGTAGAAGTGAAGTATGTTCGGGCATGTCTGGGCCTCGTGGGAGCCGTCCGGGGCGACGAGATCACCCGCCGCGTAGCAGTTAATCTGTGTCGCGACCAGCCCCGTTGTGCTCGTCGTCCGGTTGGGGCGCGACGAGACTGCCGACCACGACCCCGAATGGCAGGGCGGCATATCCAATCGCCAACTGCCCACCGCTGCAAATCCCCGTTTTCATCAGCAGCCAGGCGCCGCCCAGCAGGCCGCCGAGCTTGAGGATCGCGGCGAGGATCCACAGCCGACCGTACCGTCCTCCCGCGAGCACGCCCTGAACGATATGTATGAAAATCAACAGGTTTATTGTTGCCACGGCGCCGCCGACGAGCACGCCAAAACCGCTGCGAGCCCCTTGGATAAACCCTGTGGCAACCGCGAGAAGCACGGCCACCACCACCACGGCGATGAGAGACCAACGAAGCGAACTGTCGAGCTTCTGTCGCTCTGGCTCTGGGGTGCCGGTGTCTTGCGGAGTCTCAGTGCTCATCGGAACGCTCCTGGCTCGCCGAGAGCTGCGCGTCGGCGTCAGCTGGGGCCGGCTCGTCCGCCTCGGTGGTGCAAGTCGTTTCGCCAGCCGCATCGTCAGGGGCGTGGACGATTCCTCGCGCCGCGGCAGCGGCGGCTGCGTCGGCTTGGGTGTCGAGGTCTGCGTCCTGCTGCATCTGCTTGGCGGCGCGGAAGAGGCTTCGAAAACCAGCGAAGAGGCCTGCACCGAAGCCGCTGATCTCAAGGAAGGGCGCCGTATCGAATTTTCCGTCCAACCAGCTCCCGGCCCACCAGCCAAAGATGACCGAGAAGGCAAGCTCGAGTCCGATCGTCGAGTACTTCATCCCCGCGGACCGAGGGTTGATCGGCAACATCGTCACGCCGCGGCCTCAGTCTCTGGCGGTGCCGAGTTTCGCTGCAGCGGCGACGCGCCTTTCGATGAGCGCCGCGATTTGTGGCGACAGGGCCGCCAACGCGCGCCCACGGTGGCTGATCCGGTTCTTCTCCGCCTTGTCGAGTTCGGCCATCGTGCAACCGCGCTCCGCGACGATGAACAGCGGGTCGTACCCGAAGCCACCCGTTCCCGTTGGTGTTCGCGCGATGGTTCCTTCACAGCTACCTTCGACGAGCATCGGCGCGTCGGTCGTCTGCCAAGGGTCGACGAGGGCGATGGCGCAGCGAAAGCGGGCCACGCGCTCCTCTTCACTGACGTCCTCGAGTTGCTTGAGCAACTCCGCGTTGTTTTGCGCGTCCGAGGCGCCGTCGCCGGCAAACCGAGCAGAGCGAACGCCAGGCTTTCCGCCAAGCGCGTCGACCTCGAGTCCAGAGTCGTCTGCCAGCGTGATCGCCTTGCAACGATTGGCAACCGCGCGGGCCTTGATGATCGCGTTATCTTCGAAGGTCGTGCCGTTCTCGACAATGCTTGGTGTCTCGCCGAGCGCCTCCGTCATGGACAAAACTTCGATAGGAAGGTGCGCCAAGATCGAACGAATCTCAGCCAGTTTGCCGCGATTGTTGGTCGCAACGACGATGCTCATCACCGGGTCCATAAGTTCCTTCCCACTTTCTTTAGCCTAGTCGGTCTTCGATTGCAGCAGCGGCGCGAGACTCATGTCTGCCGCCTCGAGGGCTTCGCGTTGTTTCGTGCACAGATGGTCCATCGTGCCCAAGGCGGCGTCGAGTAGCGCTTCGAATTGCGCCCGCTCGATAGCCTCTCCCTCGGAGGTGCCTTGTACCTCGATGAGTCGTTGGCCGGCTGTGGCGACGACGTTCATGTCAACCTGGGCTCCGCTGTCCTCGATGTAATCGAGATCGACGCACACTTCGTTTCGCACCAAGCCGATGCTGATCGCTGCGACCTGGTCGCGAAGTACCCGCGCCAAACCTTGTTTGTACAGGGCCATAGCGGTCGCGATGAAGCCGGCAGTGATCGATGCCGTGCGCGTCCCACCATCGGCCTCGAGCACATCACAGTCCAAGGTGATGGTCCGCGGACCCAGTGCTTTGAGATCGACGGCAGCACGCAGGCTCCGGCCGATCAGTCGCTGAATCTCCTGGGTTCGACCTCCAAGTCTACCGTCGCGACCTTCACGTTTCTCACGGCGCTTGGGATTGGCCCGAGGGTGCATTTGGTATTCGGCGGTGAGCCAACCTGTTTGTTTTTCGGCCATCCACTTTGGAACATCGCTGTCGAGGGAAGCGGTACATAGAACCACAGTCTTTCCAGCGCGATAGAGGACCGAGCCCTCCGCGTTGCGCTGGAACCCGACCTCGATCTCGATGGGCCGTGGCTGGTCGTAATTTCGTTTGTCGTGACGGGGCATGTTGGTGCTCTTCTCGTGGTCCTAACTGTCCGATGATGGTGTGGCAGTCTTGCCGTGAAATTGGGCGATGTGCGGCTCGAGCAGCGCGAGCGCTTCCTCGACCGTGTCGACGCAGACGGGAATACCGAGGTCATTGGCGCCGGCGAGCGGCGGGTCGTGGTTGACCATGTATTGCTTGGCCCAATCGATCAAGCCACGCCACATGGGGCCCACCATGATGAGGGGCACGTCGCTGACGTGGCGTACTTGCAGCAGCTGCCACACCATGAGCGTCTCGAGCGTGGTGCCAATACCACCGCCGACCACGATGAAGGCGTTCGATAGTCGAATGAAGTGGTGCAGACGCGTGAAGAAGGTCTGGTGGGTGTAGCAGTCCTCGACGAAGGCGTTGGCGCTTTGTTCGAAGGGTAGATCGACGCGGATCCCGATGGACTGGATCTTGTCGTCGGGGTCTCCGAGTTGCGCTCCCTCGTTGGCGGCTTGCATCAATCCTGGCCCACCGCCGGTGACGATATCACAGCGCTTTTGCGCGCACTTCGCCGCGAGCTCTTTGACGTCTTCGTAAAGCTCTTGGCCCGGCCTGATGCGCGCCGAGCCGAAGATCGTCACCCGGTAGTTGTCGTGCTTCGGTGGCTGAATTTGAGACAGCTTGTTCGCCACTTGCCACACATGTTGCAGCGCGCTGTCAACGATGTCGTGTTCGCGCGCCGTTGTGGCGCTCACGGGAGCTTCGCGTTGGTCACTCATGATGAGCGCTGCTCTTATCCGTTCTGGGAAACGGCTGCGAGTTTCTCTTCGACCAACACATCGGCGATTCGGTAGGTCGGCGTCATCGAAGCGAGACTCCGCTCGGCGATCTCGAAGATCGTGTCGTAGACATTCATCGTGAGATTCGTGGCTTTTTCTACGCTGTAGTCTTGAAGTTCGAGGGCGACATTGATGAGTCCTCCGGCGTTGATGGCATAATCGGGCGCGTACAAGATCCCGCGCGCGTTGAGGTCATCTCCGTGTCGAGGTTCGGCGAGTTGATTGTTGGCCGCGCCTGCGATGATGCTCGCTTGAAGCCGGGGGATGGTGTCGTCGTTGAGAGCCGATCCCAAGGCGCACGGCGCCAAGACATCGCATTCGACGTCGAAGATTTTCTCGATGGGGATGACCGTCGCTCCGAACTCGCGCTCGGCCCGTTCGGCCTTCAGCGGATCGACGTCTGCGACGGAGAGGGAGGCCCCCTGGGCATGCAGTTCTCGGCACAAGTGATAGCCAACATGCCCCACGCCTTGGACGGCCACGTGCACGTCTTCGATCGAGGCCCGGTTGAGCTTGAGCTTCACGCAGGCCTCGATTCCGCGCCGCACGCCAAGGGCGGTGAAGGGGGAGGGGTCGCCAGAGCCGCCATCCGTGCCGACGACCTGCTTGGTGACCGAGCGAATGACCTCCATGTCTTCGACGCCGGTGCCGGAGTCTTCCGCTGTGAAGTAGCGTCCTCCAAGGCCGTCGATGAAGCGCCCGAAGGAGCGAAAGATCGCTGCGCGATCGAACATTCGGTTCGGCCGAATGATGACCGTCTTACCACCGCCGTGGGGCAGACCGGCAAGCGCGCCCTTGTAGGTCATGCCCCGGGCCAATCTCAGGGCGTCGATGACGGCATCCCGTTCGCTGTCGTAGGGCAAGAAGCGACATCCGCCGATGGCGGGCCCGAGCCGCGTGTCATGAATCGCGACGATGCAGCACATTCCGCTCGCCGCATCGCGGCCGAAATGCACCCCACCGTAGTCGTAGGTGTCGAGCAGATTGAAGAGATCCATCGCGGGCCTCTTAACGAAGTTTGTTCACGGTGTCCGCAAGGAAATGACCTATGGGCTGTTCGCTTTGGCGACGGACCGAGAGTTAGGGCTACTTTCCGAGACCGAGATCATTGAAGATCGTGACGTAGACCATCAGGCCGAGCAGCATCACCAAGCCGACGATGTGGATCTGCGCTTCGATGCGGGGGTTGGGTCGTCTGCGCGTGGCCAGTTCGTACCCGAGGAACATCAAGCGTCCGCCGTCGAGTGCCGGGAAGGGGAACAAATTGAAGGCTCCGAGATAGGCGGACAGCACGCCCAGGAGATAAAGCCAATCGGTCACGCTGCGCCTCAGCATCCGGGCGCTCTCCTGAACGATCCGCACCGGACCGCTCAGCTCGCCGTCGATCTCGCCCGTGATGAGCTTGCCCAGGCCGATGACCAAATTGCGAACGACGCGCGGAGGTCTGGTGACGGCCAACTCGGCTGCTTTTTGGGCTGACACCATCACGCGTTTTCCCTTGAGACTCACCCCAATGCGGCCCTTGCCATCCTTGGTCGTTTTTGGCGTTACGGTAAGGGCGATGCGCTCTCCCTTGCGCATGACAACGATGGCGAGCGGCTTTCCCGGGCGTGAGGAAATGGCTTTCGCCATGGTTTTCCACTCGCTCACCTTGGTCCCGGCGACCTCGACGATCGTGTCGTCGTCTTTCAGCCCGGCTTTGGCGGCGGGGTGGTCCGGCAAGACGTGCACGGTCGTGTCCCGCTCGCCGGGGGGCGGTAGCTCGATGATGCCGCCGTAGTAAAAGCTGAAAAAGAAGAACACCGAGGCGAAGAGGTAGTTGGCGAGCGGGCCGCCAAAAATGGTGGTGATCCGTCCAAACAGGCTTGCGTTGGCGTAGCTGCCGTCGTCTTCGGGATCGTCCTCCTCGAAGGGATTCATTCCGGCGATCTGCACGTAGGCAAGAAACGGGATCATCGCCACCTGGTACACCGTTGGGCCGTGGCGTTCCGGATCGTGTTTCCCGACCCTCAATCGTACCTTCCCGCCCAATGTCGTGAACCAAAAGTGACCGTCCTCGGGTTCGATGCGAAAAAACGTCGGACCGAAGCCGATGGAGAACGTGATGACCCGCATGCCGAAGGCACGAGCCGCCAGGAAGTGCCCGCCCTCATGGACGATCATCAGCAGCGCGAGGCCAAAAATCCCGAGTAGGATGTCAAAGAAATGAGACATCTAGGTCCACTTTAGTCTGCTCCATCTCGACTCGCCATGACAGTTCGCACGCGATCGACTATTCGTCCCGCGAACCAAGGTAAAACCCCGGGCCGATGCCGATCGAGAAGGGATAACCGACGCGCATGTTGAGCACGACTTTGTCGTTGAAATGGTAGCGACCACCGAGCTCCGTGATGAAGTCGAAGAAGGTGTTGCTAAACAGGTCGGTCGTCCGCAGCACGCCGCCGAGGTTGGCATAGACGCTCCATTTTTGCGTGAGGTAGAAATTCCACTGTGCGACGGCCGGAAGGAAAACTTGAACTTGATTGCGGCAGAAAGAGGAGCAGCTCATGAAATCCAGACCGGTTCCAAGGGCGATGGAATTGTTGAGGGATGGGATGACGGGGTCCACGATTTCGAAGTTGATTCGAGCGCCGCCTCCGAATTCCGTCTGCCCCGCTTCGCTGTCCAGGGTCACGAATCTGCGGTGGATCGTCCGGCGCCAGAGGATCATCGACGCGTGGGGTTCGAGTTCGATGAAATAGTTCGGGTGGCGATTGGGCTGCTTGATGATCCAATCGGCGGCTGCTGCGGGAGAGGATTCGGCCATGGCCATGGCCGCGAGCGCGCCGCACACCAGGAATCGGGCGGTGTTCATGAATGGGTACATATCAGCTTTGTCTCTTTGGCTCACGGGCGCTAAAACCGTCGAGATCGTGCACGACGACGAAGGGGTTATCAAGTTCGAGGCCGAACACCACCACGAGGTGCTCGATCCGCGGCGTATGGGGGATGTGGCGTGCAAACTCATCGCATGGCGGGAGATGATCGGTCTGCTCGGCCTCGTGGGTAAGCGTCCAGATCGCTACGGCGGGGCAGCCTACGGCAACGTGAGCGCCCGCATCGGGCCACCGAGCGCGGTCTGTGGCCAACGGGCGATGCTGATCAGCGGGACGCAGACCGGCGGCATGGGCCGGGTCGGGTTGTCCGACTTTTGTCTCGTCGAGCAGTACGACTACGACCGCAACTGGGTGCGCAGCCGGGGGACCACCCAACCCTCCTCCGAGACGATGACCCACGGCGCGATCTACGACCTTTCGCCGGCGATTCGTTTCGTGTTGCACGCTCACAGCCCGGTCATGTGGAGGGCGCGTCAGGCTTTGAGGCTCCCGACGACCGATCCTCGGGTGCCCTACGGCACGCCGCAAATGGCGCGAGAGGTGCAGCGCTTGTACCGGGGCAGCACCGTGCAGGCCACGAACCTCCTCGCGATGGGAGGCCACGAGGACGGTATCATCGCTTTTGGCGAGACCGTCGAGCAAGCAGGTCAAGCGCTCGTGACGTGGCTCGGCCGCGCTTACGAGCAGACTTGCCGCATCTCATGATCGGAGGGCGACGCCTTCGAGGGCCAGCAGCCGGGCTTTCGTTGCGAGACCACCAGGGCCGGAGTAGCCGCCGCGGCCTCCATCGCTGGTCAACACCCGATGGCAGGGGATGAGGATCGGTAATGGATTGCGAGCCATGGCCCGGCCGACGGCCCGCGCGGCTTTCGATGAGCCGGCGGCCTTGGCGAGTTGTCCGTAGGAGATGGTGTGACCCGCTGGTACCTCACGTAAGGCGCCGTAGACTTTTCGTAAGAAGGGGGTGTGGCCCGTCAAGTCGAGGGGCACCGTCGCCATCGCACTCGTTTGACCGCGCAGATACGCTTGGAGCGCGGTGATCGCGGCCCGGGCGAGAGCCGTTGGTTTCCCGGGCTCGGCTCGAGCTTCACGCATCAGCAGGTTGCGCACCGTGCGCGTCGCGTTTCCATCGGGCAGGCAGAGTGCGCGTACGCCCCGGGCGCTCCACGCGAGGGCGCAGCGACCGATCGCCGTGTCGAAGCATGCGAAGGAGGTCTGCGCCGGAGTCAACGGTAGCCTCGGCGCTCAGTAGGGCTGCTGGCCAACCCAATTACCTGGGGGGTTGTAGTTGCATACCCACATCTCGGCGTTGCCGGGGCAGCTGAGCATCGCGCAGCCGACGTGGGTCGTGTCCTGCCATACGATCTGGGTGTAATGGCCGCACATTTTGCCGGCCGTGCAGCTGTTGCTTGCGTAGTCGTAGTCGCTCACCTCGCTCGCCCACCGATCCGCCACGCCTTTCGCAGTCTCGGCATACCCACTGTTCCAAGCGAGATTCTCACCGTGCACCTGGTTGCACGGGCTGGAGCCGTCTTGCGGCCGGTGTTCCATGGTGCACCCGTTTTTCTCGACGAGTTCAGTGGCCCACACGTAGGCGTAGGCGGCCAGGCTGTCGTCCCAGGTGAGATCGGGCAAGCCGTGCTCGGTCCGAATCGTGTTGTGGGCGTCTGTAGAGCCCTCAACGCGCCCGCTCTCGCTGAAATCCACACCGCTCGTCGACACATCGCAAGCGTAGCCGCTTGGGCCACCTCCCGACGCACCGGCCGAGTCGCCGCCGTCTTCTCCCCCGCAGGCGGTAAGAACGATCATCGTCATGAAGCCCCAGTGCGGTCGGTTCATCGTTGTGATGATACCATAGGCGACCTCGTGTCTCTTGCTTCAACCCTCGTTCGCTTCTCACTCCTGCTCCTATTGGCGAGGGGTACGCTCGGCTGTTTTCGGCTGGGGTATTTGGCGCAAGCGGCGCTTGGTCAGGACGACATCGCGTATCGCATGCGTCCGATCCATGAAGTGCTCGCCGATCCTTCTGTGCCCGAGCGAACGCGGGAGATGCTGGCGGTTGTCGAGCGCGCGAAGAAGTTTGGGCAAGATCACGGGCTCAACCCGACCAGCAGCTACGAGGAGTACGCGGACTTGAAGCGTTCGGCGGTCGTGTGGGTCGTGTCAGCCTGCCAACCATTGCGATTCGAGGTCCAGACGTGGACCTTTCCGATCGTGGGGAGCGTGCCGTATCTGGGCTGGTTCGAGCGCAGGGACGCGGAACGTCACGCGGCTCGACTCCGTCGCGCTGGGCTCGATGTCAACGTGCGTCCGGCGCGTGCCTACTCGACGCTCGGCTGGTTCGATGACCCGGTTTTGTCCACCATGATTCGTGGTGGGGAGGAGGCCCTCGCCGATCTCGTCGATGTGGTTCTTCATGAGTCGGTACACAGCACGCTGTATATCGGGAGCCAGTCGAGGTTCAACGAGAGCTTGGCCAGCTTTGTGGCGCGCGAACTGACGCGCGACTTCCTTCGGTCTCAGATCGGCCTCGAGGTGGCAGCAGCGTACCTGCAGGATCAAGCGGATGTCGATCGGCGCCGAGTTCGTATGCATGAGATCTACAAGCGGCTCGATCAGCTGTACCGGTCATCGCAGAGCGATGCGGCCAAGCGAAAGAAGAAAGCGCAGTGGCTCGCTGCGCTTCGGGCTGAACTCGGTTTCCAGCGTGAGATCAACAACGCCACCTTGGCGCAATCTCGCACCTATCACGCAGGCGCCGTGCCCTTCGCGCGGCTGTTGGCCCGATGTGGAAACATCAAGACGATGATGGCGGCCCTGAAGCGCGTGGGCCCCGATTCCTTTGGGTCACCTCAGCAGCTCGATCTCGATCCGGTGCTCGCTCGTGTGTGTCGATCGCGGTGAGCGCTGCCTAGGTCGTTTTGTCGAGTAAGCGGGCGAACTTCGCGACCCCTTGCAGTGGGTCCATCCGTGGTTTCCAGCCTAAGAGGCGCGTGGCCTTGCTGGCGTCATAGATCACATGGAGCTTCGTGAGGCGCACGACGAAGGGCGTGACGGGCGGCGGCGTCTTGCTGCGCACCAGTTTGTAGAGGCCCGTCATGACCGTCGCGAGAACCATGGCAGCCGCATAGGGGATCTCTCCCGTGGGCGGCGGAAGTCCGACCGCCTCGGCGATGGCTGCGGCCACCTCTCGGACACTGGGCGGCGTCTCGCTGACCGTGTCCATGACGTTGAAGGCTTCCCCGATAGCCTTGTCGTTGTGCAGCGCCAGCAGGCTGAGGTCGCACACATGATCCACCCACACGAGGTTGAGGGGATTGTGGCCGCCGCCGACGAGGCGAAACCGGCCATTTCGTAAAAGACGTAAGCTCCTGGGGATGAAGTTGCGATCGTAGGGACCGTAAATGACGGGCGGCCGAATGGCCGTGACGGCAAGACCCAGGGAGGCGCCGTGTTCGAAGGCCATCTCTTCTGCGTCCGCCTTGCTGTCGTCGTAGGCGACGCCCGTTTTCAGACGGCTCGTTTCTTCGGTGACTCGTCCTGTGTCGGGTCGGCCGTACACCGCGACGGAGGACATGTGCACCAAGCGCTTGGCCCCTCCTTTTGCCGCTGCTTCCACGACGTTCTTCGTGCCCTGGACATTGATCCGTTCGAACTGCTCGCGCGGGCCCCAATCGCCTACGTGGGCCGCGAAGTGCAGGACCCCTTCGCTGCCTTGGCAGAGCTTGGTCAGCGAGGCGGTATCGAGCAGATCGCCCGGGACGAGGTTGACCCCGAGCGCCTGCAGCGCTTGAGCATCGGCACGGTTTGGATCGCGCACCAGTCCACGCACGACGTGTCCTTCTTCGATCGCGATTTCGGCGAGTCGGCGTCCGACCCCGCTCGTGATCCCGGTCATGGCGAGCAGCATGGCTAGTCGGCGGGTGGGAATTTCGAGCGGGCCATCGGAGTCCGTTTCTGTAGGAATTCCTCGATGCGCTCGTGACCGCCGTCATCGAGCGACACTAGCTCGATCCCGATCCCCATCGGCTCGTCGGCTTGATTCTCGGTTGCACGGCACCAGCGGACGATGCCCGTCCCGCGCACCACTTTGCCCGTGGCGCCGATGGCCATTGTGACGCGCAGCTCGGTACCGATGGGGTGGACGATCGGGGTGGCGATGAACAGTCCGGTGGCTGAGAGGTTGGTAGCGGTGGCGGCGATGAAGTTGTGTTCACTGTCGGCCGAGATGGCCAGATCGACGACGTAGCGCGGGGTTTGGCGATCGCTGCCTTGTTCCCGGAAGTTCGCCTGAGATTTCAAATCGGCCTCGTCCACAGCGGGCATCAAAGCACAGTGCGTTGAATGCGCCTAGCGGTCTCGGTTCGGCTTTGACGCTCGATTAGAATGTCCAATCGAGTCGCACGCTTCCCGGTGCGACCTGTACCTTTGGGGCG
>JAPYTK010000043.1 GCA_029941785.1 Polyangiaceae bacterium | reverse complement strand
TCCGTGAGGGTGGACGAACCGTTGGCGCCGGCGTCGTCACCAAGATCGTCGAATAAGGAGATAGTGAACGATGGATACGACAAAAATCCGCATTCGTTTGCGCGCATTCGACCACCAGCTTCTCGACAAGTCGACTCGCGACATCGTTGAGACAGCCGGTCGGACAGGCGCGCGCGTCGCGGGACCCATTCCGCTCCCCACGGAGCTGCGGCGCTACACAGTGCTGCGCGGGCCCCACGTCGACAAGAAGTCGCGCGAGCAGTTCGAGATTCGAACGCACAAGCGGCTTCTCGACATCATCGAACCCACCCAGCAGACGCTCGACGCCCTGATGAAACTCGATCTTTCATCCGGCGTGGACGTCGAAATCAAGACCTGAGGAGAACAACATGAAGGTCAAGGTTTACAACCTGGAGCATAAAGAGGTCGGTGATCTCGAGCTCAGCGACGAGGTCTTCGGTGTCGAGGTCAAGGAGCACTTGCTCCACGAAGTGACCACGGCACAGCGCGCCTCACGACGGGCTGGCACACAGGCGACCAAAGAACGGTCGGCGGTGAGCGGCACCGGCAAAAAACTGTTTCGTCAAAAGGGCACGGGCAATGCTCGCCAAGGCAGCAAGCGCGCCCCGCACCGACGAGGCGGTGGCATGGCCCACGCCATTTCGCCACGTGATTATGGTTACCGACCGCCGCGGAAGGTTCGTATCGGGGCGCTGAAGAGCGCGCTGTCCTTGTTCGCCAAGGAGAGCCGTTTGATCGTCGTCGAGAACCTCGAGCTCGACGCAAAGAAAACCAAAGTCATGGCATCCGCGCTCAGCGCACTCGACGTCAGCTCCGGCTCCCTCGTGGTGGCGGCGGCCGGCAACGAGAATCTGAGCTGCTCGATCCGCAACCTCAAGAACCATTCCTACCTCCCCCCGGAGGGCGTGAATGTATACGACCTGCTTCGTCACAAGCATCTGGTTGTCACCAAAGATGCAGCGAAAGCCCTTGAGGCCCGCTGCCTCAAGGCATGAAAGGAATACGAAGATGCAACTTCAACCAGAAGATATCATCAGGCGTCCGATCTTGCTAACGGAGAAGGCGACTCGCCTCCTGGAAGACGAAAATCAGATGGTCTTCGAGGTGTCACCACGCGCCAACAAGATCCAGATTAAGAGCGCGATCGAAGGGCTCTTCCAGGTCGGCGTGACCAAGGTTCGGACCAGCAATGTCCGAGGCAAGATCAAGCGCATGGGCCGAGGCCACGGCAAACTACACAACTGGAAAAAGGCCGTCGTCACCCTCAAAGAGGGCGACACCATCCAGTTTTACGACGAGGAAGCCGAATAGTCATGGCGATCAAGAAGTACAAACCGACGTCGCCCAGCCGGCGCTTTTATTCGTCGAGTGACTTTTCGAACATCACGAAAAGCACCCCCGAAAAGAGCCTGCTGGACACGCAAAAATCGACCGGCGGCCGAAACAACCACGGCCGTATCACCTGCCGCTTTCGTGGCGGCGGGCACAAGCAGCGCTATCGCATCATCGATTTCAAGCGTGACAAGATCGGTGTCCCCGCCAAGGTGGCGGCCATCGAATACGATCCGAACCGAACGGCTCGCATCGCATTGCTTCATTACGTCGATGGTGAGAAGCGCTACATCTTGGCCCCGGACGGGCTCGAGGTCGGCACGCAGATCATCTCGAGCATGAATGCTGATATCAAGCCTGGCAACAGCTTGCGTATTCGTCACATGCCCCCCGGCACGCAGATCCACAACATCGAGATGCGCAAAGGCAAGGGCGGTCAAATGGTGCGTTCGGCGGGAACGTCGGCGCAGCTCATGGCCAAAGATGGTGACTACGCCCAGGTGCGTTTGCCGAGCGGCGAGATTCGTCGCATCCATCTCGATTGCCGGGCCACCATCGGCCAGGTGTCGAACAGCGACCATTCAAACATCAACTGGGGCAAGGCGGGGCGCAACCGCTGGAAGGGTCGTCGTCCGCACAACCGCGGCGTCACCATGAACCCGGTCGACCATCCCATGGGCGGTGGTGAAGGGCGCTCTTCGGGCGGCCGTCATCCCTGCTCACCATGGGGTCAGCTGGCCAAGGGCCTGAAGACCCGCAAGAACAAGCGGACCGACAACATGATCGTCCGTCGACGTAAGAAGAGGAAGTAAGGAGAACAATCATGCCTCGCAGTGTAAAAAAAGGTCCGTTCATCGACGGACACCTCATGTCGAAAATCGACAAGGCCATCGAGTCGGACGACAAAAAGACGATCAAGACTTGGTCTCGTCGATCGACAATCATCCCTGAGGCCATTGGCCTCACCTTCGCCGTGCACAATGGCCGAAAGTTCGTACCGGTGTTCATCACCGAGAACATGGTCGGCCACAAGCTAGGCGAGTTTGCTCCCACGCGTACCTTCCACGGTCACGCAGGGGACAAGAGGGCCGGCAAGCGCTAGAGGCGCATTCCGACCAATTCGAAAGGAGCCGTTGCCTCAAAGCAGCGGCTTTTTTCGTTTTGTGGTGCCTCAGGCCGCGTCGCGCCTGCGAAGACGGGCGACGACTTCAAAATGCGCCGTTTGGGGCATCATGTCGATCGCTTGCACTTCGACCAAGGCGTACTTCTGCGCAAGCGCCGTCATGTCCCGGACCAAGGTGGCGGGGTCGCAAGACACGTAGATGATCTCGCTCGCCTTGAGCTTGGCCAGCCATGGCATCAGCTCTCTTGCACCGACGCGCGGAGGGTCGAGCACCACCACATCGAAGGGCTCTTCCTTTCGGGCCAAGGACCGCGCCATGTCGATCGCGCTGCCCTGAATGAAACGGACCCCGTCGAGACCCATCGTCGTTTCCACGGTGTCAACGGCGACGACCGCCTCGGCATGCTCGACGAAGGCCTCGGTCAGGTTGCCTGCGCCCGAAAAAAACTCGGCGATTCGGAGGCTCCCGGCCTTCGGGTGGTTTGCAACCATCGCTGCCACGACCTGCCGTAGCTTTTCGTTGCCGGTAGAAGAAGCCTGAGCAAACTGATCCGGCGCCACACGCAGGCCACCTTCGAGAGTGACCGCCCCGAGGCCGAAGGTCCGCTTTCCCAAGCGCACGCCGACAATCGCCTCGTGCTCTACCAGCGCTTGGGCTGCGGCTGGCTCGCACGGCCCCTCGATCGCCACCGTGACGCCTTCTTTGCCAGCCAACGCGACGATGGACCCTTTGCCCGTCAACCGCGGCGCGAGCTGCTCCACAATCGCCTCGTGGGCGCGACGAAGCATGGGCTCCATCTGCACGCAGCCGTCAATTGGCGTGACACGCTTGGAACCCGCCTCGAAAAAACCCACGAGGGCCCGGTCGCTTCGCCGAGGTCGCACCCAAGCGAACCGCGCACGACGACGCCAACCCAGCTCCTGAGGCGCAACATCGATCATTGGATGAATGACCAGGTCCTCGCCCACGAACTTGCGAAGCTGCGAGCCAAGAATCGCTGTCTTGGCCTCGATCTGTGACGGATAGTCGACATGAAGCCATTGGCAACCACCGCAGCGACCCGCGTACTCACAGGGCGCTTCCCGGCGGCCCGGACCCGCCTCGATGACCTCGATG
This sequence comes from Polyangiaceae bacterium, assembly GCA_029941785.1. Taxonomy (GTDB): domain Bacteria; phylum Myxococcota_A; class Polyangia; order Polyangiales; family Polyangiaceae; genus JAPYTK01. The sequence continues at coordinate 27,934 of JAPYTK010000043.1, read as the reverse complement.
ATGCGGCCGCGCGCGAACGACCGCTTGGCGGAAGTAATCTCCAGTTTGAGCCGGTCGCCGACCGCCGCGCCAGCCACGAAGGTCACCCTCCCTTGCTCGTCTCGGCCGAGGCCATCTCCACCCGCGGCTAGCTCGTCGATCGTTAACGTCGTCACGCCGAACGCTTAGCACACTCTAGGCGATCAGCGGCTCTTGTTCGTCGGCGTTGCGCAGCCCCAGCTCTGAACTTCCAAGCGCGCATTGAAGTAGCTCGCGGCAAAACCGCCCTTTTTCTTTATCGTCCACGTGCGGCTGTTCGTCAGCGCGAGCAAGGCGTCTGCATCGATCGTCTGCTGCACGTTGACGATGTGCCGATCGGACACGTTGGCGAGGGCACCGCTGATGATCTTGCCGGCCACCGCGACAGCACCGAAGACCCAGCCATAGCCGCCAGCGTTCTGAGCAGAGTCAGCGGCCTGATCAGCGACATCGTCGACGAGTTTCTCGTAACCCGCCGAGTTGAGACTCTCGTAACAGTCGTAGGTCACGGTGATATTCGAAACGCTTGCGTACAAGTCATCCTGCCCCCAAAATAGCGATTGGGCGACAGGGTACGTCAACGTCGTATCCCCGTACGGCGCGTCTTGGATGGGGGTGATCAGAAGCTCGGAGTGGGCACCGTCTTCCGCGGTGATGACGCAATAAATGCGATTGGTGATCAAGTTCCCACGTTTGATCTGCAGCTGGCGGACCCGCAATCTTAGCTGAGGATCGGTGCAGTTCGTTTCCTCCACAGCGATACCAACCCCGGAGCCGCAAGCGAAGATGGACTGCTCCTCGTTGTTGCATTCGTCGAGCGGCTCGGAACTGCTAGGTACGCTCAGAGCGCCCGTGCACGTCGGCGCGTAATCGCAGGTCGGGCAATCGCCACAATCGAGCGGGCAAGACTCGCAGGTCTCGCCTCCCGATTCCTGACAGACGTCGTCACCGCATGCGGGCTCCGGCTCACCGCCTTGGCCTAGGGAGATCTCGCCGCCGCCAGCCCCTCCGGCCGAGGTGGCGGCTGCGTGCTCCGAGGCCGTCGTGTCGCTGCCGCAAGCGACAGCGAGACTCGCTGCGCTCAAAATAACCCACCCCACAGCTCGAAGTAGAACCTGTTTCATTGAGTGCATCGTGATCGAAAGTCTGCCGATCGTCAATGACGTGCAGACAAAGCTGCTTCAATCGTGACAATCGTCGTTCGTGGCAAGGCCCCGCACGCGGCTATCGAGGCCGCCCACCGAACCGGCGAGGTCATCCGCCTCCCGCGACGAGGCCCAATTTGACCCGTTCCGCACAACGGCCTTCTCGGATCTGCTGCGTAAAGGACGGCGGATGGGCAAAGATGGCAATGTGCGCCCCATCTTGGTCGTAGCTGGCCCAACCACGGGGCTCCGCTGGGCTGCCCGTCCTGGCGAAGCTGCTCCAAGCCCCCATCATCAGCCCACTCACGTTCAAGTCGGCGGTCGTCGGTGTCGCACCAAAACCACCAAAACGGCCGAACACGTAGGCGATCTCAAGCGCGTGAATGCACCTCCCCCGCCGGTGGTCGCCCCAGCCGTGGTTTGCTCTACCCTGCTGCCACATACCCCCGCCGAAATCACGAGCGCGCCGAATGCACATAAATATTTCATCAGCTTGGTCACTGATGAAAGCAGTTTGCCCCTCCCCTTCATCAGACGGCTCGCGAGCCCACGCGTCGACGGATGAGCACAGCCTGCGCGCAGCGGCAAGCCCACGAGCTTACTGAAGTTCTTCCATGCTCATCGCGATGAGGAGCACCGATAGCCCCCCGGGCGGCAACATCGCGGTCAACAACTAGAGCTCGATTGTCGGGCCCTCAACACAGCTGTTTTGTCGCGCTCGGACACTGTGCGCTAAACTACCGGCAGTGAACCGCATGATCGTGAACCGCACCACACTGTGCCTCGGCATGGCCGGCCTGTTGGCTACCGCAAGCTGTGGCCAGGAAACGACTCCGGCTGGCGCCGCGGCGGCACATGCTAGCGCGAAGCTGCTTGCGCCGAAGCCGAGTGGTCCTTGTCAGCCCGGCGACCTCAATGGCTGCACGACGCTCTGCGACGCCGGTGACGCAGAAAGTTGCCGACGGCTGGCTGAGATCTATGGCACGAGCGCCGAGATCAGTGAGGATGGGCGACAAGAACTCGATGCCCTGCGCAAACGTTGCGACGAGGGCGTGCTCGTCGCCTGTGCCAAGCTGGACAAGGAGCGCGGCGTATCGGTTGACTACGACGCTGGCGCAGGCGGTGAGGACGGAGCCGACACCGAAGACACCCGCGCCAACAAGGTCGTGCCGAAAGCTAGCACTGGCGTAAAACCGAGGCCCCTCCCACCCACGAGCGCCGCCGCAAAAGCACCGGTCGTCTCCCACGCATCCAAACCACGTCGAGACAAGCCCGAGGCGACACCGCCACCTGCCAAACCGAAAGCCAAACCGAAAGCCAAACCGAAAGCCAAACCGAAAGCCAAGGCTGCGGCAGCCACGCCTCGCTCCGCTCCACCCTCGCGCCATCGCCGAGGTCGCTCGAAAGCCAAACGGAGCCGCGCCAAGAAGAACGCCGGAGCGCCAGTCGCCGCAAACCGCGCAGCCAGCTACTACCGCCACGCTTGCGACGATGGCTACCTCCTTGCGTGCTCGACCTTGGCGGACATGTACCGCAAGGGGCAAGGCACGGCGCGACTCGACAGCGAGGCAGCCGAACTTTACCGACTCGCGTGCGAGGGGGGTCGCGTCGACTCCTGCAGCGACCTCGGCTCGATGTACCGCCGTGGGCGCGGCGTGACGCGAGATCCCGAACGCGCATTCGCGCTCTATCGGGAAGGATGTCTCGGCGGTGACGCCGACGCGTGCAACATGCTCGGCCTCGCCTACGAGGTGGGGATCACCGTCGCCGCCGATCAGGACCACGCCGTCGAACTGTACCGCCAGGCCTGTGACGGCGGTTCGCAGCGAGGCTGTGTCAATCTCGGCCTGATGTTTCAGCGAGGCCGGGGCGTGGACAAACAGGAAGCCCAAGCCGTGCGCCACTACCGGCGTGCATGCGCGAAGGGTGAGCCGCACGGGTGTTCCTATCTCGCCATCGCCATGCAGCGCGGGATCGGGATGAAGCGCAACGTCAAGAAGGCGACGAATTTGCACTGGCGCGCCTGTCTCAGCGGCGTGCTGAGGAGCTGCGCCATCTTTCAGCGCCTCGACCGCGAGCAAACCCGTCCAGCCAAGGCCGATTAGGGAAGCCTGACATAGAAACCTACAATATTGTCAGCAGACGTGCTACCACTGCTCTGGCCGGCCAGCCGGTTCGCAAGGTAAAGGTATCCATGTTCTCCCAACGACACCTCATAAACACATTCAACTACTTGTTATTAATTGGCTTTGTGTCAAACTGCGCCGTCGGTGGCAAGGATGCCTACCTCGCCAGCCTCGGCACCGGAGGCAGCGATCCGGGAACGTCGGCCAACGGCGGAGCTGGTGAAGATCCGAGTACGACGGCGGGCACGGACGTCACCACCGGGGGGAGTTCCGAGCCGGACTGCCCGCATGAGGGACCGCCCATCCTCGATCCCTCGACCCTGCCCAGCTGCCCGAACACGATCTGTGGCGGCGGCGCCCGGTGCTTGCCAACGTCCCTCGTGCCGAGCGACTTTCAGAGTCAGCTGGCCGCCTGCGATGACGACAATCTCTGTGTTCCCGATCCCTTCATCGAGACGGGCGGCAACTTCATCGCTCCATCGTGCACGTCCATCGCCGGCGCCGAAGGTCGCTGCCTCTCGACCTGCCTTCCTCAGATAGGCGAGCAGGCCGCGATGCTGCCTCAATCGACCTGCCAGGTGAACGAGGTATGTGCTCCCTGCTACGATCCGACCTCCGGAGAGGACACCGGAGCATGCGCCTTGTCCTGCGACCCGGGACCGAGCGAGCCGCCGGTTGTGCTCCCGAAGTGTTGCGACGGGATTGGCACATGTGTTCCCACGTCGTCCGTGCCCGCGGACAAACTCGCTCACTTGGGAAAGGACGTGTGTCCAAGCGACGAGGATTTGGTGTGCGCACCCGATGTCTTCGTGGAGGACGCCAGCTACAAGCCGCCGTCATGCCAAACGTCGATGATCAGCCTTCTGCTCGGCGAGCAGTACAAGGCGGGCGCCTGCTTGCCGGCCTGCCTCGAGGCCGTGCAAAACTTCATGATCCAAGAGGACGGCTGCGGAGCGGGCTACAAGTGCGCCCCCTGCAATGACCCGCTCAACAACGGTGCGCCATCGGGCGCCTGTGACTTCTGAGGCACGCGCACCGGGCTCGCGACTCGGCTCAGCCCCTCGCGTGCGCCTGCAAGCGTTCGAGTTCGGTGCGTTCACCTAGCGCGACCAAGATCATCCCCGCCTCCATGTTGAAATCCGGCGCAGGATTGTAATGATGCTCCCCGTCGCAGATCACCGCGAGCACCAAGGCATTGGACACCTCGCGTATCCGCGACTCGGCGAGCTTCTTCCCGCACAAGACGCTCCGTTGGGTGATGCGAACTTCCTCGATGTCGAGATTGCGCTCAATGTTGTGCGCCACCATGTCCAGGAAGCCGACAACATTTGGCCTCAGCAACTCCTGAGCCATTCGGCGACCGCCGATGTGCGTTGGGCTGACCACGACATCAGCACCGGCCTGACGTAGTTTCGCCGTGGCCCGTTCCTCGACGCCGCGGCTGACGATCCGCAGTTTGTCATTCAGTTGCCGAGCCGAGAGCGCCACAAAGAGATTGTCTTGGTCGAGGGACAAGGCAGCCACGATGCCGTTCGCCCTCTCGACCCCGGCCTGTTTGAGAACCGCATCCTCCGTCGCATCGCCTTCGAGGACCACGAGCGCATCACCGAAAAACTTCACCAGCAGCGAGAGCGTATCGGAATCCCCGTCGATGATCACCACCTGACCCCCCGCCGCCAGCAACTGCTCGGCCACGTGCGACCCTGTGCGACCACCTCCACACACGATAAAATGGTCGTTCAAGGATTCAAGTCGCTTCGTCATCTTTCGTCTCCATAGTGCTTCACGTAAATCGCCTTCGATGATGAAAGCAGTCAACGCCGACAAGAAATAGAAGCTCACGCCCATGCCACCCACGAGCAAGGCCATCGTGAACAGACGACCTTCGCCCGCGGTCGAAACCGGGAGCACTTCCGCGTAGCCGACCGTGGTGATGGTGATCAGCACCATGTAGGCGCAATCCTCCAGCGACCATTTGCCGCCGCCGATCAGATAGTAACCGACCGTGCCGACCACAAAAACGGCGATGATCGCAAACCCCGCGACCACCAAACGTCGCCGAAAAACAGCATCTCCCGGCGCATGTCCGTAAAACAGACGCCCCACGCCTGGAACGTGAATTCGCTCTTCGCTGCTCGTGTGCATGCTCATTCAGGGATCGACATCTCCCGTTTATCGCATCGAGCATGCGACGGCGAGCCCCGCCTCGAAGCTCACTCAAAAACGCGACGCCAGCAACGGCCCGTGCTTTAGTTCGGCTGGGTAACCGAATGAGCATCTCGCGCCGAATCAGGTCCGTCTTCGTCATCCTCGGCGCTGCGCTCGCCTTGCCGACTTCTACAGCCAACGCTTCGCCGAGCCGTTCGGTGGGAGGCAACGCGGGCGAAATCGACATGAGCAGCCACGTCACCTTTCAGCTCGGTGAGATGAAGCCGACCGAGCGCCCGACGACGTGGCAAGAGGCCAACACGAAGATCATCGAACTCGGCGCGGGGTACACCATCGGCGAGCTCGGCCCACTGAAGAACTTCTACGTTCGCCTCGATGGCGCGTACGTGACGAGCGCCGAGGAATCCGTCACGAATCCCGACGACGATCTTCCTCTTGGCACGCCGTTCTACGACGCCGACCGGAGCGGTCTACTCAGCGCCACCATCGCAGCCGATCTCTTGTCCACGCCTCGACTCTCCTTCGGTCTTTTCGTACGTGGGAGTTTGCCCATCGACATCAACCTCGAGAAATTTAGCCACATCACCACGCATCACGTGAGCGGCGGCGCGCACGTCGACGTGTGGCTGACCGACCGAACAAAGTTTCTTCGGCTTGCCTATTCCTCCCGTTTCTTCGTCGGATCCGGTACCTACCAGGACGGTTTTCAACACAACGCCTCCGCGGCACTGAGCAACATGTTCGTGGTCGAAGCTGGCCGCTGGGTGCTGCCTTGGCGCATGGGTCTACGGCTCGGTCCCCACTTCGAGGGCGACATCAACGAGCATGTCAACGAGCGTTATCACGAGGCCTACGCCAAGGTGACGCCCGATTTTGCCAACGGCGACCGCGTGCGCGCCATGCGTCTCGCTTTCGCGATTCAGCCGTACGTGTGCATCACCGACAACGCAGCCTTGGAGGTCAACTACGCCCACGAACTCTTCGGCTACGATTCACGCTCCACCCAGCGACTGACGGCCGGCGTGCGCACAGCGTTTTGAGCAGGCTCTGCGGGTCGAGGCTTAAATATTGTGTCATTCTACGGCTTTAGTGCACGCACTGGCAAGCAACTGGCAAGCAACTGGCATCGCTCCCACGAAGGGGCCCCGCCATGGACTTGCGTCCGTCAAACAGCTTCTTTAGCCATGAGCCCATGACCCCGCCGGTCGTTACGCATCCGTTTGCGCCGCTCGCTCCCGGCGAGCCTCACGTCCGCTAACTTCCATGGCCACGCCAACCGTCAAAGCGCCCGCTCCGGAATCGACGCCCCCTCCCTCCGGATTGGGCTCCCGGGTTCTGCTCGCTCTTGCGGCCGTGCAAGCCCGCGCCCCCTGGCGCTTCTTGCTCCTTGCACTCGTCATGGTCGTCGTGTCCTTGGTGTTGGCCACGCGACTCGAGATTCGCCCGGGCTTCGCTGCGCTGCTTCCGGAAAATCGGCCAAGCGTGCTCGAACTCGATCGGGTCAAGCAACGAACCCGCGGCGTATCGACAGTCTTCATCGTGCTCGAAGGAGACGACAGCACGGCCATGCGCCAAGCGGCCGACGCCTTGGTCACTGAACTGCGAGCCATCGGCTACCCTTGGGTCGGCTCGGCAGAGAACGGCGTGCACGCGGCACTCCAGTTCATGAAGCCCCGCGCGGGCATGTTCGCGAAAACAAAAGAACTCGAACAGCTACGCGATGATGTCGACGAGCGATACGAATACGAAGTCGGCAAAGCGACCGGGGCGACACTCGACCTCGACGACGACTACGAACCTCCGAAACTCGACGCCGATACACTCAAGAAGCGCTTCGGTTTGAACCCGGCCGACACGAACAAATACCCGGGAGGCTACTTCCAGACGGCCGACGGCAAGGCCCTGGTCTTGGCCCTGCGATCGGCGCTGAGCAACACCGATTACGAACGAGGTAACGAGGCGCTTCGTCTGATTCGCGAACGGATCGTCAAGGTCAATCCGAAGGGGTATCACCCCAGCATTCGCTACGGGCTCGCCGGCGATCTGGTCACGGGGCTGAGCGAACTGCAGGCGATCAACGACGACCTGACCGATGTGGGCTTACTCGGAGCTCTGCTGATCATCCTGGTCGTGTTCCTGTATTACCTTCGCGTGAGAACGCTCATCGCGATGGTGCTCACCATCGGCATCGGTGTCTCGCTCACCTTCGGGCTCACGCAACTTCTCATCGGCCATCTGAACATGGCGACGGGCTTCCTCTTCACGATCATCGCGGGAAACGGGATCAATCCCGGGATCATCTTCATGTCCCGCTATCTGGAAGGCCGCAGACGAGGGCGGTCGGTCGAGCTCGCGCTGTCGGAAGCCCATCACGAAACCTGGCTCCCTACGCTGACAGCCAGCTGCGCCGCCTCTGCTGCTTATGCCTCGCTGATCATCACGGAGTTTCGCGGCTTTCGAGACTTCGGAATCATCGGCGGTTTTGGCATGGTGCTCTGTTGGGCTGCGACCTTTGCCTTTCTTCCGCCAATGCTCATCGTTACCGAACGGATTTCGCCCCTCGACGAGGGTCGGTCGGGATTGTTTGGCCTGCTTCCGAAAGCCAGCGCCGGTGGTACCCGTTTCGGAGCCCCGTTTGCCGCCCTGGTTTCTCGCCTGCCGGGCACGGTTGCGTTGATCGGCGGCGCTATCGCTATCGTCGGCACGATCGGGACCGTCCGTTACATTCAAGGCGGACCCATGGAATACGACCTGCGCAACCTGCGCACAGACATGACGGCGCGCGCCGAGGAGATTCGCATCACGCGCATCGCTGAAAACACGACGGGCTTCGTCGGACTCGATGGGATGGCTATCCTGGTCGATCGCCTCGAGCAAGTGCCGCAGCTGGTGGCCAAACTCGAAGCCAAGAGGCAAGCCGCGCCCGAGGGTTCGAAGCCCTTCAAGGCGGTGCACACCTTGCAAGACTTCGTGCCCGATGACCAAGCCGCGAAGATCAGCATACTCAACGGCATCAAGGACAAACTGATTCGCTCCCGGAAGAGGGGGTTCATCGACGACGAAGCCTTTGCCAAGATCGAGCCCTACCTCCCGCCCGATGATGTGAAGCCCTTTGGACTCGACGATCTTCCAGAGGGGATGGCCCGTGCATTCACCGAGCGGGATGGTACCCGAGGTCGTATCGTCTACATCAGCCCCACTGCGCCGGGACTCATCGATGATGCGCATTATTTGTTTCGCTGGGCGGACAGTTACCGGGAGACGAAACTCGACGACGGCAGCACGATTTTGGGTTCTGGCAGAGCGGTGATCTACGCCGACATGTGGCGCGCGGTGGTGAACGATGTGCCTCGAGCGGTTCTCCTTTCATTCATCGCCACCCTCTTGGTCATCGCGTTCGCCTTCCGCGCAGGTTTTGCCGCCTGGGCGATCATGGTGGCACTCGTCACCGGCGTGGTGTGGATGACGGGTCTGTTGAGCGTGGCTGGCGTCAGACTGAACTTCCTCAATTTCATCGCTCTGCCCATTACATTTGGAATCGGCGTCGACTACGCCGTCAACGTGATGCAACGCTATCGGCGCGAGGGTCCGGGCGGCGCCCTAACCGCGGTACGCGAAACAGGCGGCGCCGTGATCTTATGCAGCATGACGACGACCTTGGGCTATCTCGCGCTCTACGGTTCCGTGAACTATGCGGTGCGAAGTCTCGGCATCGCTGCGGTGCTAGGCGAAATCGCGTGTCTACTCGCGGCGGTCATCGCGCTGCCGGGCGCCTTGGTTTGGCGAGATCGAAGACGACAGGCGCGAAGCAAGTAGACCTTCAGATGATCACGATCTCAACACGAAGATTTACAGAGAGAACGAGAATGACTGAGAGCTGACGAAGCTCGGCCAGGCATGTATGTTGCTAGTGTAGGCAGTGTAAACGACGAGAGGCCTCTTTCCTGTGCCAGCGTGTGCCAATTTCGATGGCTCGCGTCACGGCTGTCGCGATCGGACGACATCGAGAGCCATTGATGAAGTCGAGAAAACGGGAGAATTCAATGCGAGCAGCGTTCATCACCACAGTCGGCTCGGTTGCAGTCTTGATCTCGGCCGGCATCGCCTGCGATGCCACGGTCACGGTGCGGTGTGTGGGGCCCGAATGCTCCTCGACGAGCGGCGGCGGCGGAACTGCTGCTGCTTGCCCTGACGGTGTTCCCGATCATGGCGCCGGATGCCCCGAACTCGACGTGCGCTGCGACTACGCCCATGACGACCCCTGTGAAGAGAGCCACATCGCCGAGTGCGGTATCGATGGCCGTTGGAACGTCGTCACCGAATGGGTCAGCTGTAGCCCCCCGGTCTGCCCCACATCGCCACCGGTCCACGGCACGCCCTGCGAACCAACGATCGAAAACGTTTGTGACTACGAAGTCTGGTTTTGCCCTGTCGAAGCGCGCTGCATCGATGGCGCCTGGAAGCTGTCAGGCCCCGACTGCAACCCGCCCCCGCCCACGGCGTGTTTCGGTCTCCAGGCGGCTGAATGTACAGCTTTTCCCACCTGCGAGTGGATGGTCCCAGGCTGCGGAACTCCGAAGCTCCCCGAGGCTTCTTGTCACCCGATCGGGCCGCCGCCGGGAATTTCCTGCGCTGACCAGCCGACGATCTGTGCCAACGGTTTCACCTGCGAGGAAGTCAGCATCGACCCGTGCGTGATCGATCCATGTGACGCCTGCCACGAATCGGTTTCGTTGTGCGTCCCGGTCGACGCACCGGGTGGCTGACGAAGCAATCAGCTGTCGAGCGTCTTGAGCTGTTCGACGAGCTCGGGCACAGCCTTGAACAGATCGGCCACCAAACCGTAATCGGTGATTTGATAGATAGGCGCCTCGGGGTCCTTGTTGATGGACACGATCACCTTGCTGCTCTTCATGCCCGCTAGATGCTGGATAGCTCCAGATATTCCAATGGCAAAGTACAGATCCGGCGCAACGACTTTGCCGGTCTGCCCGACCTGCAGGTCCGGCGCGCAGTAACCGGCGTCACAGGCGGCCCGACTCGCGCCGATCGCCGCTCCGAGGACATCGGCCAGCGGATCGAGAACTTCGTAGAACTTCTCCTTCAGGGCTCGACCGCCCGAAATGACGACGCTCGCTTCGGTGAGTTCGGGGCGCGTATTCTTCACCTGATCGAACTTCTGCCACTTGACTCGTCCGGCTGCTTCTCCGGCTCCTGCGATGGCGACCGCCTCGACCGCGCTCGTGCTGTCACCCGGCTCAGCGGCGGCAAATGCGCTCTGCCGCACCGTGACAACTTGCAGCGCGCTGGTGATCTCACACACGCCGAAGGCGTTGCCCGCGTACATGGGCCGCTTGAAAGAGATCTTGCCGCCCTCCGACAGGATCTCGGTAATATCGGCCGCATACCCGGCATCCGTGCGCGCAGCGATTCGGGGCAACAAGTCCTTCCCATACGCGCTGGCAGCAGCGACGACGACAGCGTAGTCCTTGGCAATCGCCGCTACCGTCGGCGCGTAAGTCTCCGCCAAGTACTGGCCAAGCGAATCGTCATCCGCCACCAGCACCTTGTCGGCCCCGAGCTTTGCCGCTTCTTGGGCCGCCGCGTCGAGCCCGCTCCCGAGAAGAAGAAGAGAGTAAGTCCCGCCAAGCGCCTCGGCAGCCTGCTTGGCGAACGTGACCGCCGAGTGCGTCGTCCTCTTCAGTTTGCCTTCGCCGAACTCTGCAACAACCAGAATGTTACCCATCGTAAGCTCCCACTTTCTGGTTCAGAGAACCTTGGCCTCGTTCTTGAGTTTATCGACCAGTTCGGCCGCGTCCGCGACCTTCACTCCAGCTAGGCGCGCGGGCGGCGCCTCGAAGCGCAGATAGTTGATCTTCAGCCCCGTGTCGTCGACCAGATCAGCGAGTGACTTGGTGTCGAGCGGCTTGCGACGCGCTTGCATGATGGCGGGCAGCGGAGAGAACCGCACCCCCTCGTTGTACTTGAAACTGCGGTCGGTCTTCGTCGAGTAGACGCTGGACGGGCTGACAATGCGCAGATCGACCGTCACCACTGCCGGGTACTTGATGCTAAGCTCGAGCACGCCTCCGTCGACCTCCCGACCGACCACGAGCCCGTCCTCTTGCTCTTCAATGGTCGCGGCGAAGGTCGCCATGGGCCAATCGAGCAATTCGGCCAGCGCCTGGCCCACCTGATTCGTGTCCCCATCGACGGCCTGCTTGCCCATCAGCACAATATCCGGCTTTTCTTCCGCGACGAGCGTCTTGAGCCCCTTGGCCACCAGCAGGCCGTCGAGCTGATCGTCGTTGGCGTCCACGCGTATCGCGCGGTCGGCCCCTGTCGCCAGAGCGGCTCGGAGGGTCGACTCCGTGTCGGCAGGACCGAAGGTCACGACGATGACCTCGCCATCACGAACCTTCGGCTTCGTGCCGTCTTCGGTCAGGCGCAGGGCCGTCTCGAGAGCGTATTCGTCGAAGGGGTTGGGCTTGAACTCAAGACCCGCGGTATCGATGGTGCTCCCATCTGCCGGGATCTTGACCTTGTTCGCGTTGTCCGGATCGGCCACACGCTTGAGGGCTACAAGAATCTTCACGTTGCTGTCTCTCCTACCGTGCACATCACTTCACGCCAGGCGCAAGACCCGGTCGTTTGCATTGCTCGGTGAGGCGGGGCTACCGATGACGGCGCGCCGCGTCAAGATAGGGCTGGCCAAGCACCGTTTGGCGATGGCGGCAAGGATCCTCTACGATGCCAAGCTGTGAGCACAACAACGGATTTCCTGGTCATCGGGAGTGGCATTGCCGGTCTTACCTTCGCCCTCGACATCGCAAAACACGGCACGGTCACGGTCCTGAGCAAGCGGGCGCCCGACGAGACGAATACCCGCTACGCACAAGGCGGGATCGCTACCGTCATGGCCGAGGACGACAGCGTCGAGGCCCACAAACAGGACACTTTGGTTGCCGGGGCAGGCTTATGTCACGAGATCGTGGTCGACATCTGTTGCACCGACGGCCCGCAGCGACTTCGCGAATTGATGGAGCGAGGCGCCAGCTTTGACCGACACGAAGATGGCTCCCTGAGTCTCACGCGGGAAGGCGGTCACTCGGCAAGACGCATCGTGCATGCGGCAGACGCCACAGGTCATGAGGTGCAGCGGGCCCTGCTCGAAGCCGCCAAGAAGCACGCCAACATCGAACTCCTCGAGAACCACACGGCCATCGATCTGATCATGCAGACCTCTTTTGGCGAGCCCGATCACTGCGTAGGAGCCTACGTCCTCGACGAACAATCCTCGACAGCCGAAAAACACGTCGTCCATGCCTTTCTGGCGCGGGCGACGATCCTCGCCACCGGCGGGGCTGGAAAAGTGTACCTGTACACCTCCAACCCCGACGTCGCGACGGGTGATGGCGTGGCGATGGCGTACCGTGCTGGCGCAGAGATTGGGAACATGGAGTTTTATCAATTTCACCCAACCTGCCTTTACCACCCACGGGCGAAGAGCTTCCTCATCACCGAAGCCTTGCGCGGTGAGGGCGCGATCCTGCGGCTATCTGATGGCACCGCCTTCATGGAACGACACGACGAGAGAAAGGACTTGGCGCCCCGCGACATCGTCGCCCGCGCCATCGACTACGAGATGAAGCGCACGGGCCACGATTCGGTCCACCTCGACATCACCCACAAACCGGCCGACTTCGTGATTCAGCGCTTTCCCACGATCTACGAGAAGTGCAAGGGCTGGGGACTCAACATCACCAATGAACTCATCCCCGTGGTACCGGCCGCCCATTATATGTGCGGCGGCGTGACCACCGATCTGACGGGAAAGACCTCCATCCCAGGCCTGAGCGCGATCGGCGAGTGCGCCTTCACGGGCCTGCATGGCGCGAACCGTCTGGCGTCCAATTCCCTCCTCGAGGGCTTGGTCTTCGGTCACCGCGCGGCGGGTCGCCTCCAAGAAGAGATCACCAGCCTGCGCTCAGGTCCCTGGCCCGATGTCCAGGAATGGGTGACCGGTGGGGCCGTCGCCAGCGACGAGGCCGTCGTAGTGGCGCACAACTGGGACGAGCTGCGGCGGACCATGTGGAACTACGTAGGCATCATCCGCACCAACAGTCGCCTACAGCGGGCGACGCGCCGTATTAGCCTGCTCCAAGAGGAAATCCGCGAATACTATTGGAAACACATGGTGACGCGCGACTTGCTCGAGCTGCGCAACATCGCCACCGTGGCCGAACTCATCGTCAGCTGCGCCGGGGCCCGCAAGGAGAGTCGCGGGCTGCACCGCACACTCGATTATCCTGACGCGAGCGACGGGATGAAAGCTGACACCATCGTCAAGCGGGGTGTTGCGGCCCACCTTCGCAGCTCACCACTCAACTGAGCGCGCGCGCCCCCATGCTTGAGCCCACCTCGCCGTCGACCCCGCCGCCCCCCCGCCCAACGGAGCGACCGCTCGATTTTTTCGCCGCCTCGATGTGGGTCATCGGGGCGCACATCGGCTTTCTCTGGCTCGCGTTCCTGATGATCGCCCTTCGCGAATCAGCAAGCCGCGATCTGGTGAGTCAGGTGATGTGCCAGGTGATCGCCTACGGACTCACCCTGTTCCTCATCCTGCGCGTCCACGCGCCCAATACCAGTATTCGGCAGTTCGTAACGTGGCGGCGAGCGCACCCCGCTTTCTTTCTTCTCGGCGGCCTCCTCGGCTTGGCCTCTGCACCACCCGCCGCGTGGATACTCGGGCAGCTCCATCGCGCTTTCCCATCAGCAGACAGTGCCTCGGGCATTGCAGAGATCTTCCAGCAAGCAGGGACACTCGAACGGGTCGGCATGGGCCTTGCGGTGGTCGTTCTCGGACCGCTCGCCGAGGAACTTATCTTTCGCGGAGCCATTTTTGGCCCTCTCCTGCGTTACCGGCCGCGACCGCGGGTCGTGATCGTATTTACCGCAATGCTCTTCGCCGTCGTGCACCTCGACCCACTGCGGATGGCGCCCATTTTCTTGGTCGGTCTCTTGTTGGGTGTCTGCCGGTACGCCAGTCGTTCGGTATTGCCCGGATACATGCTGCACATGTGTTTCAACGCCATTCCCATCGCCAGCATGGCGCTAAGTGAAGACCTGCCCGAGCCCGGCGCCCCCGCTGAGGTCATCGACCCGACTCTCGCGTTGGCAGGCCTTTTCGTCGCGGCAGCGTGTACCGCCGCCATTGTCACGCTCGGTCGCCGTCAGGCTTCTTCCGACTGAGGCCCCATCGCGTCTTCGACCCACTGCAAGAAAGCAGCGTTCCCTTTCGTCACCTCGAGCGACACGACACACGGCACCTCGTAGGAATGGCGCTCCACGATCGCCCGTATCGCCTCCTCGACCATGGCTTCGGTCGTCTTGGCGATGCAGACCGTCTCGGAGTCCGACTGGACCCTGCCCTCCCAGCGATACATCGAGGTGACCCCGTCGAGAATGTTCACGCACGCCACGAGCCGGGACTCGACGAGGTAGCGTCCCAATGACTCGGCTTCGGCGCGGTCCGGAACCGTGATGTAGAGAAGTCGTACCGACATGTCACCACAGGATGCGTCGATTCTTCCGCTCGCGTCACGCCCCGTATAAGTGGACCGTCACCCCACGACCACGCTCGCCCCATGCGGTTGTTACGGACTTCCTTGATCATCCGGGCTAAAACGCTCTCGCGCCATGAGCTACTCTGCCCACTTCGCCTGCTTGGCGGGCTGCCCCAACGTGGCCATCCCGCTCCCCGAGCCGATCTACCGCTGTCCATCCTGCGGCGGATTGCTCGACGTGAAGCACGACATCGAAGCCTTGCGCGAGCGCTCTGGCGAAGCGTGGCGCGTGCTTTTCGACGAGCGTATGCGGGGCGGCCAGTGGCCCCTCGGCTCCGGCGTCTGGGGTAAACACGAGTGGATCGCACCGGAACTTCCGCTCGACCATGTCGTCAGCATGGACGAGGGGCGCAGCAGCCTGCTCCGGGCCGAAGCGTACGGCTCCTCGATCGGTCTGAGGGATCTGCGCCTCAAGCTCTGCGGCAACAGCCACACCGGGTCGTTCAAAGATCTGGGGATGACCGTCCTCGTGTCGATGGTCAAGCACGCTATCCACGAAGGCCAACGCGTCGCAGCCATTGGGTGCGCATCGACCGGCGACACCTCTGCCGCACTCGCTGCCTACGGCGCCGCGGCACAGATCCCGGTGGTGGTCCTCCTGCCCCGCGGCAAGATCTCTACCGCACAACTGGTGCAACCCATCGCCGCGGGCGCGCGCGTGCTCGCGCTCGACACCGATTTTGACGGCTGCATGAAAATCATGGCTGAGCTGGCTCAAGACGGCGTCCTGTACCTCGCCAACTCGATGAACGCGCTGCGCATCGAAGGACAGAAAACGGTGGTCATCGAGATTTGTCAGCAGCTCGGGTGGCAGGTCCCCGACTGGCTGGTCTTGCCCAGCGGAAACCTCGGCAACGGTTACGCGATGTACGCCGGCTTTCGAATGATGAAAGAGCTCGGCTTGGTCGACCGCCTTCCGCGCCTCGCCCTCGCCCAAGCAGAAAACGCCAATCCCCTTTATCGCGCGATGGTCGCCGGCGCGAAAACCGTCGAGGCCGTCACCGCCAAACCCACAGCCGCCTCCGCCATTCAAATAGGCAACCCGGTCAGCGCGCCTCGTGCACTGCGCGCCCTCGAGGCCATGGACGGCGTGGTCGAGCAGGCCAGCGAACAACAGCTCGCGGACGCCGCCGCCCGCGCCGATCGCACGGGGCTCTATGTCTGCCCGCACACCGCCGTCGCTCTCGCCGCGACGGAAAAACTGCGAGCCAAAGACATCATCAAAGAGGACGAACAGGTTGTCGTCATCTCCACAGCCAATGGGCTGAAGTTCACCGAATTCAAGGTCCGCTACCACGAAGACCAATTGGCCGAAGTCGACGCCGGCTTCGCCAACAAGCCGCTCGAGCTCGCCGCGGACTATGCCACCGTCCGCAAAGCCATCGAAAAGATGGCGACCGATTGACGCGCCCACTACACTCGGTCGCCATGTGGACGCGATGCTCTCTTCTCTTCGCCGTCATGGCCAGCGCACTGAGCTTCAGCGCCGTAGCGTTGGCCGACGAAGCCCTCGAGGACCCGTCGGACACCGTTCCGATGGTGATCCCCGATTTTTCCCAAGCACAGCCCAAGGCGCCTTTGGTTCCACGCGGATGGGAGCCACCGACCAAACACCGGTGGGAGTGGTGGTCTCTTAGCGCCGCGCGGGTCAACCCTGTCGGGCTCACCTTGCGATTCAACACCGGCTACCGCATGCAGTTGTGGGAGCGCCCCGGCGTCCTGTTCGAGAAGAGTCATCTGGCGCTGAAGATGGCCGGCGAAATCACGCCCGCCTTGACCCGGCTTGGCGGTCGCATCGAAGTGCAGCCGCTCGCCATTTTGAGACTGCACGCGGAGTACCAGTACTTTCAGAGCTTCGGCACCTTTCAGCAGCTCAGCTCGTTCGAGAAGTCCGACGTCGACTATTCCGACGCCGCCCTCAAGAATCCGGACCGCGGTTACGTGACTTCAGGCGAAACCCTCGAACTCGGAGCTCTGCTGCAGGCCAAGGTTGGCGCAATCGCCGTACGCAATGACATCAAGGGCTATCGCCACCGAATCGATCTCAAGGGGTACGATCATTACTTGTACAACCGGTCGCTCGACATGCTCTTGCCCAACGGCGGTTGGGCAGTGACCAACGACCTCGATCTCATCTACCTCACGAACTTCGGCCTGAAGCTCGGCGCGCGCTACACCTACACGGACGTGAATTACGCTGATACGGCCGACGAAGCGCGCTTCTCGCCGACGCATCGGCTCGGTCCAGCGATCCTGTACAGCTTTGCTGAGAAGCCGACCGGAGCGCTGTACCAGGGTCCGACCTTGGTGCTGCTGTCGCAGTGGTGGCTCCAGCACCGGTACCGCACCGGTCAAGCCGTGTCCCAGGCCTTGCCCTACTTGGTCGTGGGCATTGTGCAAAAAGGCGACTTTCTCCCTTAATTTCAAGTATTTAAAAAGTGGCTTGGTCGGCGAGCCTCGGGGGCTTATCCTGCTGGCAGAGTGTCCGCATGGAGCACGCGCTTCGAGGGCCCGATGAAAACCGTGCGCGTTTGGTTGGCGAGGTGTGTTATCCGCAATTCACCAGCCAAGCTGATGAGCAGAGAAGCATGTACGATTGGAATACAGCGAAGGTCCCAAAATGGCGTGGCGCGCACCGCGTGCAGGTGGTCGACGAGACCCTGCGCGACGGCTTGCAGAACGCCACAGCCGTGGATCCGCCTCTCGAAACCAAGCTCGAGATGCTTCAACTCATGCAGCGGATCGGCGTGGATGTCGTCAGCGTTGGGCTTCCGGCCGCGAGCCGTCGTTCGCTCGAGGATGGGGTCGAGCTGGTCTTGGCGATCCGGGATCAGAAGCTCGGCCTGAGACCCACAGGCGCAGCACGAACCGTCGTCAGTGACGTGATGGGGGTCGCCGAGCTTCAACAGCGCACCGGCGTCGAGGTCGAGGTCTACGCTTTCATCGGCAGTTCTCCGATCCGGCACTACGCAGAGAACTGGGGTATCGACTTCCTACGCAAACACATTTCGGAGTCCGTAGCAGCCGCAACCAAAGAAGGAGTCCCCTTCTGCCTGGTCACGGAAGATACGACGCGCGCGCGACCGGACATGCTCGAGCAGTTGTTTCTCGCCGCGCTCGATGGTGGCGCCGCCCGCCTGTGTCTGTGCGATACCGTTGGTCACGCGACGCCCGATGGGATGGCGCGGCTCGTCCGTTTCACGAAAGATCTGCTCAGGGCCAACGGCCACGAGCACATCGGACTCGATTGGCACGCGCACAACGATCGCGGACTGGCCCTGCAAACAGCACTCTGGGCGAGCGAAGTGGGTGTCGATCGCATTCACGGCACCTGCCTCGGAATCGGTGAGCGCGTCGGCAACGTGCCACTCGAACTACTGGTTCTCAATCTTGGATTGCTTGGCGCCAAACCCACGCCCGACGAACAGGCGCTCGCCCGTTACTGCCATCTGACAGCCCGATCTCTGGAAATCGGCGGCATGCCCGATACCCACGCGCTGTACGGCAAGGCCGGCACCGTCACCACGGGCCGCTACTCCGAGAACGGTCCAGCTCCGGCGGGGGGCGGCTCCGATGGCGGCGGCGGCCATAGCAGTGGTGGTCTGGGCCCAGGAAACAACGGCTCTGCCCCAACGCAAAGCCCCTCTGTCGGGTCCGCAAAAGCGCCGAACTCGGCGGGCCCCGCTTCAGCCCTCGCTCCTCTTTCGATGCACGTGAACGGCGACCGGGTCAATCTCGCGGTGCAGCCGAGCCGTACCCTGCTCGAAGTGTTGCGATACGACCTGGATTTGTACGGATCGAAACAGGGTTGCGACAAGGGAGACTGCGGGGCCTGCACAGTGCGCATCGATGGCTTTGCAGAGCTCAGCTGCCTGACGCTCGCTCTGGCCTGTCAAGGTCGCGCGATCGAAACGGTCGAGGCGCTGCCGGGCGGCGACGATCTTCATCCTCTGCTCGACGCCTTCGATCGCACCGGCGCGGCCCAGTGTGGTTTTTGCACGCCAGGTTTTCTGATGACGGCCAAAGCGCTTCTCGAAGACAACGCGAGCGCGTCCCGCGAGGAAATCATCACGGCCATCTCGTCCAATCTGTGTCGCTGTACCGGCTACCGATCCATCGTCGACGCCATCGAACTCGCAGGGAAGATGATGCGCGGCGAGGAAGCCCGAATGGTTGACCTTCCAGGCCGGCACAACCTTCCGGCGCCCATCGATTCACCGCCGATCCAAGATTCTCGCAAACCGAAGCCGGCGGAAGCGACGAAATCATGAGCGAGACCGCAGCACCGAACGACCCGGGCGGTGGCCGGGCCAGCGCCCCCGCTGTCGGACGACACGGCGACATGTTGCGACGGGTCGGAGGGGGCGTTCGTTATACCGACGACATCCACCTCCCAGGGATGCTTCACGCCAAGATCGTTCGCTGCCCCCATCCGCACGCACGGATCGTCTCCATCGACGCCAGCGAAGCACTCGCGATGGAAGGCGTACACGGCGTCGTGACGGGCAAGGACATGCCCATCAAGTTCGGCATCATTCCGTGGACCCCTGATGAATACCCGCTGGCGCTCGAGATCGCTCGCTTCGTCGGGGACGGTGTGGCCGCGGTCGCGGCCACCGATGAACGCACTGCGCTGGACGCCTCCCGGAAGATCAAGATCGAATACGAGATCTTGCCCTACGTGACCGATCCCCACGAGGCGCTAGCCCGTCCTGAGATCGGTTTGGGCAAGCGCGGCGACAGCAACTTGAGCAAGCATGTCGCGCTCGAATTTGGGGATGTCGACCGGGCATTCCAGGAGAGCGACGTCATCAGCGAGGCCGATTACTTTTTCGAAGGCTCGGCCCACGCTCCGATCGAGACACATTGCGCGATCGGCCACTACGACAACGAGGGCCTCGTCACGCTGTGGTCCGCCACGCAGGTACCGCATTATGTGCATCGGGAATTGTCCCGCGTGCTGCAGCTCTCGCCCGCACGGATCCGGGTCATCCAGCCACCCGTCGGAGCAGGATTCGGCGGCAAGAGTGAACCCTTCGACCTCGAGTTCTGCGTCGTCAAACTGAGCATGATCACCGGGCGGCCCGTCAAGATCCTCTACTCGCGCGAAGAAGAGTTTTATGCCCATCGTGGGCGCCACCCGATGCACATGCACTTCAAGGTGGGCGCCAAACGCGACGGTACGCTGATGGCCGTCGACGCCAAGACGCTCATCGATGGCGGCGCCTACTCCTCCTTTGGTCTGGTCACCACGTATTACTCCGGACAGCTCCTCACGCTGCCGGCCTTCCCGTCCAACTACCGTTTCGACTCGACGCGCGTGTTCACGAACAAACCTCCTTGTGGTCCCAAACGAGGTCACGGCAGTGTACAGCCGCGTTTCGCTTACGAGGTAGCTCTCGACAAAATCGCCGTGGAGATCGACATGGACCCCGTCCTGCTCCGGCGCAAGAACGCCGTCGAGCCCAACAGCACCACGCTCAACGGCATGCGAGTCACCTCCAATGGCTTCGCCGAATGCCTCGATGCGGTCGTGGAAGCAAGCGAATGGGACGATCGCCGAGGAAAGTTACCCTACGGCCGAGGTCTCGGCGTCGCAGCAAGCTCGTACATCAGCGGGACGAACTACCCCATCTACCCCAACGAGATGCCGCAGAGCGCCGTTCAGCTCAAGGTGGATCGTTCAGGACGGGTCACGATCTTCAGTGGTCAAAGTGAAATCGGTCAGGGCTGCGATCAGCTGCTTCGCGTTATCGTCGCCGACGAACTGGGGCTCGACTACAGCTCGGTGCGGGTCGTGAGCGGCGATACCGATCTCACGCCCGTCGATCTGGGCGCCTACTCCTCCCGAGGCACGTTCATGAATGGCAACGCAGCACTGATGGCCGCTCGCGAAGTCAAAGCGAAGCTCCGCGAAGTCGTCGCCGAGAAACTGAGCTGCCCGATCAAAAAGATCACCGTCTCCCGCGGCGCACTTTGCCACATCGACGATCCGAGCCGGTCGGTCGACGTCACGAGCGCCATACAGCTCGCCGAAGCCAAGTTCGGCACCCTCGGATCGGTCGGCTACTACAAGACCCCTACGTTGGGCGGCGACTACCGCGGCGGGACCATCGGAGCCTCACCGGCCTATTCCTTCACGGCGCACGTGGCCGAAGTGGATGTCGACACCGAGACCGGTGAAGTGCGCATTGTGAAGATCTGGATCGCGCATGACTGCGGAAAGGCGATTTGTCCCGTCATCGTCGAGGGACAGATGGAAGGGAGTGCCTACATGGGCGCAGCAGAGGCGGTCCTCGAAGAGCACGTCTGTCGGGCCGACGGCATGCACGTGGGTCCGAGCCTGCTCGACTACCGCATTCCGACCAGCCTCGACGTTCCCGATTTGGAGGCGCTCATCATCGAGTCCAACGACCCTGAAGGGCCGCTCGGTGCCAAGGAGGCTGGGGAAGGCCCCCTCCATCCCTCGATCCCCGCCATCGCCAACGCCATCTATGACGCGGTGGGCGTTCGCATGGACCATCTCCCCTTCACGCCAGCCAAGGTCCTGCGCGCGCTTCGCGCTAAGGCAGCTGCCGCAGGTAGCGAAGACGCCGCGGAGTAGACCATGCTTCCCTTGCCCGTTTTTCAGCACCATAGCCCCAGTTCACTGGCCGAGGCCGTGAGCTTGATGGCCGAACTCGGCGACCGAGCCCGTTTGATTGCAGGAGGCACCGATCTCCTCCCCAACATGAAGCACGGCATCGTGGAGCCCGAGCATCTCGTCTCGCTCCGGGCGGTGACGGAACTGAACGGTGTGCAGCATGACGACGCGCACATCGTGATCGGTGCGATGACTCGCCTCGTCGACATCGCCAAACACCCCGCCGTCCTTGAGCACGCTCCGGCGTTGGCCGAAGCCACTGGGCAGGTCGGCGGCCCTCATCATCGACGCATGGGCACACTCGGCGGCAACCTGTGTCTCGATACGCGCTGCGTGTACATCAATCAAACCTACTTTTGGCGCGAAGCGCTTGGCTTCTGCCTCAAGAAGGACGGCACCGTCTGCCACGTCGTCAAGAGCGGCAAGAAATGCGTCGCCGCAGCGTCCAACGATTCCGCCCCGGCACTCATGGTACTCGGAGCCGAAATCGATCTTCTCAGCCCCCGCGGCAAGCGAACCCTATCGGCGAACGATTTTTACACGACGGACGGCATCTACAACCAGTCACGGAAGCTCGACGAAATCGTAACCCATATCCGCATTCCGATCCTCGCAGACCGGGTCAGTGCGTTTGAGAAGCTGCGTCGACGTGGCGCCATCGATTATCCGCTTCTCAACTGCGCCATCCGAATCGATTACAAAGGACCACAGATCGACGAATTTGACATGGTGGTGTCGGCGCTCGCCGCTCGACCAAAACGGGTCAAAGCCGCGGCGCGACTCGCCATAGGCAAGAAGCCTAGCGACGCGCTCACGAAGCAGCTAGCAGAAGTCGCCTTCAAGAACTGCAAACCGCTCACCAACCTCGACAACGACGCCGACTGGCGCCGCGACATGATCCGCGTACTGGTTCGCAAGGCTTTGGAACGCGCGCGCCCCCCCGTCGCGAGCCAGGCGACTTAGCATAACGATCTGTTTTTGCATGGCTTTTAGCGCAAGCTGCGATTTTTGCTACGCGGCGCGTCAACGGCTACCCTTCCCCGAAGCAATCGAATCGAGTAACTTGGGCGCAGCACCCGTTCTGGAGGAACCGTCGCTCGCGCCAGTGGCCGATGCGACAAGGGGGGGACCACATCTGCACAGCTGCGGATCTGGTTTTGAGGTTTGGCGCTCGTCTTGACGACAGCATCAAGTGGACTTGAGCCCCCAGAGCGAGGTGAGAAAGCACACCAAACAACCATGGCGATTCCCAGACGACACTCCGTTCGCCCCGAAGGACGGATTTTATACCTCACCGAAGACCTCGACCAGCTGCAGCAACAACTGGCGGGCGAAACCCTGGAAACCGCACCCGCCCCTGAAGCGCTCATCAACAACATCTCCACGGACGAAATCACCCCCGGTTGGGTTTGTTACTACTACGACGAGACGCTGGCCCGGTACTGCTTGGTGGGTTTGCGCGGTGGCAAGGTCGAGCGGGATGCGATCAAGGATGGCGGCTTCAGCGTCATCGTAAGCGGACGTTCCAAAGGGTGCGGTAGTTCACGGGAGACGGCGCCGTATTCGGAGCGCGAGGCCGGAATTCAAATTGTCGTCGCCCGGAACATCGAGAAGATCTATGGCCAGAACTGCCAGAACATCGGTCTTCTCACCACGACGGACTTCTCGATCATCGACCGGGTGAAGGCGGGCGAAGAGATCCCCATCACGGAATTCACCAAAGGCCTCGATCAGATCAGCGCCGACGTCGTCTCCTACGGAGGCCTCTTCAAATACAACAAGGCCCGACTCGCGGGCGAGGTTTCGCCTCCGCCCATCGCGACGCCGCACCGACCCATGACGCTGGCCGAGAAGATCATCGCCCAACACGCGATCGTCGACGCCCAGAGCGGAGATCTCGGCATCGAAGCGGTGGCGCCGGGCGACTCCCTTTTCATCCGCACCAGCGTGCGCTTCTCACACGAATACGTGACGCCGATGGCCGAGTCGCTGTTCATCGCCGGGCTTGGCCAGGATGCCTCGGTGACCGAGCCGGAGAGCGTGTTCGCCTTTCGCGACCACCTCACCTTTCTCGACCGGGTCATGCCCCAAGAACACATCGATATGGGCCTCATGGACCAGGCGAAAAAACTGAAGGTCGTGCAAGCCGATTTCGCTGGCCGCCACGGCGTCAAAATCTACGGCGAAGTCGAAAGGGACGGACGGACCGTCGGCTCCGAGGCCATCTGTCACAACAAGGTGATCGAAGAACTCGCGATGCCCGGCCAGGTGGTCATCGGCACCGACTCCCACACCTGCATGGCGGGCTCGCTCGGCTGTTTTGCTTTCGGTGTCGGCTCCACGGACATGGCCAACGCGTGGTTCACGCGCGACGTGCGCCTCGCGGTCCCCGAATCGGTGCGCTTCAACCTACAGGGCGCGCTTCGCGCTGGCGTCACCGCCAAAGACGTCATGCTCCATCTGCTGTCCCAGCCTTTCTGGCGAAGCGGAGACGGCATTGGCAAAGTGCTCGAGTTTGCGGGAGAGGGAATCACGTCCATGCCGATGGACGAGCGCTCAACACTCACGAACATGGCTGTCGAGGCGGGGGGTTTCACGGGGATCATCGAAGCGGACGAAAAGGTGGTCGATTATCTCGTCAGCCAACGAGGTCTCGACGCCGAGACGGTCCGAAAATGTATCGTTCGCGCAGATGAGAATGCCGATTATGCGTACCACTTCGATATCGATCTCGCAGCGATCGAGCCCATGGTCGCCACGCCCGGCGATCCCCGCAACGGCGTGCCACTTCGCTCGCTCGAGGAGAAACAAGGCGGCGAAGTCCGTATCAACATCGCCTACGGTGGCTCGTGCACCGGGGGAAAGAAGACGGACATGGACATGTACGCCACTGTGCTCGCCCGCGCCTTGGAGAACGGAAAGAAGGTCGCCGACGGCGTGAGGCTGTACATCCAGTTCGGCTCCCAAGACATCCGACAATACGCGCTAGAGCAGGGCTACATCGACACCTTTGAAAAGGCAGGCGTCGAGCTCGTCGATCCATCCTGCGGGGCATGTATCAAGGCCGGTCCGGGGGTATCGTTCACCGCCGACGAGGTCACCGTTTCCGCCATCAATCGCAATTTTCCCGGCCGCAGTGGGCCCGGACAAGTCTATCTCGCGAGCCCGTTCGTCGTGGCAGCGAGTGCTATCGCCGGCAAAATCATCGGCCCCGACTCCTTGTAAACGCGGACCACGAAATCCAAGTCCCCCTTGCGCCGCCGGGCGGTCACTGCCTAAGAACCACGCCGAGGGAAGATGTTGAACGGATTCACGAACGGCCGCCAGCTGCCGCCGAGGGTGGCCCCGCACGCTAGGGCACGCGAGGACCGCTGCATCGCCCTTGCCGATCTGCATCTCGCCAAACATAGCTTGCCGGAGGTGGTTTCCGACCTGGCCGATCTACTGCGCGCTCACGCCGGTTGTCAGCTCGTCTTCGTTGGCGATTTTTTCGACCTGGTGGCAGACGCGCCAAACCGAGATCCGCGCGATTCCATCCGCGAAGTCATGGGAGCCCACCCTCAACTGCGCGCCGCGCTCGGCGGACACCTCGACGGCGGCGGCACACTTCTGTTCTGCAGCGGCAATCACGACGCCGCCTTGGGCCATGACATTTTTCGGGACGTCCTGCTCGAGTCCATCGGCCCCAGCCACGCAAACCGGGAGAGACTCAGCAGCGTGCCGTGGTTCGTACGACTGGGCAAGATTCACATCGAACACGGCCATCACTACGATCCAGACAACGCTGTGGCCGACCCTCTCACCCTTCACGAGCGCAGCTTGGGCATCCATTTTAGCGCCGACTTCGTCCACCCTACCGGCGCCTATCGCTATCTCAACGCCAACGACGACACGCCACTCAAACTGTTCTTGAGCGCGTTTCGCTGGTACGGCTTGCGCGCTCCGCACGTGGTGTACCGCTATTTTCACGCAGCCTTCGGTGCGCTCGCCCGAAGTGGGCCCTTTTACCGGGGACAACCACGCGGCACTCAGGCGACGGCTAGCCAAGACGCGTTCGTGAACCGCTGGGGACTCGACGACAAGATCGTCAAGACGCTGCGGGAGATCGGAGAGCGCCCTACGCTCCAGAGCTTCAGCGACACCTTCGCGCGACTTTACATGGACCGCGTACTCGCCAGTACGATCTGCCTCAGCGGAGGAGCCGCGGTACTCGGTGGGCAGCCTCAACTCGGGGGCCTAGCCCTCGGCGGGGGAATGGCATTGATGACGGCAAGTTGGTTGCGCGGTCACAGTCGCTACGCCGGCAACGTCGTGCAGTATTTGCACCGGGCCCAACAGAAGTTGAGACAGTGCACGGACGCGGAACTGGTCGTATTCGGACATACCCACCGCGAAGCGACCGAAGAGGGCTACGCCAACACCGGCAGCTTCGCCTTCCCGCGCCACGCCCCCGGTCGTCCCTTCCTCGAACTCGACGAGAGCGACACCTTTCCCCGTGCACTTCGACGATATTGGCCGAGCAGCCAGGGCGCAGCCTAGGGTCGGACCGCCGACGGCTCGACCGTCCGCACGACCACCGTGTTCCCGCCCCCCTCTCGAGCTTCACCGCAGGCCTCCTGCACCAAATCGAGAAGCTCGTGAATGGATGCGTCTGAATCGGGGATGCAGCTCGCGAGGCCGACGCTCACCGTCAGCTTTTCGTCGTGGGCAGATTGAGCGTGCTCGATATTCGCTTCGACGACCAAGGCCCGCATACGCTCGGCCAGCGACGACAACTGGCTCGCGTCACGCTCCGGAAACATGCCTAACACTTCGTTTCCGCCAAAGCGGGCCAAGACGTCCGTTGAGCGCCTGACGACAACATCCCATAGCCCAGCAAGTCGCGCGAGACACTCGTCACCCACCATGTATCCGTAGGTGTCGTTGAACGCGGCAAAGTGATCGATGTCGATCAACAGTAGCGAGATCGGTGTCTGTCGGCGGCACGCTCGATCCCATTCCCCTTCGAATTGTTGAGCAAATCTGCGGCGGCTCGCGAGACCCGTCAAACCATCCGTCCGCGCCTCCTTTTGCCGTCCCTCAATGCTCAAACGATCTCGCAAGACGCGCTCGAAGCGAAGCTGCGCCAATTGCAAGTTGTCTGCCAAGGTTAAGAACTCAGCGGCACCAGCAGACAAGGCGTTCACTTCACCCTTCGACGGCGCATCAGACGCCGCGACGATCCATGGGACGGATCGGGCTCTGCACTCGGCCCCAATCATGGTCATCTCTTCGTCGGATCCCCACCCATCCTCGACCAGAACCAGATCCGGCAACGCCCGGGCGTGCAAACTCGTCTTCGCGTCAGCCGCGCTGGGCACTGGCACGTAATCACACTGATTGCGCGTCGGTTCGATGAGGGGCCAAAGACGCTGCATACGTCCGTACACCAGCACGACCGGTCTGCGCTGGTAGTAACAGACTGCGCTGTCGATGACGCGCGACTTCTTATCGAGAAGGAACTCCAAGAGTGAGCGTCTCGTGGGGAGCCCAATGAGCATCCGTCCGCTCGGTCCATGCTGAAACACCGGAATGCAACAATCGAAGCCTGCCTCCTCCCAAGCAACTTGCCATTCGGCCAATACGGGAGGCGCCTCGACACAATGATCAAGCAAGGTCGCCGGCAACGCTGAAGCACTCAGCACGTCATGGAGCACCCTGCGGTCTCCAATGTCTCGACCTTCCTGCCACACCGTTCGATAAAGTAGGCTGCGGAGAGTCGACAGATGCTCTGAGTGGTGCGTCTGAACACGATACAGAAGGCGGTTCGCCAACTTCGAGCAAAACCGCCTCGGCGGCAGCGACAGTTCCACGTCGGGAGCCCGGTGGTGAAGCGCATACACTTCCTTGGCGAGCACAACTTCTTGCTCAACTCCAAAAGACCCATCAGCGACATGGGAAGCGTGCTCCACCATGCGCACGCTGAACTTGTCCACCAACCCCCAATGGCAGAGGCGTTCATGAAGAGCAAAGCAGAAGGGACAGCTCAGATCGATGTAGAGGAAAATGTCGCGCATGTCCCGCGCCTGCAACCCAGCCAACGCCTTCTGGTCAGCGGTCACCAAAAAGTCATCACCAACGACGCTGGCGCCGGGCTCGGCGGTGTCGATGGCCTCCGGCAGGGGCGCCTCGACTTCGAGGCTCCGCCCCTCGCCGTCCACCATCGCC
>JAPYTK010000042.1 GCA_029941785.1 Polyangiaceae bacterium | reverse complement strand
GACCGCCCTCTGCACTCCCTTCGCGCGCTCCCGATTCTCTCTCTCGGCACCTTCCTCTTGATCGCCTTGGTTGGCACCTTCGCCAAAGGGTGTTCCGATCGATCGAGACGCCTCGTCCTCGCCGAATTCGGCGCCGGCTCAACCCACGGCCACGCGACCCGCTGGCGAAGCTTCTTCGGGCCGCGGGCGACAACCCTCGGCGTCGGCACCAACCACCAAGGCAGCGTCGTCGGCGCGGCGATCGACGACAACGGATCGGCACTCGCCGAGCTGCGCGTGGTACGCGACGCCTTGCGTCTCGAGAATCTTCAGGTACGCCCCTGGCAAACTGCCATCGTGAGGGACAACAGCCCAATCGATCTTCCGGGCTCGATTTCCCTCCTCAACGACGGCTCGGGCGGCGTGACCGTGGTCAATCGTACGGGAAGGAATCTGCGCGGTCTCGTGCTTTGGCTGCCATCAGGAACCCTCAAATTTGGGGCCAAGCTGGCGGACGGCGAGACGGTGAACTCCCATGCGCTTTCAGCCATCCCTCAATGCCTAGAGCCCTCGACTCCGCCGGCTCTATTCACGATCGAGAGCGGTCATTGCGGCGAGACGATGGCCAAGGTCTCACCGGGTTTGGAGCATGCCTGGATCGCCATCTCGCAGCAGAGTTCCCCACACCGTATTTGGTTCCCCGACGATGTCCCTGTCTTACTCGCCCAGGTAGACGGCGGTGATGGCGAGACCCGGGACGCAGGCATCAAACTCGAGCACAATCGCCTCTTGATTCGCGTCGTCGGTTACGGTGGCCGACGATGAGCGACTGTCCCGCCATTCGGGTGCGACATCTGTGGCACAACTTCGGTGGCCCGCCGGTTTTGCGGGACGTCAGTTTCGACATCAACCAAGGAGAGATCTTCGGCTTCATCGGACCAAACGGCGCCGGCAAGACGACGACGATTCGCATCCTGGCCACCCTCTTGGAGCCCGCCGCGGGCCGGGTCGAGATCGATGGGATGGACGTGACCATGGCTCCAGAGGAGGTCCGCCGAATCATCGGCTACATGGCGGACCATGCCGGCATCTACGAGCGGATCAGCGTGCGGGAGTACCTCGAGTTCTTTGCTGACGCGTACCGAATACCTGCTCTGTCCGTCGTCGAAGCCGTACTCGAGCTCACCGACATCACCTCCTTGCAAGATCAGCTCGTCGCAACACTTTCCAAGGGCCAAAAGCAGCGACTGCAGGTCGCGCGGATCTTGCTCCACGATCCCAAGGTGTTGATTCTCGACGAGCCGGCAAGCGATCTCGACCCACGCGCACGCATCGAAATTCGTGATCTGCTCGGCGAACTGCAATCGCTCGGCAAGACCATCATCCTCAGCTCCCATATCCTGAGCGAGCTCGCCGACGTGTGTACCTCGGTCGGGATCATCGAGCGCGGACAAATCGTCGTCGCGGGTCCTATCGATTCCATCGCCGCGCAGCTCGCGCACCGACAGAGCACGGATCCTCATGCCCACGCGGCCGGCGGTGGCCCCGCCCCAAACTACAACGCGCGTGTCATCCAAGTCCGCTTGCTCGGCGACGCAGCCCAAGCGGCGGCACAGCTGCAGGGAGGCCCGGGCATCACCGGCGTTCGAACCACGGCGCACGGGCTCGACATCACCTACGTCGGCGATGAAACGGCAGTCGCCAACATCGTCGGGCACCTCGTGCATCGAGGTTTCGGAGTCACTGGCGTGCAGCAAGCCCACAGCGACCTCGAGCGCATCTTTCTCCAAGCCACCGGGAACAACGGAGGTCCGTCATGAGCGTACAGACCGGCATCGAGACGCCTTCTGCGCCGGTCTCGACGCAGCTGAGCGCCCGGCTACGGCATCGCTGGCTGCGCTTTCGCTACGACCC
Source organism: Polyangiaceae bacterium (assembly GCA_029941785.1). Classification (GTDB taxonomy): domain Bacteria; phylum Myxococcota_A; class Polyangia; order Polyangiales; family Polyangiaceae; genus JAPYTK01. Next base: position 30,129 of record JAPYTK010000042.1, on the reverse strand, counting down.
CAACCCGCTGTGGATGCGGGAGATGCGCCAGAGCGCGAGGATGCCCCGCACGCCGTACATCCTGATGATCGTCACCATCCTGATGACGATGTTGCTCACCTCCATCGGGGGGGGCATGTCCGCCGATCACGCCAACCCCGCAGAGGTGGGCCAGCTGATCTTCCATGTGTTCTTTTCCTTGGCCTTCTATTTGGTTGGATTGATCGGACCTGCCCTCGCCGCAAACAGCATCGCCTCCGAGCGCGAAGGTCACACCTGGGAGGCCGTCCTGCTCACGGGCATGCGCCCCGCTGAAATCGCGCGCGGGAAGTTTTGGTCGGCCTTCACGGCCATCGGCCAATACATCGTCATGCTCGCTCCGGTCGGAGCCTTGTCCTTTCTCTTCGGCGGGATCACGCCCATGGAAGTTGTCGCGGCCTTCGCGCTGCTCTTCCTGTTCGCGGCCCTGGCGGTGGCCTTCGGACTGGCGATCAGCTCAAAGATGAATCACATGCGGACGGCTCTCCTCGTCACGCTGCTCCTCGCCGTGCCGATCACCGCGTTTTCCCACGGCGTCTTTGGGTTCGGTCTTTCCGCCGCCGCTCACGCAGTTTGGCCCGCCGTCGACTCTGGGACGCCCGTGTGGTTGCCCATGGCCTTCGTCCGCGCGCCCTTCGACTGGATTTACTTTTGCTATCTCATCGTCTTGCCCTGCGCCTTCGTCGCCATGCCCGCGTGGTTCCTCTACGAGGTCACCAAGAGCAACCTCACGAGCGTCACGGACGACCGCTCCTATGGCTTGAAGAGGTGGTATATCGGTTGTTCACCGGTGGTCGCATGCGTCGCGATGTTGCCCGTCTTCCACAAAACCTTCGCTTCCGGCGGCGTCGGAGGCTTCTTCTCCTCAAGCGGGTACACGACGATGGCATTCGTCCCTACCGTTGTCATTTTCTTTACCCATTTGGTTTTCGGTTGTTTTCTTTTCGCCGGGGAGGCCATCGGTCCTTCCCGGAGGGTAAGAGCGATGCTGCGCGAGGCGAGCCGCGTGAGGCATTTTCTTTCCCCCGGCGTTCTGAAGGCCGCGCGCTTGCAACTGCTCGTAGCGCTCCTGCTCTTTACGGTGATGGTCGGCACGACCTTCTTGATGCTCGCGCTCCCCAGCACCAAGCCTTGGACCGAAGAGTTGTTCGCCCTCGGCCTGATCTGTAGTTACCCGATCGGGTTCTTCATCTTCTTGGTAGGCGTTGCCGCGTGGCACCGCGCCAAGTCCAGCCACGGCGGAACAGGAAGACTCATGCTGGTCGTGTACGGCTTCATCGCCAGCACCGTACCTTGGGTCATGGCGGTTGTGGCCGGCATCGAAAGATCGAGCCATGGCGGGATCGACATCGGCCATTTTCTGGCCGCTCCGTCGCCATTTTATATGTTCTATGCGATCGCCTCCTTCGAGGCCGGTCACAAGCCGGCCATTGTCGCCGCGCAACTGATTGCCGCGACTCTTTACGCCGTTGTTGGGCTCGTGCTCTTGCGCAAGGCCTCCCGCCGCTGCAACACGATCATCGACGAACACGAGGCACTTCTTTGCGCGGCCGATGAGCGACTGGCCGCCGAGGACGCAGCGCGTGCACATCCACACGGCAACAGCGAAGCGGAGGCGACGGCAGTAGGCAACAGCGAAGCGGAGGCGACGGCAGTAGGCAACGACGAGACCGAGGCGCCGACGAGCGAGACATGACAACGGCTTTGCCGCTGCTCGACGCGAGTTTCGTTCGCGAACTCGAGGCACTCAAACACCGGATGGAGGTCCGTGCGCGGTCTGGAAGAGCCGGCGAGCACATCGCGAAGCGGCGAGGCGGTTCCGCTGAATTTCAGGAACACCGGCCCTACACCGCCGGTGACGACGTTCGACGCATCGATTGGGCCGCCATGGCGCGCTCGGGCCAGCCGGTGGTCAAGGTATTTCGCGCCGAAGAAGACTTCATCGCGCGCCTTGTCTGCGACGCCTCTGCGTCCTTGGACTTCGGTCAGCCTAGCAAGCTCGATGCCGCCAAGCGCCTCGCAGCCGCCATGGGATATTTGGCGCTGGCAGACTCCGAGCGCGCACAGGTGATCACCGCGCGGGACGGTGGCGCCCGCCTGCACCCTCCGGCGCGAGGGCGTGGCGGACTCGCGACCTTGCTCCGGACTCTCGACGCCATCGCCCCGAAGGGCCGCACGGACCTCGCGGCCACCGTCGAGCGAGTGTTGCGGGAGACGTCCCGGCCGGGTCTTCTGCTTGTGATATCGGACTTCTTCGACCCAGGTCCGGTGCTCGGCTCACTCTCCCGAGCCGTGGCAGCGGGACACGATGTGGTGTTGGCCCACGTACTGGCACGCGAGGAAATGGAACCCGAGCACGAAGGAGACTGGGCCTTCGAGGACGCCGAAACCGGTCAACTCGTCGAGCTGACGATCGACGCGACCGCCATCGAGGCTTACACCGCGCGGTTGATCGGCCTATGTGAACAGCTCCGCGCCTGGGCCCGCAAACATGGCGCCTGTTACGTCCGCCACCGAAGCGACGAGTCGATCGAGCCTGTCATTCGAGCCATCGTGTCGCGGAGCCGGCCATGAAGCTCGAGTTTCTGTCGCCGTGGGGCCTGGCCGCGTTGGGATTGCTCCTCCCGCTCATCGCGCTGTACATCTTGAAGATCCGTCGCGAGCGACGTCGGCTCTCGTCGACCTGGCTGTGGGCACAAGCGCGCCGCGATCTGATGGCCCGGTCCCCCTTCAAGCGCTTGGTGATGCAGCTGCCCCTGTTGCTCCAGGCGCTTGTTCTGATCGCGCTGGGTCTCGCGGCGGCAGCACCTGCAAGTCGCAGCAAGACCCACGATGGCGATCACATCGCGCTCGTCATCGATACCAGCGCGTCGATGTCTGCCCATCACGGATCAGTAGCTCGTATCGATCGGGCCAAACAACTCGCGAGCGAATGGGTCGATGCCCTCGCGCCTGGTAGTGACGCCATGCTCATCGAGGCGGGTCGATCCGCTCGGGTCATTCTCCCGCGAGAGAGAGACATTCGACGACTCAAACGTACGATCGCCAGCTTGCGTGCTCGGGATGTCGAAGGGGACCTCGGGGAGGGAATCGCCCTGGCGAGCGCACGTCTCAAGGGGCTGGGTGGAAGCCGCCGGATCGTGGTGCTCACGGACGGGCAAATCGCTCACCCCGAGCGGCTCAACCGCTCCGCCCTCCCGCTGGAGTTCATCAAGGTCGGTCAGGCGATCGACAACACCAGCATCATCCGGGTTGACGTGAGAGCCGGCCGGGACGCGGCGCGCGGCACGCCAACCGTCGAGGGTTTCGTTTTGGTCGCGAACTTCGGCGACGCATCCCGCGAGGTCTTCGTCACCATGCGTCAACGCGGAGCATCCGATATCTTGGCATCGCGGCGAGTCATGATCTCGCCGAAGCAGCGCCTCCCGGTCACACTCAATTTTCAGCCATCAGCCGGCGATTACGGCAAGGGGGTCGTGTTCGAGCTCTCTCCCCACGACGGGATGCCTGTCGACGATCTCGCTTACGGGAGGATCCCGGACGCCGAGCGGCTGAAGGTGGTCCTCGCGGCAAAGGGCGACCCCTCCCCGTGGCTCGTCAGAGCACTGGCGTCCGATCCCCAGGCTGACGTACGGCGGGGCGATCTGGCCGCGCTTCTCGAAGGCACCACAACGAGCGTCGAAGCCTTCGTCGTCATCGAGGGCGCATGTCCGAAGACCGTACCCGGACGGGACCTGCTGGTCGTCAACCCCCCTCCGGGACCATGCTTCGGCGTACAGGTCGGAGAGCCTATCGCTGTACCTCGCGTCACGTCGTGGCGACGCATCGATCCTCGGCTTCGTTTCCTCACCCTCGATGGCGTCTTCGTCCGAGAAAGCCGCAAGCTCCTCTTACGCAGCCCGCACCAGGCCTTGGTGCAGTCCGATCGCGGCGCGCTGGTGGCGGATCTCTCGCTCGCCTCCGGTTCGGGCACGCTGGTCGGCTTCGACATCGGCGAGAGCAATTGGCCGCTCAAAGCATCGTACGTGCTGTTCATGCGCAATTTGCTGGAACAAGCGCGAGGGCGCCAGAGCCGCGACCAACGCAAGGGAGCCGTCGCGGGCGCACCTCTTCGCGTCGCGGTGTCCCCGCACAGCCGGGAGGTCGAGGTACGCTCGCCAAACGGGACGACCACTACCATTCGGTCCCGGCGAGGACTCGCCGTCGTTCCCGATACGACACAGGCGGGTCACTATCACTTGTCGTGGCGTTCGCCGGCGAACAAGAGCGACGAGCGCGCGAGTGTGCTGATCCCGGTCAATCTAACCTCGGCCGCAGAGAGTAACCTCCGTCAACCATTCGATCCGGCCACGCTTCCGAAGGGCAGCGAAACGACGGAGGAGCCAGCGACCGCCTTTCGAGCACACACCTGGTGGCTCGCTCTATTGGCATTGCTACTGCTCGTGCTCGACATCGCCTATTTCACCCGCAAGCCGCGCCGCGCGAAATTGCCCCTACCGATGCATCGGGAAGGACCGGAGCGCCCGTGACGGCTTGGTTGCATGTGGTAGGTGCTTCGGGCGCCTGCGCCGCTGCGGCGGTTTGGCTCGTGCGAGACACCGGGCTCAGGCGACGCCCTGCGCTCTGGCTCAGCCTCGCCGCCTCCCTCGGCTCGCTCGTTTTCACTGCCCTTGTGAGCCTCCACATCGCCGGAGAAAGCTATTTTCGCTTCGCGCGTCATTGGACGCTGTGGCTCGGCTTCGGCGCCATGGTGCTGGTCACATGGCGCCTCACGCGACATCACCGTCGACAGCATCGCTTTCGCGAGACGCTGAGCGATGTCTTGGTCGGACTGATCGTGCTGTGTGCGACGGGAGCCGCGAGCGACGTCGAGATAGGCCGGCCGCTGGACCGACTGGCAGTCGTTCTGGCCATCGACAACAGCCGGTCGATCGAACTGGTGCCCAATAGTAAACAGCGCCTGCGCACCGAGCGACTCGTGGTCGAGGCTTCGATGCGCGAGGAGGACCTCATCGCCACCGTGGTTTTCGGCGCTGACGCGGTGATCCTCGACCCGCTCAGGCCCAAACGGCAAGCCCCCTCGGCTCAACAAGCAAGCGTTGCGCGCGACGGCACCGACATCGCGGCGGGTTTGCGCCTCGCTTTGGCCGAGCTACCCACCGACGCCTCACCCCGGGTGGTCCTCATATCCGACGGCGTGGTCACGCGCGGCGATGCCATGTCCGCCGCGACCGCCGCCATGGCAGCCGATGTACCCATCGATGTGCTCCCGCTCGAGCAACGCACTCTACCCGACGTCCGGATCGTCTCGCTGCATGCCCCTTCGAGAGCCCGCGAGGGCGAGACGATGCCAATGCGGCTTGTGGTCGCCTCGCCCCGCGCAACGAAAATCGAAGTGCGCGTCTACCGCGATGGCAAGCTGATCCGGCGAGCCCATACCCAAGTTCGGCAAGGGGAAGATGTCTTACGCATCGACGAAGTGGCAAAACGGGGGGGCCTTCACCGTTACGACGTCAAGATCTCCGCCGTCGATCCCTCTCTCGACGCGGTCGCCGAGGACAACGAAGCGAGCGCCTTCGTTCGTGTGAAAGGACCTGCCCGAGCACTCGTGCTCGACGGTGATCCGGGCAAGACGAACTTCATTGCCTCCGCGCTTCAGCAGGCCGGCTTCGAGACGCGCCAGGGGGGTACGCCATCGGTTCCCACCGACATCGCCGCGATGGCGACCTACGACCTCATCGTCATGGGGGACATTCCCGCCGCCAGTCTGGATCCGCAGCAGATCCACGATCTGGCGAGCTACGTCCGAGACATTGGAGGCGGCCTGCTGTTGATCGGTGGCGATCGCAGCATGGGGCCTGGGGGTTATGCGCTCACACCACTGGAATCCATCTCCCCGGTCTCCTTCGATCTGAAGCAAGACAAGAGGCGAGCCAGCCTCGCCGAGGTGATCGCGATCGACATCTCCGGCTCGATGGGGATGCGCGTCGGGGGTCACACGAAGCTACAGCTCGCCAACGAAGGTGCCGCCCGGTCGGCTCAGCTGTTGGGAACCGGCGACCAACTCGGTGTCCTGCACGTCGACACCGCACCCATTTGGAGTGTCGCGCTCGCACCGGTGAAGGACAAGAAGGCGATCGTGACAGCCATTCGAGGCGTCTCCCCGGGCGGGGGAGGCATCTATGTCGACGTCGCGCTACAGGAAGCGTACCGAGCGCTCGAGAAAAAGTCGGTTAATTTGAAGCACGTACTGCTGTTCGCCGATGGCGCGGATGCCGAGAAGATCTCCCCTGCGGTCGAGGCGATGGTCGACACCGCCGCGCGCCAGAAGCGGATCACCACGAGCTGCGTGGCTCTCGGTCAAGGCCCTGATACCGGCAAGCTCGAGACCCTCTCCCGTTTGGGTGGCGGGCGGTTTTACATCGTCGAAGACGCGCGCCGACTCCCTGCAGTGTTCACCCAGGAGACGATCGCAGCGACCCGATCCGCGATCGTCGAGGAGTCCTTTCGAGTCACGCAGAGCGGCAGCGGAAGTGCGATCGCTGGCGTTGATTTCGGAGCCGCTCCGCCGCTCGAAGGTTATGTCGTGACGATTCCGAAGGGCCGCAGCGACGTACTCCTTCGTGGTCCCGAGAACGACCCCATTCTCGCCCTGTGGTCCGTCGGCGTCGGCCGCGCGGCAGTCTTTACGAGCGATTTGAAGACGTGGGGCGCAGCTTGGACCCACTGGTCGGACGCCTCTCGCCTCATTGCCCAGACGGCCCGCGCGGTGAGCCGCAGCGGCGACGATTCGCTCGTCAATCTCAAGTCCGAGATCGTCGGAGGCCAGCTCTTCTTGCGAGCCAACGTCTTGGACGAAAACGGCGAAGGCGAATCGTTCCGCCGCTTGCTCACGACGGTTCGCGGACCAGGAGGTTTTTCACGTGAGGTGGCGCTCGAGCCCGCAGGCGGTGGCAGCTACATCGCAACGCTGCCGTTGACGCGGCCCGGGGCGTACCTCGCTGTCGCGCGAGACAGCGGCTCCAATCGGGCCGTCGCGACGAGCGGAGCGGTCCTGTCGAAAGGCGAAGAACTAAGGCCCAACGGCAGCGACCTGGCCATGCTCGATCGCCTCAGCGCACTCACGGGTGGCAAACGACGCGACACCCTGGCCGGACTCTTTCACGATCGGGGCAAGCGACGCTTTGCCTACGACTCGGTGTCTTGGCTCTTGGTCCTCATCGCGGCCGCGGCCATGCTCCTCATGGTCGCTGCACGTCGACTCGCGATCCCGACAGCGGCCTACGACTGGCTCGAGCGTCTTCGAGGCCAAGCTCGTGAATCGGCGCAAATCCAAGACGAGAAAGAAGCGGAGCGAAGGCACGCGGCGCAACAAACACTCGATAAGCTGCTGAGCAACACCTCCCGCCCGAGCCATCAGGCCAGCTCGGCAAACGTCGAGCCACAAGCCGCTCCCATCACTCCTCTGCCAAGGGTCAGGCTCTCGCCACCATCTCCGGCCGCCGCCCCGTCGCCCCCCCCGCAACAAAAGGACGCGCCAGCCATGAGTTTGCCGCCGTCGTCGAGACGAGCCGCCGGTCGACCGCTCACGGCGGTGGAAATCCTGCTACAGCGGCGTCGTAAGAAGAGGCGCCTGTGAGGCGAAGTAACCCATCGTTCTCTCCTAAGATACCGAGAACAATCAACAATACATCCGTTCGCGAACACATTCTGGCAGCGCACAATACTTCGTAAATTCAGCGTCTGCTCTTGTTGTAAGCTCATCCGTCAGACTATGATGGCGCCCTGCGGCATGAAATTTCCACCGATTGATGTACCCGGCGATGGGCAACTCTGCGCCCGCATCGTCACAAACCACGGTGAGATCACCGTACGGCTTGAGGAAAAGCGCGCCCCGCAGACCGTTGCGAATTTCGTCGGCCTCGCGATGGGTACCATCGACTGGAAAGACCCGAAGACCGGCGAGGGGAAAAAGGGCACACCGTTTTACGACGGTCTAAAATTCCATCGTATTATTAGGAACTTCGTGATCCAAGGTGGAGATCCGAAGAGCCGCTTCGAAGACATCGAAGACGAATGGGGTACGGGTGATCCGGGATACACCTTCCGCGATGAATGTGTTCAGGAACTTCGACACAGCCGTGCCGGTGTGGTGTCGATGGCCAATTCTGGGCCGCATAGCAACGGATCGCAGTTCTTCATCACCGAGGTGCCCACTCCACACTTGGACGGGCGGCACTCGGTCTTCGGACTGGTGACATCTGGTCACGACGCAATCAAAGATATCGCGGACGTACCAACCGGTGACAAGGGGCGCCCCAGCCGGGCCATTGAGATCGAGCGAATTGAGATCTACCGCCAGTAGGCGCGCTCACCCTCGATATGTCTTGCGCCCGGTCGGATTGTTTGGCCGTCCTTCGGGAATGTTTGCCGACACGATGGCATTCGGATAATCGATGAAACAGGCGGACATGCACTCTTCGGCAGACGATTCGGCGACGGTGGAGTCTCAGGCGACCACCGACTCGTCACAACACGATGCCGCGCTACGCGTTCTCAGACCTCCGCGTGCGGCCCCCGCAGAAGCCGCCCGCGTCACCCGCGCGGAAATTGATCTGGCTCGGGTTCGGCATAACCTCCACGAGTTGACCGCCTGCCTGAAATCGAGTGGGGCCAAGCTCTGGGCGGTGATCAAGGCGGACGGCTACGGTCACGGTGCGCGCAACATTGCGACTGCGCTTCAGCAAGCGCGGGTGGACGGGATTTGCGTCGCACTTCTCGAAGAGGGAATCGAGCTGCGTGAGGCCGGGATCACCGTGCCCATTCTCGTGATGGGCGGCTACTACGGGCGGCACCGCGACGGCTTGGATGCCCTGATCGAACACCGGCTGACGCCAGTCGTCTACGAAGCCTCCCAGATCGACTCCCTGGCCCGGGCGGTGCGCTTCCTGGCCGAGCATGGCTCGCGATCGACCGAGCCTTACCCCGTTCATCTCAAGATCGACACCGGTATGGGTCGGCTCGGCGTGCGCCCAGAAGGACTCGGTGAGGTCCTGGCCACGCTACAGAAGGCCCGCGAATTACATGTCGATGGGCTGATGACGCATCTCGCTTGCGCCGACGCCGACTCCCTCTCGGTCACGCAAACGCAGCTCGAGCGCTTTGGCCATGCGGAAGAAACCGTGCGCGCCGCAGGCTTCAGTCCAACGTGGCGTCACGCGGCCAACACCGCGGCGATGTTACGCCTGCCGGAGTCGCAACTCGACCTCGTGCGCCCCGGACTGGGCCTGTTCGGCGTGCACCCCTGCCCTGCCCACCAGGCTCCGCAGATCCGCCAACCCAATCTCAAGCCCGCCATGCGCGTGCTCAGTGAAATCGTCGCCGTGCGCAACATCGCGGTTGGCGAAGCGGTCGGCTACGGACACACCTGGAGAGCCTCCCGCCCGAGCCGTATCGCCACGCTCCCGATGGGCTACGCGGACGGCATGAGCCGCACGATGTCAGGCGGCGGCGAAGTGCTCGTCTGCGGCAGACGCGCCCCGATCGTGGGCACCGTTTCGATGGACCTGACGATGGTAGACGTCACCGACATCGAGGGGGTGAGCCTACGAGACGAAGTGGTCATCCTCGGTGAGCAGACGGGGCGACTGGGCACCGACGCGATCAGCGCCGACGAACTCGCCAACCACGCCGGCAGCATCAGCTGGGAATGTCTCACGAGCATCTCGCGGCGCGTACCGCGATTCTATCGCAATCCCTGAAGCGGACGCCCTGAAGCGGGCGCCCTGAAGCGGGCCCCCCCCCGCAGCCTCAGCTACAGCCGAGCGAGTTACCGCAATTCAGGCACCTGTAACAAGCACCATTGCGCACCGTGATGTGACCACAGCCGTCGCACACCGGTGCATCGCCCATCATCTCGTCGAGCTGCGCGTCCAGACCACTGGTGCCCGCCTCATCCTGGCGGTAGTTGGCGGACGGTGAGATCACCTGGGCAACAGCCGTCTCCACGACTGCGGCTTCTTGTTCCGCGCGTGTCTCGGACGGATCCTGAATGGTCGGGGGCGTCGGAGGCACATGAGCCAAGTCGTAGCGCTCGAGGTACTCGACGCCGAGAACGCGGAACATGTAATCGACAATGGAGGTCGCGAACTTGATGTTGTCGTGACCGTCGACCGGGCCTTGCGGCTCGAAACGAGTGAACGTGAACTGCTCGACATAGGTCGACAGCGGCACGCCGTATTGAAGGCCAACCGAGACCGCCATCGCAAAGCAGTTCATCAGCGAGCGGAAGGCCGCCCCTTCTTTGTGCATGTCGATGAACAGTTCGCCCAAGGTCCCGTCGATGTATTCGCCGGTGCGAAGGAAGATCTTGTGTCCGCCCACGCGTGCCTCCTGCGTGAAACCCGTACGTTTACGAGGCAAGCGCACCCTCACACCCGTCGGGTGGATCTGGGGAACCTCCGGCGCTGGCGTCGCCACCGTCGCCTCCACAGCCTCGGTCTTTACCTCCGTGGCCGTGTCTTGGTCGTCCTTGTCGGACTTCGCTGACAGCGGCTGCGATGCCTTGCAACCATCGCGGTACAAAGCCACCGCTTTGAGACCGAGGCGCCAGCCTTCTTCGTAGATCGCAGCCACTTCTTCAACCGTCGCCTCGTTCGGCATGTTGACGGTCTTGGAGATCGCGCCGCTGAGGAAAGGCTGCACCGCGCCCATCATCTTCACGTGAGCCATGGGCTCGATGAATCGCTCGCCGAGACGGCCGCATCGGTTCGCGCAATCGAAGATCGGCAGATGCGCCGGATCGAGATGGGGCGCGCCCTCGATGGTCATGTGACCAACGATGACATCGCTCGCCTCTTGAATGACCTCTGCGCTGAACCCGAGGTGGCGCAGGAGATCACCCCGCTTGCCCGTAGCGCTACCATCTGCGGAGTAGCCGGGAACGCCGAGACGCACATAGGCCTCCTCGCCAATGACCCACGGAGCAAAGCCCTGTCCCAGATCGAACACGCTCGGAAGCGCTTCTTCGACCTTGTTGAGTTCTTCGGCCGTCAGCCCGAGACCGATCAGCTTCGCGCGGTTGATGTGTGGTGCCGCCAACAATGTATTGGTGCCCGAGACATACGCCACGATCTCTTGGATCTGGTGCTTGGCGTACCCGAGGCCCTGGAGCGCCGCAGGAACGGACTGGTTGACGATCTTGAAGTAACCGCCGCCGGCCAGCTTCTTGAATTTCACCAGCGCGAAGTCAGGCTCAACGCCGGTCGTGTCGCAATCCATCAGCAAGCCGATGGTGCCGGTCGGCGCGAGAACCGTCGCCTGCGCGTTACGGAAACCATTCTTCTTTCCGAGCTCGTACGCCTCGTCCCAGTCTTGGCACGCTGCTCGCCACAGACCCTCGGGACAGTTGTCTCGATCGATGGCGTAAGCCGCATCACGATGCATGCCCATCACGCGCAACATCGGCTCGGCGTTCTTGGCATAACCAGCGAAGCTGCCCTTGGTGCCAGCCATTTCGGCGGAGGTCGCGTAGGCCTTGCCACACAGTATGCCCGTGAGCGCCGCGGCGACCGCCCGACCGCCGTCGGAGTCGTAGGCCAACCCGAGACGCATCAGAAGCGTGCCGAGGTTGGCATAGCCGAGACCGAGAGGACGGTAGTCGTGAGAATTCTTCGCGATCTTGCGATTGGGATAGCTCGACAGATCGACCAGAATTTCCTGGGCGGTGAAGAACACGCGGGCCGCGTGACGGTATTTGTCGATGTCGAAGGACAGCTCGCCGGTGGCGTCGTTCTCGGTCAAGTACTTCGTCAGATTGAGACTCGCCAGGTTACAAGCGCTGTCATCGATGAACATGTACTCCGAACAGGGGTTTGACGCGCGAATGCGGTCGGTGTTCGGGCACGTGTGCCAACGATTGATCGTGGTGTCGTACTGCAGCCCCGGATCGGCGCAGGTCCAGGCGGCGTCGGCGACCTGATGCCACAGCTCCTTGGCGCTGTAGGTGTTGACGATCTCGCCCGTGGTACGGGCACGCGTATGCCACTGCGCACTTGGCTGCACACCTGAGGCGTTGGGGGCAGGCGGCGTCGCTCCGCCTTGATCGAGCAGGGCGGCACGCATGAACTCGTCCGAGACGCGCACGGAGTTGTTCGAGTTCTGTCCGCTCACGGTGTGATAGGCGTCGCCGTTGAAGTCCGAGGAATAACCCGCTGCGATCAGCGCCTTGGCCTTCTTCTCTTCGCGCACCTTCCAATTGATGAAGTCTTCGATTTCAGGGTGATCCATGTCGAGGCAGACCATCTTGGCCGCCCGGCGCGTCGTTCCACCGCTCTTCGTCGCGCCCGCCGCTCGGTCGAGCACCTCGAGAAAGCTCATCAAGCCCGAACTCGTGCCGCCACCCGATAGCTTCTCTTGTTTGCCACGAATCGAGCTGAAGTTCGTTCCCGTGCCCGAGCCGTACTTGAACAGTCGCGCCTCGTGCTTGACCAGGTCGTAGATCGACATGAGGTCGTCCTGAACCGTCTGGATGAAACAAGCGGAACACTGGGGACGCTCGTAGGCATTGTCGATCTCGAAGATCTCCTCGGGGCTGTCGGCCTTGCTCCCCTCCGACCACGCCATGTTGCCGCCGCTACCCTTGATCTCGTACTCGTGCCACAGGCCGCAGTTGAACCACACCGGCGAATTGAACGCGCCGTATTGATTGACCAAAAAGAAGCTCAGCTCCGCCTCGAAGGCATCGGCATCTTCGCGACTGGCAAAATAGCCGCCGAAGCGCTCGCCCGCCTCGCGGATCGTGTGCGCAATGCGATAGACCACCTGCCGCACGCTCGTCTCGCCGTGGTTCTTGTCACCGTACAAGCCGGCCTTGCGGTAGTACTTCGACACGACGATGTCGGTCGCGAGCTGGGACCAATCCGCAGGGATCTCGGCACCCTCCATCTTGAAGACGACCGAACCGTCGGGGTTGGTGATGACGCTCGTCCGGCGCTCGTAGGTCACGTCATCGAGCGGATCGGTTCCTTTGGCAGTGACCTTCCGCTCGAATCGCAAACCGCGCGGGCGCTGCGGCCGACGGCGTCGTTTGCTCCTCGTCTTGCTAGCAGGCCCCGGGCCGGTTGCCGTGCCGTCGATCATGTTCGTCTCCGTCGCCTTGTCTTCCGCCATGGTCGTATCGGAGTTCGTGTCCGTTACGCCCTTGAGAATGCCAGCTTTTACGATGTTTGCCTGCGCCATTTTCTATTATTCCCCGAATTCGTTGGCCTGACCGACCTCGAGGTCACCTCGTCGGGTGACCCGTACCCACTATGATTTGAACGCCTTTTGGAATCCCCCCAGATCCCATATTCCACCCTGCACCGGTTTCGATCGAGTCATCCGTTCGCTCATGGCCCGCTGATGTTCTGGACACCAACGGGACCGATCCCCTGAGCGCTGCTCGCGTGTTGCTCGCGCGAATGATTCGTAAGTTAAGATGAGACATGATCGAAAAATGAAACTTGCAAGCCGTACTCAGTGGCTGACTGAGCACAAACAACCCCGACATGTGGCACCGGCAGGTGCACATTTGTGGGATGCAGTGATTGATTGTCCTACAGCGTGCGCCGAAAATCGGTCGCGTCACGCCCTTCGAGGAGCCGGCGTTGGAGATTGGCGCCGTGCAGGTGCTGCTGCTCGGCCGAGAACTGGCCGAACGCACTAATATGACGCGCCGCGGCACCGAGGATTTTACTCCCCATCCGTTCAGATAACGGACCTTGTCGGTGGGCGTACGTGAGCTGCATGGTTGGTAAGCGCGTTTCGAATTTGGTGTCGAAGGGAGCTTCAATGACTACCCCAATGTCTAGTGGTTGAGCAAACGAAAAAAATCGCCAACGGGCCAACTTATTGGAAACAATTGAGATCTTTTTTTGTGCACAACTTAGCACTGAACAGTTGATGACTAGACACCGGTTTCCCGGAACAACTGCGCAGATTATTAACAACTTTTTCACAATGAACCATTTGTAGAAGCGCTTCGCGAGGCATGTTGCGCGCGCAAAATTAATTTTTCGGGGAGGTTTTTTCAATTTCTGCCGGCTGGCCACCGCGAATGGAAAAGCCGGTGGTGACACCAACCCGAGCCCGCGCCATGGTGGTGGCATGACCGAGCGCTCGTACAACGAGATCGCCACGAGCGACGACGGGCCTGACGGCGGTCATTCGCGTGGCGGCGGCTCTCGAGGTGGCGTTCGTTTGCTCGCGCTCGGGGGATTCGGCGAAATCGGCCAAAACTGCACCCTGCTGGAGCGCGATGACGAGCGTTTTGTCGCGGCCGAGGCGAGCGGCGGCGGTCAGAATCGGGTTCGGCGGGTCATGATCGACTGCGGTGTGCGCTTCGGCGTGCCCGATGGCGGCGTCGAGTTTACGCACCCGCGCTTTGATTACGTGCTCAGCGAGCCGGAATCATTGGGATCCGTGATGCTCACCCACGGCCACGAAGACCACGTGGGGGCGCTGGGATACCTGCTTCAGGCCCTGATCGAGGCCGGCAGGAAGTCGCCGCTGCGGATTTGGGGCTCGCCTTACGCCCTCGCGATGGCGCAGGCACGGCTGATCGAGGCGCAAATCGCAGCGGATCGTTACCGACTTGCGGTGCTCGAGCCCAACAAGAGTCAGGTGGTCGCCGGGTGGACGGTCACGCCGATCCCGGTGGCCCACTCCATCGCGCAAGCCTACGCGCTTTGTTTCGACACTTCCGCAGGCCGCATCCTTCACACCGGCGATTTCAAGCTCGCCCATGGCGACCAGGACGCTGACGTGTTCGCCAAGCTCGGTCCCGTGAGGCTCCTGCTCAGCGACAGCACCGGCGTGCTTCGAGCGGGCTTCAGCAACAAGGAACAGGATGTCGCCGCCGCACTCGACGCGCGGATAGCCAAAGCAGAGGGGCGAGTCTTCATCAGTGTTTTCGCATCGAACACCCATCGCCTGCGCGCTCTCGGAGAGGCGGCGCAGCGACACGGTCGCAAGGTGTGCTTGCTGGGTCTGAGCGTGAATCGTCACGCCGACGCCGGGCGCACGCTCGGCGAGCTACAGTGGCCAGATGGGCTTCGCGTCTCGCACGAGCTGGCTCGGGAGCTGCCAGACGGTGAGGTCCTGTACATCGCGAGCGGGACCCAAGGCGAGCCGCGGGGCAGCATGCGGCGGCTGGCGAGCGGGACCCACTCCGCCACGCGTCTGAAGGCCGGGGACACGGTGCTGATGTCGAGCCGCATCATCCCCGGCAACGAACGGGAGGTGTTCCGCATGCTCGACGATCTTCTCGGGCAGGGCGTCGAGCTGGTCACCCGTATCGATGCGCCGGAGATCCATGCGACCGGTCATGCCTGCCGCGCGGAGCTCAAGGCGGTGATCGCGCGCGTCGCGCCGACGAGCTTCATTCCCCTTCACGGAACCAGGATGCATCTGAAAGCGCACGCCGGCTTGGCGCGAGCCGCCGGGATCGCAGACATGCTCATCCTCGAAAACGGTGGGGTCGCTGAACTATCGGCCGCCGCTCCGCTAAAGCGCGGCGAGGACGTCGTAGCTGGTTCGGTATCTCGCGCCGGCCGACAGCTCATCGACGCAGCGACCATCCGGGAACGCCTCCGCAATTCGCGTTACGGCCTGGTCATCGTGTTCGTCGACCGCACCACACAATGGGTCCACGCCACGACGAGCGGGGTGCCCGGGGGCGAAGACACCGAACACACCGCGACCGCCGCAGGCAGGCGCGCCCTCGCCACCGAAGCCAAAAGCAGCGACGAGCAAGCACGCGAGATGATCCGCCGCGCGGTGCGCCGAGCGGTCGAAGAGGTCACCGGGTACCGCCCCCCCGTCCGCGTCATCCTGAGCAGCGACACCCCCCAATCATGAGCCATCATGTTTCCGCCCCCCCTGCCGCCACGGCCCAGGCGCCTACCCTGCCCGAGTTGATCGCGCCGGCCATCCATGCGCTGACGAGCCGCATCGAACAGGGCGCAAGCCGGGTCGCGACGATGACCGATGACGAGGCGATCCACGATTTCCGTGTCGCGATACGGCGTCTCAGGAGCGTCCTGGCCACGACGCGGTCGATCTATGAACCGAAGCGGATCAAGGCGCTGAGCAAACAACTCAAGCGTTTCGCAGACGGGTGTGGCGCGCTGCGCGACGAGGAGGTTCTGAGCGAGACGCTTGCGAGAGTCGTGCTCGACGCCACCACACGCGAGCAGCTGAGCCGATGGCTCGACGGCCGAAAGAACCTCGCGAGCGACATGAAGCGAGAGGCGGCGCGCCTCGCCAGCTCGACCGATCTTCGCGAGTGTCTGCTCGCGATCACCCGAGCGACCGTCCCGGAGGCCTCACGGCCGATGGCAACGCCCACGCTGAGCTCGTTTTGCCGCGAGCAACTCGAGGCAGCCGCGGGGCGCGTCGAGAGCCTCCTGCCCGCCGAGACGAGCGACGGTGAAGGCCTTCACCGCTTGCGAATCGCCTTCAAGCGTCAGCGCTATACCGCCGAGACGCTGATCGACCTGATGGGGAAACGACCACCGGCAGACCCCCTTGTCTCGGAATGGAACGACGCGAGGACGGACGCGCGCTGCGCCAAGGTCATGCAACAGCAGCTCGGCATCGTGCACGACATCGAGCAAGCCATGCTGACGCTAGGGGCCGCGGAGGCCATCGACACGACGGCGCGCCAGCGAGCCACGTCCGACTTGAGCGAACTGCGCCAAACACTCGCCGACCGCGCCGTCGCGTCGATCAGCGGTCGGACGGCGCCAACGCCGGCGGACGACGAGGGCGCGCCGGCTCGCTCACCGGGCTGAGCTGCTTGAGACGCTTCCGGGCAAAGATCACACGATCTCGGGTCTGTCCGTAGGTGTAAAACGTCAGCCATTCGGTCCAACAGGCACGCCGAAAGACGGCCTTCACGCCCGGCTCCGCGTCGAGCGCCATGCAGTGCTCGAAGCGCACATCTCCTTCGTACAGGGACTGGATGCTGGCGCCGCAGCCCTGAATCGAGGGCCAAAAGGCCGCCGCGGCGACAAGAGCCGTCATCGGCCACGCCCTACCTCGCTTTTTCTCTTCGTGATCGCCGTCGCGCACTTTTGCTGGACCCCTCTACTGGTTTGGATTTATAGCACTCCCTTGGTCACTCCGATGCAAGGCTCGACCCGGCCCACCCCCCGACAGCGATGACGACACCCAAGACAACCAAGAGTTCTGCCGCCAAGACGGGCGATCCGCTCGCGCTCGTGCACGAGGAGGAAGAGCTGTGTCAGAAGGTCATCGCGCACCTGACGTCCGCCAATTGGTCGCGGCCTCCGCCGCCACGCGATCGGGCCACCGACGAAGAGGCGCTCATCACCTTGCGGGACCAAATCGGCGAATCCCGGCTCGAGGACATTCCGGCGCTGATGGCGCAGATGCAACAGGTCGCCGCCCTGTCCAGTTCGAGGCGCAGCCAAACGAACGAGCCGGTCAACCCGCAAAGTCCGTACTTCGGTCACCTGCGACTACGAGAAAAGGGTCGAGGCACCCGCGACGTGCTCATCGGCCGAGGTACCTGCATCGAGCCCACAGAGGGCATTCGCATCGTCGACTGGCGGCACGCCCCGGTGAGCCAGCTCTACTACCGGCATGAAGAGGGCGCGCGGTACGAGGAAGTCTTTGGCGATCGGGAGGTCGAGGGCAAGGTGTTGATCCGCCGAACCGTGGGGATCAGCGACGGACAGCTCAGTCGCGTCACCGCCCCGCAAGGAACCTTCGTGCGGGGCGCGACATCCTGGCGGCAGCTCCAGGTCACCCAGACGCAGCTGCAAGGCGGAGAGGGCTCGGCGATACGAGCGGAGCACATCAAGGGCGTGCTGGGCGTGACCGGGGGCGAGATGCAGCGGGAGGATCGCCACTTGCCAGAGATCGCCGCGCTGCTCGATCCCCAACAGTTCGAGATCATCAGTCAGCCCGACGCCGGTCTGGTCGTCGTGCAAGGCGGCGCGGGCAGCGGCAAGACCACGATCGGCGTGCACCGGATGGCCTACCTCGCCTACCAAAGCAAGGGGCGCTTCGCGGCCGAGCGGATGTTGGTCATCGTCGGAACGCCGGCCCTGCGCGCCTACATCGCGCAGCTGCTCGACGCGCTCGATCTGGGGCGGGTGCGGGTGATGACCTTCGAAGAGTGGGCGCGAAAGACGCGCGCGCGCAATTTTGGCTGGCTGCGAGTGCCCATCGAAGATCATACGCCCATCGAGGTCTCCAAGCTCAAAGCCCACCCGGCTGTCCTCGATCTGCTCGAGTCGCGCGCCGCCGAGCTGAAGCGCCGGGACGAGGAGCCGGCGCGAGCGGCGCTCGATCTGTGGGCCGACGTGCTCACCGATCGCAACGCGCTCCTCGCGGCGCTCGAACAACACGCCGAGCAAACCGGCGCCGATGAAGATCGACGCGCACCGCTCACCAGGGCCGAGCTCGATCGCGCGCTTCGTTATTGCAGCGAGCGCTGCCCGAGTGTGGTGGACTGGGAGCCCGACGAGCTCGCCGACGCCGAAGGACGTGCGCTGGTGGGCGCGGACGGCGCCACCGAATTGCTCGACGATCGGGCCGCGCTCGATCCGGAGGACGACGCGCTGCTGCTGCGCGCGCTGCAGCTGGTCAGGGGAGGGCTGCGGGGGCCGCGACACGGCATGAGCTGCGAGCACCTGTTCGTCGACGAAGCCCAAGATCTCGCACCGATCGATCTGACGGTGCTCGCCGACATCGTGACGGAGCCCAAGAGCATCACCCTCGCGGGCGACACCGCGCAACGGATCAACCTCGACACGGGCTTCAACAGCTGGGACGAGGTGCTCGGCGCGCTGCGACTCGATCACGTCGAGATCGAGCCGCTGCGGATCGCCTACCGCTCGACCCAGGAGGTCCTGGCGGTGGCCCGGCACGTGCTCGGACCTCTGGCGCCGGAAATCCCACCGGTCGCGCATCGGAGCGGCGCGCCGGTGGAGTACCACGCCTTCTCCAATCAGGGCGCCGCTGCGGCCTTTCTGGGCGAATCGCTGCGGCCCTTGTTCACCCGCGAGCCGCGGGCCACCGTCGCCGTGCTCGCCCGTTACCCCGAACAGGCC
The DNA here is from genome assembly GCA_029941785.1 of Polyangiaceae bacterium. Lineage (GTDB taxonomy): Bacteria > Myxococcota_A > Polyangia > Polyangiales > Polyangiaceae > JAPYTK01. The sequence goes on along the minus strand of JAPYTK010000042.1, from coordinate 10,990 downwards.
GAGGCCTACTACGACGCCCTGAAGATGGCCGAGGTTCCCTTCTTGCGGCTCGTGGACGAGTACAACTTCTCCTTCAAGCCAGGCGTCGAGGTCACCGACATCCGCCAGGTGAAGGGGCTGGAATACGATTACGTCGTCTTGGTCGACGTCAACGCCGCGACCTACCCGATGAACGACGACGCTCGTTATCAGCTGCATATCGGGGCCACCCGCGCCGCGCACCAGCTGTGGCTGCTCACCAGCGGTCCCCCCTCCCCGCTTCTGCCGCCCGAGCTGATCCAAGAGAAGTGAGCCCAGCGAAGATCGGCGCTTGACATCCAGCGTGGGCAGACTAGTTTCCCGCCTGCGCGGTGGAGCAGTCTGGTAGCTCGTCGGGCTCATAACCCGAAGGTCGTTGGTTCAAATCCAGCCCGCGCAACCAAAGTGTACGAGTACCCGAGAAGTGGACGCGCCCTGCGAGTCCACTGAAGGGCACGAGTCCACGGAGGTCGACGAGCACGGGCGGCCAAGCCCGCGCGCAGTCAACCAAAGTGTACGATGCGGCATCCTCGCGCCGATCTGACGCCAGGTATAGCCCGCCTGCAGCCCGCGACTTGCCCGCTTCGGCCGTCACCATCATGCGACCTACTGATGCGCAGTTTGTCGAGCGAAGTGACTCGTCGACGGTGCGCCTATCGGCCTTGCCGAGGCATGCAACCGCAGGTGGATGTCGACGCGCGCACCATGCCCGGTGGACAGGGCTTACAGGGAGGCGGAGGGGTATCATGGTTGAGTTTGATCCAGGCGCGAAACCCCGAGGGCACGCTGGCGACAAGGCTTTGACCATGGCGCTTCTTCGGGATCGGCTCGAGCGGCATCACCGTCACCGTCCAGCCGGCAACCGTGTAGCTCAAAGCGGCCATGGTGGTCGCCCCGGGCTGCTGCGCGAAGAACGCGGCCGTCTCGGCCGGCGCGAGAGGGCTCAACAGCCAGCGTTGAGCGCTGTTGCCCCCGTGGTGACCGGGGCGATCTTCCCGGGCGATAAGCTTACTCCCTTCGGGGACCTCGACCCCCTCGAAGTCAGGCGGGCAGCGACAACCCGGGGTGGTTTCGCCGCGGTAGCCCGCGGGACAGGGTTTGCACAGCACACGGAGCCGTTTAAGCCCCACCCATTCATCCCATTGTGCACCGTAGCCGTCGTAACGGATCTGATAGCGGGCACCATCTACCGCGAGGATTTTCGCCGGCCACCAGCTTCCCTGCCACTCGACCCGCACCGCTGCGCCCTTCACGAAATCGACCGAAGGTCTCGGCCCCTGCCCACGCGATGCAGCGCTTGCGGTGAGCGATGCACTTGGCAACGCCGAACTCGTGCCGCTCGGCGTCCCGACCGCCGTTGGCGTAGCCGTTTGCTTACCGCCACTCGACCCATGCTTTCGCGGTTGGGTGCAGCCAGCGCAGGCGAGCACGAGGCCAGCGATGGTTACCATTCCTGCCCAATGAAAAGGCACTCTGCCTATTGTGCTCTTCGTTCGAGCTACCATCAAGAGTCTCCTGCCAAGTTTTGTCGTCGGTACGAAGGCCCTTTACTGCACCGGCGGCCAAGCCTGCGCGCAGTCAACCACACTCGATCGAGGCGGCTCTTTAGCCGCCTCTTCGCGTTTGTGGGCAGGATTCCGTATCGCCTGGCGCGCGCCGGCGTGGCTGCCCCCGCGGCGTCCTGGCTCGAGTGGTCGCGTGCCCCTTCGTCGCATATCTCTGACGCCAGCTTCTGCTGAGGGTTTCTTCTTCCGTGACATTTGACACTCCTTCGAGGCTTTCTCGCCTCCGAAAGTGTCCCTTAACTCCGCGCCCCACTTTGGTCCGAGTTTGGCTGACGCCATGCAGGCGCGTACCCCGCTCGGCTTAGTGGGTGCCACTCTGCGGGCCGTACTGATACGCGCCGCTGATGTAGCCGTAGGTCATCGCGACGTACTGGGCTACGGCGCAGAGCTTGTGCATGGGGTCGGTGCTGTTGGCCGCAAACGCTTTGGGTGTCATCGGCGTGGCGTGCAACTGCTCCAGCATGAGATTCCCGACACCGTAGCGTTTGAACCGCGTCACGAAATCGTTCAAGTTGTTGCCGAATTCGTGGAGCATCAGCGCGCGCGGGGCATAAGCGAGTTCGCCGAACCGCCGCAGTCGCCATCCAAGGTCGATGTCTTCTCCGGCGGCGAGTTCGAAGCGTTCGTTGAAGCCTCCCACGAAGTCGAGCGCTTGCCGAAGCACGAGTGCGTTTGCCGTCACTAGATACGCCGGCCGCCCGTCCTCCTCTGGTGGAGGCTCGAGGATCTTCTGACTGTGGTAATAATCAACGAGCCATCCTTCATCGAGAGGCTCGACGGCCCCGGCGTACGCGATGGAGCCATCGGCTGCCGAGCAGAAACCTGGCAACAAGCTCTCGGTGGGCACGCAGTCGGAGTCCATGAACAGGACCCATTCCGTTCGCGCTGCACGCCATCCGTCATTTCGCGCAGCAGCGGGTCCCTTTCGATCACAGCGCAGGACATAAACGGGCAGCGGCCAGTTGCCTTGAAGCTGTAGTGGTGGCGATGAGTTGTTATCGACGATGATCACGCAGGCGGGCCGCACCGATGGTCGCAGTAGGGCGAAGGTGCGCAACAAGCGAAGGACCCCGGGAGCGTTGTCCTTTACTGGCACGACGACCGACAAGGCGGCGGGCGACACAACGGGACAGTAAAAGAAGCGACGCTTTGAACGCGCTGAGCGGTGACGACGATTCGACCATGTCATGGAGTTGAAACGCCGGTGCGAGCGCTTCCATTCTCCACCTTGTGGCGAGAGCACGATTTTGACGCGCCGGCCTCGCCGCCCGCGCCTACGTCAACCAGGGCTCCATGCCCCATCGGGCGGTGTTCAGACGACGTTCGCGATCGCTTCGACAACGCCTACCGGCTGGCCCGGATCTCCAACCTGAGCTTCATGTTGGCCGGGGCTGGCGCCGCAGCTTCGGGTATCGGCATCCCCCGCACGGTCGACGCCACCGACGCAGGCTCTCTTCACGTGCGCATCGAACTGGGAGGCGCCTCGGTGCATGGACGCGCCCGCAGGGCCGTACGTAAGGTGCGCAGCCGCACCCCGCGAACCGACCCAACTCGCTTGATTACATACACTTGACAAGGGCACCCTCGCTCCGATCCCTTCGGCACACGTCTTGCTCTATTCCTGGCCAACACCCACCCATTCGGTCGCACACGGCGACCAGGAGACGAGCCATGTACAACATCGAGAAGATGAACAGCCTGTTGAAGACCATCAAGACCTCGGCGGCGATCGGGCTGCTCAGCCTAGCGGTCGCGCCCGGCTGTGCCGTCGATCAGGATCTCGAGGACGAGCACGTGCAGCGCCTCGCGTCCGCGTTGGAGGGTGAAGCGCTCGGCGAAGAACAAACAGCGTGGCGTGCATTGCCGGCCGTCGACTTCACCTCGACAGGCGGCAGACACGTTCACAGCGTGATGGCTGCGCCGACGGGTGAGGGTGTCCAGCTGATCTTTGTCGCCGACACTCCCGATGAGACCGAATCGTGGCATCTGAGCGTACGGTCCGCGCACGGCACGCAATCGCTGGATGCGACCGTCGACGGCACGCCGAGCTTCCACTGGCAAACCAGCAACGCCGACGGGACGCTCAGTTTCCTCATCGAGACGGACACCACGAGCGCACAGTTCACGGCGGCAGAGCTCGCGAGCGCGTCCCAACCACTGGCGCAAATCGCGCCGCGCGTTCCCTTGGTCTACGAGGTGCTGGTCGAGATAGCCACTAATGCCGAGTCTACCTTGGGTGAGTTTGGCACATCCATGATGTCCTCCTCAGGCCGCTGCGAAAAGACATGCCGCGCTCGCAATCCGAAGCCGGATGACTGCGAAGGCGCCGTGAACGCACTGGTCTGTTGCATCGTTGAGGCGAGCTACGACAACTGCGTGCGCATGTGCCGCTGCTCCCAGTATTACAGCAGCGATTTCCTGATCGGGACTTGTGTGGCAGGGAGCCAGCTGATCGCGGCCGCAGAGGGTGCTCTCTGCGTGCCAGTCGGAGCCCTCAAAGGGTGATCCGCTGAGCGAGACACACGCCATCGCAGCTCAATGCCCCGGCGGGCGGTGTTCAGACGACGTTCGCGGTCGCTTCGACAACGCCTACCGGCTGGCCCGGCTCTCCAACCTGAGCTTCATGTTGGCCGGGGCTGGCGCCACGCGGCGTCATCGCCACCCCCCGCACGTTCGACGCCACCGACGCGCAAGCCTCCTCCGCCTAGCCCAGCAACGCCACCTCAAACTCGAGCGTTATCGCGTGCTCCAGGTCGCAGAGCGCGCCCGCGCGCAGTCAACCAAAGTGTACGAGGCGGCTCTTTAGCCGCCTCTTCACGTTTGTGGGCAGGATTCCGTATCGCCTGGCGCGCCGGCCAAGCCCGCGCGCAGTCAACCACTCTCTGGACGGGTTCCAGCAAGCTCGAGGCGGAGGTCCCGTGCCATGAAGTGCCCGTGGCCATCGCCGTGACCTCGAAAATTCGTTCGAGTCAGCTGTCTACCTGCTCCCGCCCGCGCAATGGCGCATAAGAGACATGATGCTAACTCTCAATGAAAGCCATAAAGGGCCTTCATCGGGGCTATACTCGGACAACTGGCGCGGTCGCTGGTTGAGTTGACGAGCGACTACGTTGAGTGACCGTGAGGCTTTGGCGCGCGATGTGAGTCGGGGACCGCACACGCAGGGGTGTACCGTCCATGCGCAGTTCACGCGCGTCGCCGCGTTCGGTCAGGCGGATCGGGCCCACAACGCCGGATCTCGTGCCTGGCACGGGTGTTGCTCAATCCTTCATCGACACGACGATTCGTCGAGAGGAGATTGAACATGGCACACACGACAACATTGATCCTGATGCTGAGCGGCATCATCCTGAGCTCTTCAGCCGGGTGCGGCAGCACGAGCCTCGGCGACGGCGCAAGCACGAGCGGCCCAGCTGGCACCGGCGGCCAAGGCGGCCAAGGTGGCATCGGCGGCGGCGGTGGAGGCGAAACCACCTGCTCGGGCAGCAGCACCTGTCGTTCCGACGGGTACGGTATGAACTCCGGTATGGGCTCTTCCAGTTCCGATGCCTGCAAGTGGACGGAAGCGTGCGCCGGCGAGCCACTCTGCGATGCGATACAGTTCAACGGAATACCGGGCGAGCCATCGACGACCGTGATGAATCCGAGCGCCGTATCGTGCGTGCTGTCTGCGCTGAAGCAGGGGGACGTCGGATCGGTCGGCTGGTCCGCGTCGCCGTCGCCCAATTACGAATGGTCGCGCGGGATCAGCATCCTGCCCAACCGGCTCGCGGTGTATTCGACCCTTGACCTCCTTGACCTCGGTTGGAACGGCTCGTGTTTGGGTCCTGCCAAACTGCGCGATGCGAGCTACTTCGACAACTGCCCCGATGCGGGCGACGCGGAAGGACTGTGGAACTGCCTCGAAGGGGCAGTTGTCGTATTTTGCGCAACCGGCTCCGAGGGTGCAGCGACATCTACGGGTTGGACGAGTACCGGCAGTGGCTGAGCCAAGCGGAGTATGGGGGAAGGCCAGCTGAGTGATGTCAGACTGAAAAGACCCAATCGAGAAGGAGGACTTCCCCATGTCGAAGAGAATGTTTCTTGGTCCCCTCAGGACGAGCCCGCCGCTCGCGAGCGGATTTTCGAATCGCGAGGCCAAGCCGACTGCGGGAATGCGCCGGATGGTGAACCGTGTGAGCGCGGTCTGCTTGCTGGCCATGGCCCCTTGGCTGAGCACCGGGTGTAGCCTTTTCGACGTACAGCAACCATGTGGCGAATGCGGGACCGACGTGGGCGGCAACCAGGCAGGCGGCAGCGACCCCGGTGGTCAACATGTAGCAGGCTCCGGCGCGGGCGGCAGCCAGGTCGTCGGCGGCGGTTGCCCGAACGGAGCGCAAACCTGCGATGGAGTATGCGTCGATACCCAAACGGATCCGAAACAGTGTGGTGCCTGCGGGCATGACTGCGAAGGAGGATCGTGCGCCCAAGGGCAATGTGGCGCGGTGGCGTTGACCGCGCCCACCCAATATGGCGCCGTGACGCTCGCCGTGGAGCGCAATCAAGACACGGGCAAAGTCTATTTCACGATGGCGGAAGCCAAGCGTATTGTGTACGCGGTCGACAAGACCGCCACGTTGCCGACCGCAGCGACGCCAGTCACGGTCAGCAACAACGCGGTGTTGGCGTTGGCGGTCCCCCCATCGCTCCAACCGGAGCACCTGTCGTTGGGCGACCACGAGCAATTGTATCGGGCAAAACTGCCCATCGATCTCACGCCCCTTCCAATCACCTCGGTGCCGGGAGCCGCCGTGGACGTCACCTATGGGGGAGGGCCAGCCTATGCTGCCTATTACCTGACCGATCTCGGTGTCTGGTACGACGATGGCAAGTCGACAATCCAGTTGGCGAGTCGCGCCGGTTTCACGACTTGGGGCAAAATCGCGGTCAACTCGAGCGACGTCGTCGTGTTCAGCGAGTCCGTAGGTCTGGTGCACGATTATCCCCTCTTTCAATGCAACAATCCCAACTCCAGCAGTCTGTACCGGACGACTGGAGCCGGACCGGCCGAGTTGCTCGTATCTGGTCGCGCCTGCGCCGTGTTCGTGGACGCCGACGCCACGCATGCCTACTGGACCGAAAGCGATGGAGGCACCGTCTGGCGAGTGCGGCTCCTCGGGGGTGCACCCGAGTCACTCGGCGCGGGAGACAACGCCCACCCCGCAGGGATCGTGGTCGACCAAAAACACGTGTACTGGGTGAACACCGGCTTTTACGCCAACACCGGCGAACTGAAACGAACGGACTTGGACGGTCAGAATGAGGTGACGCTGCTGACCGGTCTTCCATCACCAGTCATGTTGGCCGACGACGACGGCGGGCGCTTGTTCTTCATCAGCGGCGCCTTAGGCGCGCCGGCCGTGTACAAAGCCATCAAGCCCGCATCCTGAGTCTTTCCTCGCCGGTCCGACCCATCGAAGGGGGCATGGAGCGGACGAACCTCACATCTCGTATGCGCCAATTTAGGGTGGCAGCAGGTGGACGACGCTCTGTGCGTGTTAGCCCGCTAGGGGGCGGCATAGGCAGAGGTGTACGCCGCTTGCGCAGCTCACACGGCGAACGAGTTGCCAGCGTTCATCAAAAGCACCTTCGTTTAGGCGCATTCGCATGCTGGTGCCGTTATCGCCGCATTCGGCATGCAGCTTGCTACTAATCAATTTGAACCCAACAACGCCGCGCCCCCACGAGGAGGAACCATGACCGAACGACATACCAACTGCACCTTCATCTCTCCCCACCCCAACGATGGGAAGTCCCACAAGAGGCTCCAGAAGACGAAACGAGGAAGCTCCCTCCTCCCTCTTCTCGGCGCCTCCACTCTCTTGGCTGCAGTGGCATGTGGCCCTACCGGCGACGCTGACCTTCCCGTTGCAGAGCAGGGGTCCGGGGGGTCCGTTTCGAGCGCTAGCTTCGTTCCGAACGGTGGTGGCGGCGGCATCACGGATCCCGACTGCGACATGTCACCGACGATCGAAGCATTCACCGCCATGCTCGGCGGCGACGGCAGCCCACCTGAAATGCTCCCGGCCGAGGCCGCGAACGGAGCCCTCCCTTCTTACGCATTCATTGGCAAGTTGAAGCGAGAAGGCCGCGCGGTTCAAAAAGCCGGCGTCAGCGCGGAAGGTGAACCCATCGCTGCGGGCACCAACCTCAACCTGTGCGGCTTCGGCACGGATCCCGACGTGGTGCTCAAACCTGGCGGTGGCTTTCGCATGGTTTTCAACAGCCCCCACTGGAGCCCGGCACTGAAACGGTACCCAACCGCGATCTGGGGCACAGAAAGCGACGATGGCATCAACTGGTCCACGCCCATCCCCGTGCTGACTCCGCTGTTCATCGCGGGCCAACAACAACCTATGCAGTTCGAAACGCCGTCATTGCGCTACGACGAAACCGCCGATCGCTGGCTGCTCGCCGTGACCGAGTACCAATACGAGGCAGGTAACCGGACCGACTCGGTCAGTTTGTGGCGCGCCGAAGACTGGTCCGGTCCCTACGAGCGCATCGGCACGCCGCTATCCCCCGTGCAACCATGGGAGGCGCCATGGCAGAACCAACAGGGAAAGCTCACGGGCGGCTGCCAGGAGCCCGCGCTGATGCCAAAACGATGCGGCTGGCTCGTCACCCCTTACGGCGGCGTCACCTATGCCAACGGCCAGAAGCCTAGCATCGGAATTGCCGGTAGCCCGGATGACGGCGCGACCTGGCTCCGGCTCAGCACGCCCATCATCACAAGCAATGGCAAGGGCCTCGGTGCCGGTCAACCCGACTGGGCGCTCGATCCACGCGGCGGTGTTCACTGGTTCTGGCAGACGCGCACGCCGCCAGCGACGGAGGGAGGACGGCCGATCTACCGCGTGCATCATGGCTTCAGTCATCACGACCTGACGCGCGTGTATCTCAACCCGAACAACCCGGTGTTGGAGAACGACGACCCAAACGCGTGGGACAGCGGGCGTATCACTGCCACCGGCATGGTGATCGAAATGCGCGAAGGCAAGGCCGTATTTCACGGCCATTACTTCGGCGGAAAGAACATCGCGGGAACGAGCCCGTGTGGGGGCGGCGCAGAGCAGTGGATTGGCTACGCAACGTACAGCGAATGAGGCATTCTGCGATGCAACCATGAGTGTGTCGTCAAGCTCACTCGGCCTACCTGCTCCCGCCCGCGCAATGGCGCATAAGAGACATGATGTTAACTCCCGATGAAAGCCACACGGGCCTTCGTAGGGACTATACTATGCGGCGATGAGTCTCCTCGACCACCCGCTCATCTCCGAGCGCTACTTCTTTCCAGAGCACGTCCCGCTGGCCGATGCGGTGGAGGTGCCCGTCGAAGGCGGAGTGCTTGCCTGCTGGCGATCGCGACCCCCCTCCGATCGACCCGTGTTGGTCCACTTCCACGGAAACGGCGAGCGTGTGCAGCACTGGATCAGTCCCTTTGTCTCCGTCGCCGATCTTCAGGGTTTTGACGTCTTCCTCGCCGAGTACCGCGGCTACGGCGGCTCGACGGGGACGCCCGCATTGGTCGGCATGCTCGACGATGTGGTTCCGATCATGACGGCGGTCGGCGTAGCCTCCAAACGGGTCGTGGCGTTTGGGCGGTCGGTCGGATCGATCTACGCGATTGAGTTGGCGCACCGCTTCCCGGATATCGCGGGGTTGGTCCTGGAGAGCGGTATTGCCGACGTCGCGCAACGCTTGTTGGTGCGGGTGCAGCACGCGGAGCAGGACGCATTGGTGACGATCGACCACGCCGTACGGAACCACGCCTGGGCGGGCTCGAGCAACAAGAGGCTTGTCCGCTTCCCCGACGGCGATCACAACACGATCCTCGCCGCCAATGCGCCGGAGTACATCGTTCAAGTTCGGAGGTTTCTCCTCGACGCCCATCCGGACTAAGGCGATCTCTACCTGCGCCCAACCCCGCCACCTCGCATACGAGACATGTTTTTTGACTCTCGATGAAAGCCACACGAGCCTTCATCGGGACTATACTCGGTAGTGCGCGCGTGGAGCTGGGGAACGGGTAGACAGCTTCTTATGGCTTCATAACGAATTTGTATTTTTTAAACGCAAACGCGCCGTTCGTGGCGATCTGCATCCTGATCGTTTCCGCCAAGTCGATATGCCATTTGCCGGCGACCTTCTTCATGTCGAAATGAAGCGTGGAGTGCACCTTCTTGTCGGAATCGAAATACACCATGCAAAGGATCGTCGCCGTCGAGTCGGTGACGTCTCTGTCGAATTCATTATCGATGCTGTGCGCTTTTATCGCCTGAAAGAACGGCCATTGCTTCAGCGTCTGGACCTTCGCCTGTTGTGCTGGCACAACGGCCGCGACGAAGTCCTTGCTGTTGGCGGTTGCTAATGCGTCGAGCGCACCGGCCAGTGCAGCGTTTGCCTCAGCTGGTGCTTTCTTGCTGCAGCCGGTCGCCAACAGTAACAAAAAGAGGGAACAAATGATCGAGCGCCGGGTGAGGGAATTCATAGGGTACATCAAATTAGCACTCAGAAAATCGTGGTTCAAGCGGAAGTCTAGTCGCAAGATGTGTTCGACGGGGAGTCTAGTCCCGATGAAGGGCCTTTGTGGCTTTCATCGAGAGTTAACATCATGTCTCTGATGCGCAATGGTTGGCGTGGGAGCAGGTAGACAGGGCGGATGACCGCCGTTTACAGGGGTTTTGAGGCTCGCTGGACCTTCCCGCGGGTCAGCAGGAATTGTTGACGTTGTCGCAGATGCAGGCGCTGCCGCAAGTGAGCGACATCAAGTTGGCTCCAGCCCCCTGGCAGTTCACACTGCACGGCCCCGCGGCGCAGCTATAGGTCGTGCCGACGCAGGCGCCGCCGCCGGTACAGCTCATGTCGCAAGGGTCGTTGGGAGACTGGCAGGTCATCACCGCGTTGGTACAAACGCTGCCACCCATGCAGTCGATGAGACAACTGCCCGCCACCGGGCAGGTGATGTTGGCTCCCGCACAAGCCGAGCCCCCGTCGCACACCACGCGGCAATCCATATTGGGTGGACAAGTGATGGTCTGCCCCGAACAAGCACTGCCGCCGCCGCAATCGATGTCGCAGCTGGTCCCGTTGCAGCCGCCCGTACAGACCGCGGGACAGATCATCGGCGCCATCAGGGTCGAGGTCGGCGGGCATACCGAGCCACCCTGCCCGCCCATGCCGGCCGCGCCACCCTGCAGCACGCCACCAGTACCGCCGCCCATGCCGGCCGCGCCACCCTGCAGCACGCCACCAGTACCGCCGCCGATGCCCCCGTCACCACCCGTGCCGACCGCCGCACCGGTGCCGGCAACGCTGCCTTGCGGAACACCACCGGTCCCGCCACTTCCCGTTGTAGCACTCTGGCC
>JAPYTK010000041.1 GCA_029941785.1 Polyangiaceae bacterium | reverse complement strand
CTGGGCACATGAACGTTACGAGACGTTGGCGCCTGCTGGGCAGCGCGTGCGCGATGATGCTGGGATTCGCCTGTCACGACGGTGGGCTCGGGGGCACGACGGTGGGCGCGACGGCGAGCTCCTCCTCGACAGGAGCGGGCGCTGGGGGCGCGGGTGGCGAAGGCGGCGCATCCGGTGGCATGGGTGGGCAAGGAGGCGCAAGCACCGATGCCTCGTCGAGCATGAGCAGCTCGATGGATACCTGCGTGGATCAAGGACCCGGTGAGATGAACGATTCTCCAGCCATGGCGACGCAGCTTGCTGGACTGAACGATTGCGACGACCAAAAGAAGAACGTTGCAGGCACGATCGATGGCCCCAACGACGTCGACTGGTATTTTTTCAAGCAGACCGAGGACACGAGTTTTTGCTCGGTGGGGCCCCACCGCGATTTCTCTCAGACGGACGGTGGTTCCCTGCGGCTGTGCAAGTACGTCGATTGCCAGACGGGCGATCCTCCCACCATTACGTGTCCGAGCGGCACGACGCAGGACGCTGGACCAGCCGGGCTACCAGGATGTTGCGGCACCAAGCCTTTCGATGTGGATCTCGGCTTCTGGGGATGCGAAGGCACCAGCGATCTGCTTAATATCTACATGCGCGTGGATGACATGGGATCAAGCCCAAGCATCTGTAATAATTACAATATTAACTACAACCTGTGACCGCAACGAGGGCCCCCTTGTCAGTGGTAAGATAAGTGGTTACATTGTCGTACATGGAGGCGATCGGAAAGCGCTCAGCGTGGTGTCTGGCGGCTGCGGGTCTGTTGATCTCGGCCTGCGTTGGCCAAGCAGACTCCCTTCATGTCGATCTGCCCACCGACGACGACTCCGCGACGGGCGCGGGCGGCTCCAAGCCGATGGACAGCGAGCCGATATGTCCGCACGTGGGTGAGCCAGTCACGGACGTGACCGCCTTTCCCGAGTGCTCCGATTGCACGGTGGGCGGAGCGCGGTGTGTGCCAACCTTTCTGCTTCCCCCCGAAGCGCTCGACAAGTTCGACACCTGCGGCACCGACAAGGTGTGCGTGCCTGAGGTCATCTTGAAAACCGAGGGCAACTTCATTCCCAAGACCTGCCAGTCGATCTTCGAGTCGGAGGGACGCTGCTTGTCGCAGTGCCTGCCCAGTGTCGCGCCCAAGGCAGACAGCCTTCCCCAAGACACGTGTGAAACGTACGAATCGTGTGTGCCGTGCTTCGACCCCTTCACGGGCGACGAAACCGGGGCATGCGCGCAGTCCTGCGACCCCGGTCCTGTACAAGAGGCCGCGAGGGTACCGGAGTGTTGCGGCGGCTTGGGCTACTGCCTACCGGCCGACAAGCTCGGCGACAAAGCGGAGCAGCTCTCTCAGGATGTCTGCACCCAAGACAAGTACGAGGCGGTGTGTTTGCCCAAGGGGTTCATCGAGCCTGGCTACAAACCGATGACCTGTATCGATGGCGGCGTCATCGGCGGCGGAGCTGGCGTGTGTTTGCCCGGTTGCTTACCGGCGGTACAAGGCTTGCTCGCCTCCTTGACGCTCGATCAAGAAGGCTGCCTGCCCGACCACCTCTGCGCGCCATGCGATCATCCCATCACCGGCAACCCGACCGGCGCCTGCGATCTTTGACAGAGCGGCTGAACGACGGCTACAGCGCGTCGATCCACGCGAGGACGTCCGTGTTGCTGGGAATGTCGCTCATCGACGTCCCGTCGTGCCGATGCCGAATGACCCCCTCGGAGTCCACGATGAGCAGCATGGGCATGCGGCCGAGCTTGAGAAACCGAATCGGTTGACCGTACACTTTTGCGACGACGTGTCGCGGATCCGGTAGGCCAGGAAAAGGTAGGCTGTTCTTTTTCCAGTAGGCCTTGAACAGGGCAGCGCCATCTGGACCGAGGCTCAAGATCTCGGTATCGCGCTCTTGAAACGCCGAATACTGATCGCGCAACTGCGCAAGGTGCTTGCGGCAGTAGGGTCACACGAATCCGCGATTGAACACCAGGAACACGACCTTGCCCCGGTAGTCAGAGAGTCTCACGGCGTTGCCGTCGGTGTCGTCGAGGGTGAAGTCCGGAGCGAGCTCGCCGATTTGGGGTGCCTTGGCCATGGGTGGACCGTAACACGGCAGGCTGGCGTCTCGACGCTGTCGTTGGACTCAGCTTTTTGGCCCCTCGAGGCGGCCGTCTGCATGACGCGCGAAGCGTTTGCGTTCACGGCCGTGGATCGGCGCGCTGTCAGGCCAGGGCCATCCACCGAACTCGGTCCGGCGGTAGTCGACGTACGCTTCGCGGATCTCCTCAGGGGTGTTCATGACGAATGGACCGTGGTGAGCGACGGGTTCGCCGATCGGGCGGCCCTGAAGCAGCAACAATTCGCTGTCCTGCGGCCCGTTGTGAATCGGGACATCACGGCTTGGGTGAAGCGCGACCATCTGACGATTCGCGACGTCCCGTTGCGCGATCCGCACGCCGCCGCCCCTTAGGACATACAGCGAACGGCGGTAGGCGCTCAGCGTTTGGGGCAAGGTCCACTTCGCGTGGGGCGCCATGTGAATCGTCCAGACCGCGACGCCGTTGTCGGCTTCTGCGGCCCAGGATTGTGGAGGCGGGGAAAGCGCGCGCCGGGTACCGAGTTCGCCGGCGACGACCGTGATCCGGGTGAGTCGGCCGTGTGGATCTCGCGCATCGACGTGCGGGACATCGTTTGCCCAGAACATCGAAAAATGAGGTTTTGTGCGCTTGTTCTTGGCTGGCAAGTTGAGCCAGATTTGAAAGAAATCGATTGGGTTGTCGGCGTTCTGCTCGAGCAGAGGGAACATCTCGGCGTGGTTGATCCCATTTCCCGCGGTTAGCCATTGCACGTCGCCGTCGCCGTAGCGGGCGGCGGCACCGAGTGAGTCTGCGTGGTCGACCAGCCCTTTGCGGACCACGGAAATCGTCTCGAAACCGCGGTGGGGGTGACGGGGAAATCCCGGTACTGCTTGGCCATGGTACATGCTCCAGCCGTCTTTGCCGGAGAAGTCTTGCCCGATGTTTCGGCCGCTCAAGGAAGCCTCCGGCCCCGAGGACGCGTTCGCACGGGGATAGCGGTCGTCGTGGTGAACGCAAAAAAGGAAGGGATCCTCCGTCGGCCATGGGCCACTCGGAGGGAGGGCCTTGACTTGCCGCACGGGATCGGAGCCCGCTGGGCTCGATTCCGGAGGTGTCGGGGCGCCGGTATGGCGCTTGCTGGAAGGCTCGGGCTTGTCACAAGCCGTGGACGCCATCATGCCGCCCGCGGCGATGAGCTTGAGCGTGTTCCTGCGAGTGTTTTCCATCACGATGACTGTCGCTTCGTGATGATACTCTGCCTCACTGCCCTAAGATAGCTTCCCGCCTCGCGCATCGACGCCGCGGGGCCCGTTTCCGGGTGACACCATGGCCATTTTGCCTCAGTCCTTTTACGCACGCGATGCGCTCGAGGTGGCTCGCGAGCTGCTCGGGAAAATCGTGAAGGGCCATGGCGTCACCTTGCGGATCAGTGAGGTGGAGGCTTACCGGTGGCCCCATGACACGGCCAATCATTGTCGCGCGGGACGAACGGCTCGAAACGCTCCGATGTGGGGTCCCCCGGGCTGCGCCTACGTCTATCTCTGTTACGGCATTCACAACATGCTCAACTTCGTCACCAACCCGGAGGGCGAGGGGGCTGCGGTGTTGATCCGCGCTTGCGAACCGCTGCGCGGGCTTGCCACCTTGCGGTCGCGCCGGGGAGGCAAGGCCGGACCGGTGATGTTGACGGGACCAGGCAAGATCGGTCAGGCGTTGGCTCTCGATCCGAGCTGGTCCCATCACCGCTTGTTCGAGCGCGGCGGGCTGGGCGTGCATGATGCCCCGGCAGTCGCGAAGGTGGTCGCCGGGCCGCGGGTGGGCATTCACTACGCGGACCCCGAGGACATCGCCGCGCCGTGGCGATTGGCGATCGCGGACTGCGAGTGGGTGAGCCACCGTGCATCCCTTCGCTGAGCGACGCGTTTCGCGCGAGTCGTGCGCCGTGCTGGCTTCAATCGCCGGAAGGGCAACGCCGCGCCCCGAGACAAATAGGGCCGCGAGGAGGTAGACTGAGAGGGATGAACGCGTGGACGTCTCTTTGCTTGGGCCTTGTGTTGACGATGGGCTTGGCTGCCGGATGCGGTGCGGAGGTGTCCTCCACGACCGGCGGCGGTACGGGCAGCGGCGGTACGGGCAGCGGCGGTGGGCAGTCGGCCTCGACCGCGAATGGCACGGGCGCGGCGACGGGCGACGGTGGAGCGGGCGCCGCGGTTGCTGGAACCGGCGCCGGGGGGAAAGCTGGCCCCGCATCCTGCATCGACGTCAGCGGTGGCGACTACGGCGCCTGCGAAATGGTTCTCGGTTGGGGCTATAACGGCAACGATTGCGTGCACTATTCGGGTTGCTCCTGCGATCCCAACTGCGGGGGCTTCCACAAAGACCTGGGTAGCTGCATCAAGGCCTGCCCGACGAAGTGCGATACTTCGGCTTTTCTCGGGTTGGCGCTCAAAAAAGATGGGTGGGGGGTCGGTGACCACTGCGACGACGTCTTCGCTTGCACGAACGCCGCTGCCGCCAACTACCTCGAGTCGATCCTTCCGCAGCTCGATTGCGGCGCGAGTAGTGATTGCCCTGGCAACGGCATGCAATTCTGCCGTTTGGCCTACGCTGGTACAGTGGATGCGGCCACCTACGCGGGTTATTGCGAGATGACCTTGGTCGAAGGTGTGGACGCGATTTACTGCTCCCTCTATGGGCCCTGATCGCGCTGAGGCTCGGGCGCACCGAGCTCAGGGGAGGCTCAGCGTCGTCCGGTAGATCGACGTTTCTCCGAGCTGACCATCGCGCCAGGACAGTTCGGGATCATCGAGAGGCGAGCTGTAGTTGTAGATCAGGTCGTGCTGCTCGGAGAGAGGAACGAGGCTCGCGAAACAGGTGTCGCCGTTCGAGGGCAGATCCATGACGAACGTGACCGAACGGGTAGGCGCATCAACACGCCATAGGGCGCAGCGCTTTGGCGTCGACCAATACTCGAGCTGGTACGCTTGGGCTCGTTCTGTGAAGGACATGTCGTCGTAGCCCAGATCGAAGAGGCCGTCGTTCGCGACTTGCCGTCGCGCGATCATGTAGACCTCTGGTCCGTGTTTGAAGAGCAGCGGCGAGTCGTACTTCTTCGGATCGGGGCTGCACGTCCAGCTGCCGAGTGCGTCGGCGGGCGCGGTGCAGATCTTGGAGCCGAAGCCCGTCTCGTCGCCCGACTCATTGCGGCTCACAGCGACCAGCCCACCATCTTCGAGCATCGCCCAGTCGGTCTCCGAGCTGCCTCCGAGCAGGACGCGCGATTCGCTGCCTACCGCGGGCTGGAAGTGTCGGCCGTCGCTCGTCTTGAGCCAGTGCACCTCGACGCCACCTTCTTCCATTTCGTAAATCGCTTCGCCGCCGACGTAACCGATCAGGTGTCCGGCGCCGTCTTGTTCGCGCGCGCGCCACGGAATGAAGCCGTCGCGACCGATGGGAGAGATCTCTTCGGGCGCTGACCATTGGCAGCCCGCGATCTGCTCGCTCACGTGCATCGCTTCCGGGACAAACGTGAAGGTTATCTCGCTCAGGCGCGCGAAGTACAGGAACAGACGGTCGCCGATGGGGAGGAAGCGAGGCTCTCGCAGGTCCTTTCCCATCGCAAAACGGGCTTCGAGCTGCCAGGTCTTCTGGTCGCGTGTGCTGACGACGTACAGGACGACGTCGTGGTGTGCGAAATGGAAGGGAGCCGTGCGAAAGGCAAAGAACAGCCGATCGCGGTGCCACACGATGTCGAGGTTGTTGTGCGCGGCTTGGGACACGACGCCTTTGGGCATGGACGGTGCGTCGGGCACCACCGTGACGACGGGGCTCAAGGTGGGCCCGTCTGCTGTGGCGCCGGGACAAGCGCCGGTCAGCACGGAGCACAGCTCCTCGGTCGTGAAGGCCTCGCGCTCGTAGCAGGGGGCCGGATCGAGCGTCTCGTCGAGGGTGCACGCGGACGCAACACAAAGATGGATGCTGATGACCGTCGCCATCTGCAGTCGCTTGGCGGCTATTCCCCGATGGCTCACGGAGCGCTTATCGCACCTTCGCCGGCTTCCGGAAAGCGCAGCGCACCGTGCCGGGCTTGCGTGTTCAGGCGCTGTGGGCCAGCTGTTCGCCGATCTGCCCGTAACGACGGTCGCGGCGCGCATAGGCGGAGATCGCTTGGTCGAGCAGCTCGGCGTTGAAGTCCGGCCACATGTGATCGGAGAAAAAGAGCTCGGCGTACGCGGATTCGAAGAGCAGAAAATCGCTGAGGCGTCGCTCGCCCCCGGTTCGGATCACGAGATCGGGATCTCGGAGGGAGCCTGCGGTCATGAAAGAGCGGATGGTCGTTTCGTCGACTTCTTCGGGCAACAGGAGTCCGGCGTAGGCGCGCGCCGTCAGTGCACGAATCGCACCGACGAGGTCGTTTCGGGCGCCATAACCGATGGCCAAACAGAGCGTCATCGCTGTTCCCTTCGCCGTCGCTGCGATCGTGTTCTCGATGGCGCGACGGGCCGCAGACGGCAGGTCCTCGAGTTCGCCGATGACCGTCAAACGGATCCCCCGCTCGACAAACTCGTCACGATGGTCTTCTGCGAATCGCCCGCACAGGCTCATCAAGTGATCGACCTCTGCTTGCGGGCGCCGATAATTGGCGAAACTGAAGGCGTAGAGGGTGAGCTGTTCGATGCCCCGTTCCTGACCGAGACGGAACGCTTCGGCAGCGACGCGCGCCCCCTGTTCGTGTCCGAACGCGCGTGTCTTGCCTTGGGCTGTGGCCCAGCGGCCGTTGCCGTCCATGATGATGGCGATGTGTCTTGGTTTGTCGGTCTGCATGGCGGAGGCTTGCTTTCTTCGTGGTAGGAGCGAGCGATCATGTGCGCTGCGCGAGCACACGGTAGGCATTGGAGTGATGACGGGCGGGCTTCGTTTGCGCGACGAGGGCATCGACGCCCGCAGCCGTGAGCAGTAGCGGCGAGCCCACGACCCACACGAGCGCGCTGAGGATCCGTCGCAGGGATCCGGGCCGCCCGTCACGCCAGGGAAGGTCTTTGCCGGGTGCCAGGTAGCGGATCAGCATGAACGCGGTGCAGAACATGTCACCCGCAGCGGTAAGGTAGTCGACGCGTGAAATGCGCATGCCGGCCCGCTCGAGGGTTCGACCGAGCGCATCGACACTGAGAAAGTGCAGGTGCTGCGGTTGAAACCAGGGCAGCCAGAAGCGGCCCAACAGTTTGCCCCAGACGCTGTCCGGATTCGGGACTTCGATCATGAGCATGCCCCCGGGCCGCAACAAGCCCGCTGCCAAGTTGATTTGCTCTTGCGGGTTGGGCGTGTGCTCGAGGTAATGAAACATGCTGACGACGTCGAAACGATCCGCCAGGGCTTCGGCGTGCTCGTGCAACATGCCGTTATGGGTCGCGTCAAGCCAGCCGCGAGCCTTGCCCCGCTCAATCCCTGAGCCCATGTCGAGTCCTTCGAATCGCGTGTGCGGCCACACCTTTCTTGCCGATTGGCAAAAATGTCCGTGGCCGGTACCCACGTCGAGCCAGTGCTTGGGATCGAGGTGACCTTGAACCATGGCGGCCCGAGCCTCGTAAAGATCGTCGGCAGCCGCGAAGACTTGTTCGATGTCCGATTCGCCGATGCCGTCGTAGCAATCGCGATAGTAATACGAGAGGCCGGCCGGCGAGAGCTGGGGGTTTTGAAACACATGACCACAGCCCCCGCAGCGGTCGAGGTTGAAGCGGCCCGGCTTGAACATGATCATGTCGGACATCGACACGTGCGGGGCGAGGTTCTCCTCGGCGCAAATCGGGCAGCTGCTCGCGATCGGAAGGAAGAACCCGTCTTGTTCTTCGGCGAGCGTCTCGTAGTTCTGGCGGAGTTCGTCAATTTGGCTTCTTCGTGCATCCCGGTGCCGCACGGAGTGCCACCAACGTTGGATGTAGCGGGGAAGACGGAGCAGTAGCTGGGCGTTGCGATCGCGGGGCCGGAGCGCCGTGCCCCCGAAGATGATCATGGGCTGCAGATGAAAGCCGAGGATCCCGAGCCATCCGTAAGAGGACGTGAACAGTAGCGCGATCATCCACAGGATCAGCACCGCTTGGATGATGATGTGCGCGGTCGTGACGATGCCCATCCGTTGGCGGAGTATCTCTCTTCGTTGTCCTGCGCGCTCATCGAAGGCATCCAACTGCGGCACGATCAGGCTTTGGGTCCGGTGCTCGGCGTGACGAACGAACTCGGAGAAGCGGACCATCATGTCCACGGCGTCGTGGGGCTTCGCTGCGCCCGCGATCGAGGAGCGCACCGCGACGGCCCGGCCTGCGCTGACCCCGCGGGACACCGTCTCATGCGCGGACTCCGGAGTGAAGACCGCGAGCAACTCGAGTGCCTCTTCGGTTTGGATCGAAGCGGGGATCAAGTCGACGGCGTCCCACCCTTCGCGTTCCATCCGTTGCCCGACCGCCTTGCGTGTAGCGAGCGAAAGGGGGGTGCCGCTGGTTTGCCAGATCGTGATCGGCAGTTCGGGGCGTTCTGGAGCGGGCCGGTCGTGGTGATCGAGCACGGGGAGGGCAGATATCCGCCACCGGTTACGAATGACCTCCGCCACACAGAGCGCCAAGAACAGGATGAGCGGTATCTCGGTGGCCATCAATAATCCCTGACATCGACCACGAAGCGGCCGAAGGTACGAAGCGCGAGTTTGGCGTGGCTGTCCAAGATGAGCGCGTCGACACCATCCCACGCACCGTCGATCATGTCGTGGGCGGCTTGGTGGCACCACTCAATCGCGCCGCAAGACTCGATGAGGTGCACGGCCGTGGCGACATCGGGATCGCCCTGCAGGGCTTCCCACAGTGCTTGGGCCTGTGCCGGAGGGAGGGCGGACAATGCGCGCACGACCGGCGCGGTGATCTTCCCTTCGCGGAGGTCTTCGGCCACGTCCTTCAGTTCGCTCTCAAACCCTCGGATGTTGATGACGTCGTCGACGATCTGGAAGGCGGTGCCCAGGGCGAGGAAGTAATCGCCGAGAGCTTGCTCTTGCTGGGGGGAGCCGCCGCCGAGAATCACGCCGATGCGGGCTGCGGTCATCGCCGCCACGCCGCTCTTCAATCGGTGAACCGCCATCAGTTGCGACCACAGGGTCGTCGTGTCGCCCCGCTCAAGACTATCGGCGACGAGATGCCGGAGGCCATGGATGTCCATGCCCTGTCCGGTGTGAGAGGCCCGCATGCAGGTGAAGTAAAGCTTGTAGATTCGCAGCCAATCACTGTCGCTCAGATCGGCGCCGTGAAGGAGGCGCTCGCCCATGAAGTAGGCCGCTGTGCCCGCGTTGATCGCGGTAGGGGTTCCGTAGATCAAGTGACAAGCCGGTCCGCCTCGGCGCGTCTGCGACTGGTCTTGGATGTCGTCGATGATCAAGCTGCCGGTGTGGATGAACTCGGGAAAGGCCAGGAAGTTTCGCAGCGCGGAAGGATCGCCACCCACGGCGTCGGCGCACAACATGAAGCTCATGCTCCGCCAACCCTTACCACCACGATCGATCAACTCACGAACGGGTCGGACCATCGTATCGACGAAGGTGTCTCGGTCCACGCCTTCCACGAGCCCTTCGAATTCGCGGTCCGCTATCAGGTCGCGCATCCGTTCCTGGGACATGTCGAAGGGCGCGTTGAGCTCGACGCTGGCCCGCACCTCGCGGCTCACGTCGGAGAGGAAGCGCTTGTAGTTGGAGCGGTCTCCGCCGCGCCCGAATTGCTCACAGAATCCTAAGCCGCCAACGAGCGCGCCCGCCTTTCGTCCCAGAATATTGACCCGCCCCTCCCAATAAGCAGGATCGGCGATGACGCTCTGAAGTTCCTGTTCGCGCTTGGCGGCTTCGATGGTCAAATCGATGTCGAGGTCGGCGATCCGCATACGCCACGCGACCTCGTACTCGATGTAGCTGCGCATGCTCGACCATGTGTCGAGCGGCTCGATCGTCGCCTTGTGGTAGGTGCGCACGCCGTCGGCGTCGATAAAGAGGACTTCATGATCATGCAGGGCCTCGTCGTGTTCTTCGTCGACGAGCGTGGCGTAACAGAGCTCGGTGCCGTCATCGAGCTGCAGGCCCATCCACGACCAACTGTAGGTTCCGAGTCCGTGGCTGGTGTGCCGTTTGGCCGTATCGCCCCCGAACTCGTGGTCGTACCAACCTGATCCGCTTACCGGAATGGTCTCGCTGCCCATGTGAAGCTCGCCTGAGACGTCCATCCGGGTGAAGGAGTAATAAAACATGTTGTCGTCGGCGCTTGGGCCAAAGACGACACCGTGCCGGCCGTTCAGGATGGGGACTTTCGTTGCGCGGTAACGGAGCCGAAACCCAAACCCGTTCCTCTGCTCCTGCTCAACCTCGTACTCGCCGTCGGCGATCTTGTGAATGTGGAGAGCCTCGCCTCGGAAGTCCATGACGTTCCGTGGAATGACGAAGTTCTCGCGCGCGATGTGGTCGGGGCTTGGTGAGGCTCCCCGCTCGTACATTTCGGCAAGCGCGTGTTTGAAGTAGTCGTCGGAGGGGCGGCGTCTGAGTAGGGGCGCGACCACCCCGGGAATGCGAGGATCGCCGACCGCGTAACTGTAGTGGCGATCGGACTCGACATCGACCACGGAGCTGTGGGCGTAGGCCAGTCGCTCTTCTCCGAAGAGCCGCTCGAACAAGGCGCTGAACACGCTGAAGCTGCGGCCATCTGGCGACTGCAGGTGAGTGTGAAGGTACCACCACTCTTGCAATGAACTTTCGTGCGGGAGATCTTCGACAGCGAGATCGAGTGGCTGATCTTTGCGCGGCCAGTCGGACTTGAAGACCGGCCAGCGCTTTGCCGCCTTCCCGATGGACTCGAAAAGCTGCGCCCGATTTTCGACCGCGGCCATCCCGTTCTCGCCGTTGCGTACGAGCACCCCCGCGGATAGCCAGGTCTTGCGGGCGTCGCTCACCGGGAGATCGTTGATGAAACGAAAGGTCTCTCGGTCGATCGCTCGGCTCTCCGAACGCGCGGCGAAATGGCCTTCGAAGACAGCGAGCGCCGTGGCCATCCCGTCGTCCTCTTCTAAACGGTCGGCCACACGTCGTGCCTGCTCGCGATACTCGGGCTGGAGGATGGTCCGGATCGCGTCGTCGAAGCCCAGCTGAGGATCTACAATGTGCACACCGGCGCCCTCGGCTTGTACCCAGGTTGCCCAGATCGGTTGATCCGCCCATGTGAGCACGGGGACGATGATCGCGGGCGTCGCGGCGGCGAGACATGCGGCGGTCGTTCCCGCTCCGCCGTGATGGATGACGGCAGCGCAGTGCGGAAACAGGAGAGAGTGCGGGGCCGCGGGAACCCAATAGGCCCATGTTCTCACCGAATCGGGGACGGAATCACCGATCGCGAGACAGCGATGTCCGGAGCGCTGGATCGCGGCGATCAACTCTTCGGACCAAGGGCAGACGTCGTCTCGCCAGATTTCCATGCTGCCGAAATTCAGGCACAGCGGCGGCGGACCGCTCTCGAGCCAGGTGAGAAGCGCCGCGTCGAGTTCGGGCGCTTGCCCTTCGTTGCGAAGAGGACTCAGTCGCCAGTAGCCCGTCGTGTACTCGCTGAAGCCGGGAACGGCGTTGCCCTGAACGAGCTGACTGAAACCGCGCAGCGTCAGTGTTTCTTTCATGCCGACCATGCTCTCGTGGAGTTTTTCGTCGGCGTGGCGAAAGTTGATGCCGCAAGCTGCGTAGGCCTCATCGAGGATGTGGTGGATCTTGAAGTTCGAGGCTGCGTAGGCGTGACGGACCACGCTCTGTGCATAGCGGGCGATCGAAAGCTCGTCGTGATCGGCTTCAGGATCGATGTACAGCGGAGAGAAGTTCAGGTTGACGAGCGGAAGCCCAAAGTGTTCGCGCAAGAGGGCGCGGAAGAACACGCAGGATCCGACGAGGGCACAGTCGATGGATCGCGCTTCGATGACGTCCTGCAACAGGCCGACGATGGTCGTCCCGTAGCGCTCGTAGAACAGTCGCATCGCAGCGAAGAAGGCGTCGGCTTGCTGTTCGGGGCGTTGGCCGAGACAGATGGGAAATTCAAAGCGTGAGCCCCGACCCAGGCTCACGAAATCGACGCCGCGTGACTCGACGAAAGCGCGGTGGTCATCGGTCGACAAGAGGGTGATACGGTAGCCCGCTTCGCTGAAGGCCTTGGCGAGGGCGACGCACGGCTCGATGTCTCCGCGCGTACCGAAGGTTGGAACGATGAGGCTTTGCGGCATCTTCGCGCTCGCCGCGAGGGGGGGCGGCATGCTGGGGGGATGACGCGGTTTCGGGATGACATCGAGGATCGGGCCAACGGGCCGTGGCTCCTCCAAGGTGTAGCCGAGCGGGGGGAGGTGATCTTCGAGTTCGATCAAACTGTCGAGCACCCGATCGGATTCATTGTGCAAGTTGTCCACGTAGTGGTTCTCGTGGAGTTCGCGCAGCGGACGGGTGTCGAAAACATGGGGGGCGAGGCCCCAGTCATCGACGATGCCGTCGAGCACCGACTGAGGATCATCGGCGAGGGTCTCGGCGTGCACCGTTACGATGTTCCTCAGACCTTGGTGGTCGCGCTGGTAGCTCTCGTGAGCGCTCAGCCAATGTTCGATCAGGTCGCAGAGGGGAAAGTCCGGCTCGCAAAGTTCTTCTCGGGTCGCATAGGCATCCGCTACGGGGTGGCGCACGACGACGAGCTGCCGGCAGCCCGGAAAGGCATCGGCCAGCACGCGCGGCCGCAGAAGATTGGATGGCGAAAACTCGACCCAGCGTGTGTCAGCAGCGACGTCGTCCGTCCAGCGCTGATCCCAAGCGCTCAACATGTCGTCGCGTTCAACCACGGACAAGGGACGGGAGGCGAGTCGCCGAACGCGTGGATGGAGCGCGAAGGCGCCGGCTCCGCCCAGGTAGTCGTCCCCGAGCCGCACGTTGTGTAGCGCCTGGCCTTGCAAGGACTGGCCGTCTCCGCCCCGCATCCCAGCGAGTTGCGGATGCTGCAGCAGCACCTCGTGCAGTTGCCGGGCGCCGCTACCGTGCAGGCCGCCCAAGAAGATGTAATGCCGGAATGGATCGACGCCTTCATGCAGGCGGGCGAAATTCCCGGTTTGCGACAAAGTCGGCGTCATGGGGCGTGTCTGGACCATTGAGAGTTGAGCGTTGCGAGACCGAGTGGTGGGTCAGGTGATTGGGATTTGAGTGGAGTGCGCCGTGGCATGAGTGGATCACGAGCTCGTGCCGGCGGGGCCGTTCGGTGACGTTACGTTCGCCGACATCGACCCTTATGCAATGACGGGTCCAAGTACCAATCGACCAGCCGGTCGGTCTAAAGTGTACTATATCTTATTGAAATAACTCATATGCAATTATTTCATAAATACTAAGTCGACCAACCGGCCGAATACATTTCGATCCATGTGGTGGTGACAAGGTCCATGTAGGCAGATGTCGTACAACGCGGCTCCACGCGGCCCACGCTGGAGCGTTAGGACCGCTCATTGGTCGTCAACAGGGGCGACCGCGCTTCTTCCCACGGAGCTTGTTCCGCATCTTGGGGCAGCGGTCTTTGATCGTCTTGCTGGTGTCCTCGTAGCGCTTGCGCATCTCTTTGAAGAGCTTCTTGTCCTTGGTCGCGAGGTCCCGTTTTTCGTTGGGATCCGCCTCGAGGTCGAAGAGCTTGAACGAGTCGTCATCCCCGTACGCGATGATCTTGTACTTTTTCCAGATCATGGCGCGACGTCGGTCGTTGTCGCTGGTTCGCGACAGATCGGAGATGACGGGTCGGTGGGCAGGAGGCGCGTCGCCCCGCATTTCGGGCAGTAGGCTGTGACCCTGGAAACTCTCGTCGGGCGCGACGCCCAGCAGCGCCATGATGGTGCGAGGCAAATCGATGCCGCCTCGGGGCACGTCGATGGTCTTCGCCTCGTAGCCAGGCACCCGGATCAAGAGCGGCACATGGATGAGCTCTTGCCACAGCTCGAAGCCGTGCCGGTACATTCCGTGCTCGCCAAAGGTCTCACCATGATCGGCGGTAATGATGACGGCGGTGTTCTTGCCCCAGGGTTGCGCGTCGACGAAGTCGAGCAATTTTCCGATGTGTTCGTCGGTGAAGTAGATCTCTCCGTTGTAGTTGCCCCGGGCGCCCCGCCCCATTTTGGGCACGCCCGCGTGACCGACGTATTGATCGTGGGGGTCGAGGAAGTGATAGAGCGCAAAGAAAGGTCCTGCCGTGTTCCTCTTGTCGCTGAGATGGCGCAGCGCGATCTTCAGGAGCTTTGGGCTCGTGACGTTTTCGTCGGTCGTGTTGCTCTTTTTGAGACCCGGGGTGAGCTCCCATTCGTCAAAGCCCTGGTGAAGGCGGCCCTTGTCCTTTCGGAAGTACCAGTGCGCCTGTGCACTCATGGTCCGCACACCGGCCTTCTGCAGCAGCTCCGGGAACATCAGCACTTCGTCGGGGTAAGAGCTGAAGAAGTAACCGCTGCGCGGGATCTCGCTCGGGTAGCGGGCCGCCAGCAGCCCGCCGAAGGTCTGCGATGTAAACGAGGAGACGGAATGAAACTTGGTGTAGTTGACCGCCGTCTTTGCGAACTTGGCGATGATGGGAGCGACGTCGTGCGCGTAGTTCGCCCAAGGCATGCGGTCGGCTCTCAAGCTATCGACCATCAGCATGAGCACGTTGAAGGGCTTGGCCGCCTTCTTTTTGGTCGGTGCGGCCGCGGCGCTTGTGGCTGCGCTCGGGGCGGGAGCTGAAGCCGTCGTGCTGGGCGCCGCTTTCGACGGCGGCGGCGGAGGATCTTGGCAGCTGAGGCCGGCGAGGCAGGCCAGGCAGCCCACGAGGCCGATGAAGCAGGCACGGGTTCGCATGGCGCGGATCTGCGGTAAGCGGCTCCCTCTGTCAAGGCGAGGGCGCCCGCAGCGGTCGCCGACTGGAAGACGGGTCAGATGGCATCGGCGCCGCTCAGCATGCACGTTCTCTGGATGCTGGCGAACAAGTGAGGCGGTGGTCAAATTAGGCTTGCGCAAAAAGGGTGCACGCTGTAGATCCCACGCCCCTATGTCGATTATGAAAGACAACTCCACGGAAGACGGCGGTCGCGAGCGCGGCGGTATGGGTCGTGGTTCCAAGCGTGTCGCCCAGCGCCTCGGCTTGAATCCGAACCATCAGTTCGACTACAAAGATCCACAATTACTTCGGTACTTTATCACCGATCGCGGCAAGATTGTGCCGCGCAGGATCTCTGGTCTGAGCGCCAAGCAGCAACGCAATCTGACCACGGCCATCAAGCGGTCGCGCACGATCGCCTTGCTACCGTACACCCGCTAGAGCCGGGCTCGAGACGGCCTGGGGGCTCTTGCCCCGTGGCTTTATCCAGCAGCGCGTCGACCCACGTTGGCGCGCTGATGTCGTTTTGTGATCATGTGCCCAAGGTGGGCATCGCCCCTCAATTCAGGTGCAAGAACAGGCGCTCCGGCAGCGGCGCGGTGGGTCCTTTGGCGTGCCAACGGCAGCGTTGCAAGCCGGTGCCCGATGAGGCCGCACGACGACCAATACTCTTTCGGTTCGGATGTACGGATTGTGTAGCGGGAAATGGCACCATGTACTAATGTCGCCGCCCTTCGTCAGGATGAGTTCCGTTGCGTGGAACCGCCCGAAGGAATGCGGACAGTTGAGCGATGGCGAAAACCAAAACCAAGACCAAGAAGGCGACGGCAACCAAGTCGAAAAGCGGGGGTGCCGCGAAGAGTCAGCGCAAGCCAAGACGCCCGGCGCCAAAGGCTGATCCCGACGCGAATCTGAGCAAAGAGGAGGTCAAAGAACTGCACGACAAGCTCATCGCCGAGCGGAAGCGTGTCGCCATGGGCTTGGAAAAGCATCTCGACGAAGCGGTCACGGATACCGAGCCGCTAGCCGACGAGATCGACGCGGCTTCACGGCACTCCGAGCAGGCGTATCTCATTCGCTTCGCGGACAAGGAGCGCAAGCTGCTGCGCGAGATCGACCACGCACTCGTCAAGATGCGCACAGCCGACTACGGCATTTGCGAAGGGACAGGGGAGCCGATCGGTTTACCGCGACTCAGTCTTCGCCCGTGGACGCGCTACAGCGTGACCTACAAAGAAGAGCTCGAACGCGAGAAGCGCTCTCGCAAGTTCTAGGCGTCTCATCATAGGCTTCGTGCGCGATGCGGCGAGGGCTTCGTGCGCGATGCGGCGAGACGCCCAGGCTCAGTTCGTCGCGAGGGTCTCGACGAAGCGAACCGGCTCGCCGAGCGGGTCCTTCTGTAACTCGTCGTCTCGCATGACGATGTGACCGCGCACGATCGTGGCCATGGGCCAGCCCTGCACCTCACGGCCGTCGAAGGGCGTCCATCCGCAGCGTGACGCCATCTGCTCGTGGGTGATCGTGCGTTTGGCCTTCATGTCGACCAAGGAGAGATCCGCATCGGCGCCCAAGGTCAGGCGGCCCTTGTTGGCGATGCCATAGATGCGCGCCGGGCCATGGCACACCAGATCGACGAGGCGGGTGAGGCTCAAGCGGCCCTGGTTCACGTGATCGAGCATGAGGGGCAGCAGCGTTTGCACGCCCGGCATGCCCGCGGGGCTGTTTGGGTAGGGGCGGGCCTTTTCGTCTTTGGTGTGTGGCGCGTGATCGGAGCCGATGACATCGACGACGCCGTTTTGAAGGGCACGCCATAGACCTTCGCGGTGCCGGGCTTCGCGGATGGGCGGGTTCATCTGGGCGTAGCTGCCGATCGCCTCATAACATTCTGGCGCGGCGAGCGTGAGGTGTTGGGGAGTGACCTCGACCGTCGCGATGTCCCGATTCTTCGCGAGGAGATCCATCTCTTCTTCGGTCGTGACGTGCAGCACGTGCACCCGCTTGCCGGTCGCACGGGCGGTGTTGAGCAGCTGCTCGGTCGCGAGGTAGGCGGTCTGGTCGTCGCGCCACACGGGATGTAGATCGACCGAGGCGCCTTCTTTTTCGACAATCGCCTTACGTTCGCGGAGGCGGGCTTCGTCTTCGCAGTGCACGGCGATGCGTCGGTTGGCGCGGCGAAGGACCTCGGCGAGCACCTCCGGATCGTCCACGAGGAGGGAGCCGGTGGAGCTACCCATGAAGATCTTGATCCCGCTGCAGCCCTCCTGCCTTTCCATCTCGGGGAGCGCGTCGAGATTTTCCGCTGCGGCTCCGGCGAAGAAGGCGAAGTCCACCCAGGCCTTCTCGCGTCCGCGCCGGACCTTGTCGGCGAGGTCGGCCGGGGACAAGGTGGAGGGTTTGGTGTTGGGCATCTCGAAGATGGCGGTGACGCCGCCCAAGGCCGCTGAGGCTGTGCCTGTGCCCAGATCTTCCTTGTGCTCCAGCCCGGGCTCACGAAAGTGAACCTGGGTGTCGATGACCCCTGGCAGGACATGAAGCCCTTTGGCGTCGATGCGCGCGGTGGCGTCGGCTTGGCTCAAGGCGCCGAGCGCCACGACGCGCCCATCGCGGATCCCGACGTCGAGCTCATCGGTGCCGGCTGGGGTGACGGCGTGCCCGCCGTGGACGACGAGATCGAAGCGTTCAGAGTTGGACATGGCGCCAACATTGGGTAGCGCAAGTTCGCTCTCGCGTCGGCGTCTTTCGTCTTCGATTCGAGCTTTGTGTGCGACCCATTGCGCGGTGCGGGGATCCGGGTTGCTCGCGCGCGCCAAACGACCCTAGCTTGGGGCGCCCGATGAAGCCCACCCGCCTGCGAGGTGCCCGTACCCACAATCTGAAGAGCCTGGATCTCGATCTCGAGCCAGGTACCTTGACGGCGATCGTAGGGCCGTCGGGGGCTGGCAAGTCGTCCTTGGCCTTTGGCACTCTCTATGCGGAGGGCCAGCGTCGCTACGTCGAGAGTTTCAGCGCCTACGCACGCAACTTCCTCGAGCGCTTGCCGCGGCCTCCGGTGGAGGAGCTCGAGCCGGTGCCGGCGGGGATCGCGGTGGGTCGTCAAGGCCCGGTGCGCACCAGCCGATCGACGGTCGGGACGATGACCGAGATCGCGGACTACGCGAAGATCCTGTGGGCTCGCGTGGCCGAGCTTCACTGCCCGGGTTGCACCCGCATCGTGCGGCGTTACTCGCCGACCACGGCGGCGGACGAAGTTTTCGAGGAGCTAGCGGGAAAGAAGAGCCTGGTTCTCTACCCGGTGGCGATCCATGACCCGGAGAGTTTTCTCGTCGTGCGCGAGACGCTCTTGGCGGATGGATACCGGAGGGTGCGGATCGGTGATGAGGTGCGTGATCTGGACGAGGTGCGACCGAGCGAGGTCGTCAAGGCGCGGTCGAAACGCAAGACCAAGAAGAAGAAGCCGCCACCGGAGCCCGAGACGCTTTGGGTGGTGGCGGACCGAACGGTGGTGAACGCGGGGGCGCGTTCGCGCTTCGTCGAGGCGCTCGAGATGGCGATGGATCGTGGGGGCGGTCAGGTGCGGGTCAGCCCCGCGAAGGGCGATGACTTGGTGTTCTCGAGTGGGTTGGCGTGCCCGACCTGCGCGTTGGTGTTCCGGGATCCCACGCCGGGCATGTTCTCGTTCAACAATCCGCTGGGCGCGTGCGAGGAGTGCCGTGGCTTCGGTCGCGTGATCACCGCCGATTTTGACAAGATCATTCCTGATCACAGCAAGACCTTGGCCGCTGGCGCCATCGCCGCGTGGAAGGGGAAGTCCGCCTCGTGGGAACGCAAGATGCTCAAGAAGCACGCGGCGATCGCCGGGGTGCCGCTCGACGTGCCTCTTCAGGACTTGGACCCTGCACATCAACAGTGGCTGCTGGAGGGGGACGGTCGCGGCTGGCCTCGTGGCTGGGGTGGGGTGCGTTCCTGGTTCGATTGGCTGGAGAGCCGCGCCTACAAGATGCACGTGCGGGTGTTCTTGAGCCGCTACCGAAAGTACGTCGAGTGTCCTTCGTGTCGTGGCGATCGGCTCAAGCCCGACTCGCTCAATTGGCAGATCCGCGAACACCGAATTGCCGACTTCTTTCGCCTGCCGATCCATGAGGCGCAGGGCTTCGTGTCTGGCTTGGCGAAGGAGCACCGCGGGGATCCGGCGACCATGCTGTTGTTGCAGGAGTGCGGCAACCGCCTGGCAGCCTTGGCCGACGTGGGGCTCGACTACCTCACGCTCGATCGTCAGTCGCGGACCCTCAGCGGAGGGGAAACGCAGCGTGTGGCGTTGACGAGCGCATTAGGCAGCGCGCTCACCGGCGCGATGTTCGTGCTCGACGAGCCAACAGTGGGGCTCCACCCGGTCGACGTGAAACGGCTGACCGGCGTTGTGCAAGGCTTGCGCCGCGGCGGAAACCTGGTGCTCGCGGTAGAGCACGACGCGGAGATGATCCGGTGTGCGGATCGGGTGATCGAGCTGGGACCGGGAGCGGGGGCTCACGGAGGCGCGATCACCTTCTCCGGGACGCCTGCGGCACTGGCAAAGAAGGACACGCCGACGGGACGGATGCTCCGCGGTGGCGCGCCGGAGAGGCGGGTGCGCCGCACCTACACGCACACGATCGAGATCGAAGGCGCGAGCGGTCACAACCTGAAAAACGTGGATCTCACGATCCCCATCGGCGTGATGACGTGCGTGACGGGCGTGAGCGGTTCAGGCAAGAGTTCACTCATCTTGGAGACCTTCGTGCCGGCGATCCAGGCGAAGCTCGGCTTGGCGTCGGTCGGGGCGCTGCCCTTCGCTAAGATTCGTGGTCACGGCCCCATCCACGATGTGGTCCACGTCGATCAGTCGCCGCTCGGCCGAACTTCGCGAGGGAACCCCGCTACCTATCTCAAGATTTGGGACGCCTTCCGCGCCCGGTTTTCGCAAGATGAGGTGGCCAAGGATCGGGGATACGGACCTGGCTTTTTCAGTACCAATGTGCCGGGCGGTCGCTGCGAAGTCTGCAAGGGGCAGGGCTTCGAGACGGTCGAGATGCAGTTCTTGGCCGACGTGACCTTCCCATGCGCGGCGTGCAATGGGTTGCGCTTTAGTGGCGAGGTTCTCGACGTCCTTTTCGAAGGATTGAACGTGAGCGAGGTCCTCGAGATCACCGTGGAGGAGGTGCTCGAGCGCTACGACACCTACGGCGCGCTATGCCGCAAGACCCATCCTTTGGTGGAGGTGGGGCTGGGTTATCTCAAGCTCGGTCAGCCGCTCAACACGCTCAGCGGCGGCGAGGCGCAGCGACTCAAGCTTGCCGCTGCGCTCGGCAAGACGAAGGTCGGGTCGTTGTTCGTGCTCGATGAGCCGACGGCGGGCTTGCACGCCCAGGACGTCAAGCCGCTGCTTGGGGCCCTGGATCGGATCGTCGACAAGGGCGGCACCGTCGTGGTGGTGGAGCACGACATGACCGTGGCGGCCTTTGCTGACCATGTGAT
Source organism: Polyangiaceae bacterium (assembly GCA_029941785.1). Taxonomy (GTDB): domain Bacteria; phylum Myxococcota_A; class Polyangia; order Polyangiales; family Polyangiaceae; genus JAPYTK01. The sequence continues at coordinate 11,826 of JAPYTK010000041.1, read as the reverse complement.
CGACTTGGGGCCCGGGGCGGGGGCCGCGGGCGGGACGATCATCGCGCAGGGGATCCCGGAGAAGGTTGGGCAGAGCAAGCGATCGCAGACTGCGGCGTTCCTTCGGCAGGCGCTGACGGGGAAGCGCGTGAGCATGAAGCAAAATCGGGGTTCGGCCTCGTTGGCGAAAGCGAACGCGGTGGACGCGCGCTCCATTCAGGTGAGCGGGGCGCGCGAGCACAACTTGCGCGACATCGACATCGACATTCCGCAGGAGAAGCTCGTGGTCGTGACGGGGCCGAGCGGCAGCGGCAAGAGCACCTTGGCCTTCGACATCGTGTACGCTGAAGGGCAGCGACGATTCCTCGAGACGCTGTCGCCTTACGCGAGGCAGTACATGCCCCAGCTTCCGCGCCCTGAGGTCGATCGCGTCATTGGGGTGCCACCGACCGTCTCACTCGAGCAGCGCATGACCCGCGGAGGAGGAAACTCGACCGTCGCGACGGTCACGGAGATCGGCCACTTTCTGCGCTTGCTCTACGCGCGCGTGGGAAAGGTCCCGCGAGCGAAACAGGGGGCGGTGTCGGGTCGGGTGCAGCCCGAGGAGTTCGCCACCCAGGTACGGCGCAAGTACGGGGCGAGGCCGCGCGTGTACGTCTACGCGCCGGTGGTGCAGGGCCGTAAGGGTTTTCACCGCGACCTGCTGGACAAGGCGCGTCGTGAGGGTTTCGATGAGGCGCGCATCGACGGCGAGCGGGTCAAGATCAAGGAGGGCTTGTCGCTCGAGCGTTACCAGGAGCACGACATCGATCTTCTCGTCGAACGGCTCAGGGTGCGCGAGCGCGACGAGCTCATCGCTGCGATTCGCCGCGCGGCGGCGCAGACCGGTGGCGTGGTTCGGATCAAGGGGCGCCGTGGGGAGATGACAGGGCACGTCGCCGAGGCGGACGTGGTGCAGTTCGCGCGCGGCCCGGATCTGGATCCGAGGCTCTTCTCCTTCAACACGCGGCAGGGGGCGTGTCCGGTGTGTGAGGGCAAGGGGGACATCGTTCGCGTGCAAGGGCGCGGGAAGAACGCCAAGGAGATCACGACCGTCTGCACCGCGTGCGACGGCTTGCGCCTCAGCGAGAAGGCGCGCTCGGTGCTCGTGCAGGGCGAGCCGATCACGGCCTATCTTTCGCTGTCGGTCAGTCAGGCGCGGGCGCGGATCACGGCCCTGTCCTTCGAGGGGCGGGACGAGAAGATCGGCGCGCCGCTCGTTCAGGAACTCGATCGTCGGCTGTCCTTTCTCGAAGAGGTTGGCGTGGGGTATCTCGGCCTCGATCGCTCGGCCAGCACCCTGAGCGGCGGGGAGACGCAGCGCGTGCGGCTCGCGGCGCAGCTCGGCAGCGGGCTGACGGGGGTGCTCTACGTGCTCGATGAGCCGACCATCGGCCTGCATCCGCGAGACACGCGGCAGCTCATCGACGCGCTCGAGCGCTTGGTCGAAAAGGGCAACAGTGTGCTCGTGGTCGAGCACGACGCGGACATGATCGAGGCGGCCGATCACGTCATCGATGTTGGGCCAGGAGGGGGGATCGGTGGCGGGAGAATCGTGGCCCGAGGCACACCGGCTGCGCTCAAGAAGAACAAGAAGTCGATCACCGGTCAGGCCTTGGCGCGCGGACCGGATGTGCCGGCGGAGCGACGTCCGACGCGGGGGATCGAGTGGATCGAGCTCGTCGGCGCGCGGGCCAACAACCTGAAGAAGCTCGACGCGAAGTTTCCCGTGGGTCGTTTGACGGCGGTGACGGGCGTGAGCGGCTCGGGCAAGAGCACCTTGGTGCGCGAGGTCCTGCTGTGCGCGGTTCGGGAAGAGCTTGGCCTGGTAACGGATCCAGCGGGCACCTTCGATTCGATCATCGGGGCGGGGCGCCTCGAACGCGCGGTCGAGGTGGATCAGAGCCCGATCGGTCGTACGCCCCGATCGGTGCCGGCGACCTATGTTGGCGTGTGGGATCACATCCGCAAGCTGCTGGCTGGAACACAGACGGCGAGAGCGCGCGGCTACACTCCCTCACGTTTCTCGTTCAACGTGGCGGAAGGGCGCTGCCCGCATTGCGGCGGCAACGGATCGCTCAAGGTGGAGATGGCCTTCTTGCCGGACGTGCACGTGCCCTGCGAGCGCTGTCATGGACGCCGTTTCACGGCCGAGACGCTCGACGTGACGTGGGCCGACCGCAGCGCGGGGGAGATCCTCGAGATGGGGATCGCCGAAGCGACCGAGCTGTTCGCGTCGATCCCCAAGGTGCATCATCCGCTGTCCTTGCTCGACGATCTCGGTCTTGGCTACCTCAAGATCGGTCAGGCGAGCAACACCCTCAGCGGAGGGGAGGCGCAGCGCCTCAAGCTGGTGAGCGAGTTTGGCACCGGGGCGAAGGGCAAGACGCTTTACGTGCTCGACGAGCCGACCACCGGCCTGCACCGCGACGACGTGAGCCGCCTGCTGCGCCTGCTCAATTTGTTCGTGGAGCGGGGGAACACGGTGATCGTGATCGAGCACAACACCGACGTCATTCTCGCCTCGGACTGGGTGGTCGATCTCGGTCCGGAGGGCGGCATTGGCGGGGGACGGGTCGTTGCTCAGGGCACGCCGGAGAAGGTGATGAAGAGCCGGAAGAGCCACACCGGGGCGATCCTCCGCCGCGAGATGAAGCGCGTCCGCGCTCGCTGAGGTTCGCCACTGTGCCGCTGTCAGCGACCGAGGCCGTAGAGGCTTTGGTCGGCGCCCTTGCCGGGCCAATCGATGAGATCGCGCTCGCGCCCACGCATCGCACCGATGAGCACACGGTCGATCATGGCGTCGTGCGCGAACCAGTCGAGCGGCCTGGCGTGCGGGGCCACGCAGCGGAGCAGCTGCTGTCCGCGCTTGGGGTCGAGGATCGCGTCGAGTCGGTCGGCCAGATCATGATGCTCCCGCGTATCGCGCATCAACCCGAGCAGCGTGATCGGCTGGCCATGAAAATACTGCAAGGGGCCATGCGTCACGCCGAGCACGTCCCAGATCGGCACGGGCTCGCCGATCGCCTCGAGCAGCTTGTTCGCGATCCCGTGGTAGCGCCGTGCCCCTTCACCGAAGGGCACCAAGGCGAGGCTGGCGATGGCGCCGCCGTCGGGCTCCACTTCCATCGGGCTCGACGCCCCGCGCGCCTCGGCGAGGGACGCGACGTCGAGGGGAGCGCTGCGGTTGTCGATGGCATCGGCGAAGAGCAGCGCCGCGAGCGTGGCGACGCACGGACCCACGACGCGCACGAGCAACTGGTCCTCGCGCTTCGGCGGTAGGGAAATCACGTGGCTCGCCTGCGCGATCACCGCCTCGACATCGGACGCCTCGGGATCGACCGAGGTGAACAGCACCGTGTGGGCGAAGCGTTCATGACGCGCCAGCGCGAGCCGCGCGTTGGGGCTGAGCCCCTGGGAGAACACGACGAGCACATCGGCCGCCTCTGCGTCGGGCTCCAGGAAATGCGACAAGGGCTCGTAGCGCGCGACGCGCCCGCGCTCGAGCAAGGCATCGACCAACATGTGCGCCGGTCCCGCCGAGCCTCCTGCGCCGGTGATGAGCCAGGTCTTCGCCTCGCGCAGCGGTGCGGGCACCGGGTGTGCACCCTCTGCCCAGGCGCGCGCGAGCGAGGCGAGGTGCTCGCCTACGCTTTCGATGCGCTGCTCGAGAAGATCGTGGCCGTCCATGGTCAGTGCGCGCTCTTGTCCTTCTTGGGATCGTGTTTGCGCTCGCTCATCGCGCGGAAGTAGGCCACGAGGTGATCGAGATCCTTTTCGCTCAGGTGCGGGTTGGCTGGCATGTTGCCATAACGGAAGCTGAGCGGATTTTGGATGTAGGCGCGCACTTGCGCGATCGGTCGGTACTCCAAGATGTTCTTCGGTACGTTGAGCTCGGGTCCGACGCGCCCGCCCTCGCGGTTGATGGCGTGACAGCGCAGGCACTGCTCGCGAAAGATGGCGAAGCCGGCCTGGGCGTCAGCGCCCGCGCCGGTCGGGATGGTGTGCGGGTAGCTCTTCTCGAACGGCGAGATGGCGATCACGCTCAGCTGCCAAGGGCGCGGGTGGGTTTTCAGATCGTGTTGGGTCGGCTTTCGCCACACCACGTAGTACGGGCCGGGGTTGGCCTTCCGCTGGCCGATCGGCTCCCAGCCGGGCACCTCGAGATCTCGAATGGCGATGTAGCCGCCGTCTTCGAGCAAACGCTTGCCGCTGATGGGCACCTTGTAGCCGTCGAGCGCCTCGAGGATGAAGTGCTGCGCCTCGAGCTTCACCCCGGGAAAGCCGAGCTTCAGGACCGCGCGAAGGGGTAGGGCGCGGTAGTGCTTCTCGCGATTGTAATACGGATCGTAGGCGCGCCACGTCTCGGGCTCGATCGCGGACACCAGCTCCTTGCGGATCAGCGTGCGCTTCGTCTCGCCGTCGTGCTTGAAGAACAAGGTGCCCGGATCGGCGTCGCTCTCCGGGACCTCTGCGCTTCCTGCTGGCGCCGCGCTTCCTGTCCGCGCCGCGCTCGCGGTAGCAGAAGAGGAGAGCGCGCTGCTCGCGCTGGGTGCGGGCCCGTCGCACGCGACGATCAGGAGGAAGAGCAGCGCGAGGCGTTTCATGCCGCCTTGGGTTGCGTGAAGTACGCGAAGGGGACGAAGGCCCCGTAGTACATGAAGTTTGGAACGAGGCGCAGGGCGAAGCCCACGTCGTGACCCATCAGGATGACGATGTCGGCGCTCGCCCAAAGCGCGTACTGCACGATCTCGAACGTGCAGAGCTTTTGCAGCCAGCTCCGATCGACGCGCTCCATACGGGGGACGACCACCCAGCGCATCACGCAGGCTAGCGCCGCGAACATCAGCTCGTAGGTCAAGTACTGGACGCGGATGTTGTCGGGGTGCGTGATCATCGCCACGCTCGACGCGATGGGGACGATCACAGCCAGCCCCAGCGCCCCTAGCATGGGCTTGACCTCCGGCTTGTCGCGCCATGCGACGAGGACGAAGAAGCGCAAATCACCCAGCACTACGAAGAAGGACGCGCTGAAAGTGAGGAGGCTCTTGTCGCGCAGCGGGCTCAGGCCACCGTTCGCGCTGCACCAGGCGTCGACCGCGATGGCGCAGAGCATGCCGACGAACAGCGACCGCAGTCGGCGACGCGGCTTCAGCAGGATGAGCAGCAGCACCACGGCCTGCACCGCCCAAAAGGCGACGGGGTGATGCCAAGGGCTCTGGTACCAGGCTTGAAACATGGAGGGCTCTCTCGCTCGCTGACGATCAGCACAAGCGATGTACACCACTTTCGCTGCGCCACCGAGGTTTCACGGACCTGGGGATTGCGTGGCGCCCGTGGCGGCGTCCTCGGCGGTCAGAGACCCTTGCTCGATCCGAAGCGCCAGGCGACGCCCGCGAAGGGGGTGAAGCTCTGCGTGCCGTGCGCCATGTTGTCGGCCAGCGGCTCCGAGCCGCGTCGGTTGTAGTAACGCAGGCGGTACTCGAGCCGCAGCACGACCTCGAGCACGTCGTTGATGGGTACGCCTCCGCCTGCGGCGAGCACCCACGCGATGGTCGGGTGGGTACGCAAGTAGCCCATCGTGTCACCGCCCTCGTTCGGCAAATCGTCACGGGCCTCGTCCCGGCGCGCTCCGAAGGCGCCGTAGCCCAGCTCGGCGAAGAAGCGTTTGTAGCCCAGCCTCACCATCGGCCCGTACCACAGCTCGTGGTAGGCGCCGCCGACCGCACCGCTCACCACGGTGCGCCCCTCCTCGTCGAAGCCGCTGAAGCGCGCCGCCTCCCGGCGTCCGGTGTCGAACTGCATGAAACCGCCGATTTCGATCGGCCCCCACACGCGGTAGCTCAGCGTTTGGAGCCAGCCGAACTCCGTGTTCTCGACCAGCCGCTCGCCCGTCGCGCCGCCGATCTCGACCTTCACCTGCTGCTCGAACCGCGAGAAACTCAAGCCCCCGTCGAGGCGCCAGCGCGGCCCCTCGGCCTGCGCATCGGTTGAGAGAAGGAAGGCCATCAGGCCAGCGCCGAGCGCGATGAGCGCATGCCGGCAGAGAAACCCGCCTCTGACGGATGTCATGTGTGGCTTCATCATGATGCGTTCTACTGACAGATCTGCTTGCCGTCGCCGTTGACCGCCGCCGCAGGGGCCATCGAGCCCGCGCACACGTCGCTGCATTCGCCGGTGCCGTAGCCGAAGGTGATCTGGGGATAGCCCGTGAGCGGGATGTTGCCGCACATGCAGCTGTACAGCGGCGAGAGGACGTCGGGCAGGTCGGGGTCGTTCTTGAGCGTGTCGAAGTACAGACCGTCGCATTTGCGCACGCCGCTGACCTCGAGATCCGGGTCCGCGCCGAGGCAATTCAGGAGCCAGTTCGTGCACGTGGTATCGGTCAAGCACGCGTTGAACTCGTTGCCGCAAAGGCCGTGGGGGATGAAAGGGGGCACTGTGACGACCGGCGTGTTCGAGGCGCAATGTATGCAGCCAATTCGCGACAGAAGTCCGAGATCCGGGCATCCCGACACGCATTGCAGGAAGGCGTTCGGCGCGGTGGGAACCTCGGTGGGTGCGAGCCAGCGGCCGATGTCTGTGCAGGTTGTGGTGTCGAGTGCGAGGCAGCTGAACATGCACTGAAGATCGGCTTGCTCTGCGGTCGGCGTCGCATCGCAGTCCACGCCGATGGCACCGCACACCGTGCCGAAGCCACATTGCTCGTCGGCCTTCTCGCATCCTTTGAGGCAATCGATCTTCCACGCCTCGATGCTGCCGCCCTCTCCCCCAGCGCCGCCTTCGCCACCGCCGCCGTTCCCGCCTTCGCCGCCTTCGCCTCCTCCGCCTCCGACGGCGCTCGTAGAGGGCAGCGTGAAGCAGGATTTCGGTGCCGTCGGGTCGTCCGCGCAGGCGCCGATGAGTAGTGCGCTGCCGAAGAGGGCCGCGCTGGCGAAAGCGATCGTATGGTACGCGCGTTGCCTCATCTAGCTCGTCTCACTGAGCACCTCGGTGAGGAGCTTGGGTTCCTGGTTTTCGATGTGTTCGTAGCTAATGTCCATCGCCTTGCAGATCGTGGCGTGCACGTCTGCCGGCCGAATCGGGCTTGGCGCGGTCTCGTCGGGCGCCTGACTGTCGAAATCGAAGGGGACGACATCGTAGCTGTCTTGGCCACTTGCGCCGATGATCTGGTTGCCCTTGATGCCGTTGCCGGCGAGCACGATGGTGTTGCACAGGTGGTGATCACGCCCGTTCTGGTTGTTGAGCTTTGGTGTGCGCGCAAATTCGCTCGAGATGACCAGGGTGGTCCGGTCCCAAAACGATTGGCTCTTCAAAAACTGGATGAGTGAGGCGACGGCATCGAAGCATGGCCGCAGACTCTGAACGTGGCTCGTCTGCCAGTTGTCGAAATGCGTGTCGATGCTCTGCGGGTTGATCCGAAGGCTCACCGCGCGGGACAGACCCTTGACGATCGCTTGGGCAGCGGTGGCGCAGCGGCCCTTGGGACCGGCCAGATCGGCGGCGGGGTTGTTCGGGTTGATGCCGAAGGCTTGATAAAGCGCTGCGATGTCGCCCGTGGGCTGCGCGACGAAGTTGAAATCGCTGAACAGGTTGCCGTCGACGAGCTCGCCGGCTTTGGTCCAGCCGGCCCGGTAGGCCTCGATCATGCCGCCCGGACTCAGTTGCTTGTGGACGCACGAATCGGAGGCTTGCGCGTCGGCGATCGCTTGCGCGATGTTGTCCGGCACCACCGTCGCTCCGACCTTCTTGAGAACGTATTGCAGGTCGCCAATACTGGCGATCTCGAGTCCGGAGGCCTTGGGATTGAGATTCTCATTGATCGTCTCGCATCCACCGAGGACCAAGTTGGGGATGAGCGCCGAGTCCGGCGTCTGCGCGGCGATCCAGGTGCCGAGCGCGCTGCCCGATGGCAGTACGCCCCGGGGAAACTTGCCGGTCATGAAGTAACGTTTGCCGACCTCGTGGGTGAGCGTGCCCATGTCGACGCCGCGGATCACGCACATGTCTTCGTACAGGTCACCGAAGGGGCTGGTCACTGCGCTGCCAGTGACGTCCGTGACCATCGCGGGTCCAAAGGCGAGGTTCGAGCCCGGCGCCTGGTAAAGGCCCTTCTCGCTCATGCCATCGGTCAGATCGAGCATGGCGCTCGTGATCGGATCGAAGACGCGCACCTCCTCGAGGCCGGTGTAGATCCCTGTGCCGCTCGCCTTGCTGCCGTAGATGGTGTGATCGCGTGGATCCAGAGAGAGGAGGGTGTCCCAGGCGCCCTCGAAGGTAATGAACACGAGCAGGTTCTGATCGCTGAGCTCGTGGTTGTCGGCGTGGGCTTCCACTCCGTGAAGCACCACATCGCCGATGGCGATGGCGCCTGCGGCGAGGCCCAATGAGCCGAGAAGTTGGCGTCGCGATGGTCGTGGTGGGTACTTCATGGTGGATGGTTTGAGGTTAATGCAGGTAAAAGGCAGGATCCTGGAACAGGGCCATGCAGACACCCTGCCAGCCGTTCTTTTGGGCGTCGCTGTCGGTGGCGCTGCCCCGTGCGGCCAAGTAGACCTGCCGATAGGTCTCGAGCAGATCGTCCCCGGCCTGTAGACGCAGGCCCAGGAAACGCAAGATGAGACGGTTGAGGTTGTTCGTGATCTCGTCGTCGCTCGCCGCTGAATCGACGGGCGCCTGCGACCACAGCGTGAAGTTTCCGCTTCGCGTCTCGTCCGATTTGCGAATCGATTGGCAGACCTCGCGAGCCATGTCGCGGGCGAACTTCACGTACAGCGTGTCCGGGGCCGTGGCCTCGTTCGTGACGGCGACGAAATCCGGCCGGCCCATCATCTTGCCGAGACCCTCGTTGCTATAGGCGTCGACCGGACCGGCGCCCTTGTTGACGAGCCATTGGATCCACTGCGCATTTTCGTTCATGCCAGCAATAAGGGGTACCGTGAGCTGCAACTCGTCCACGGTGAGCCGGCTCAGCGTTGGCAAGTTCACCTCGGTTGCCGATCCCGGTTTTTTGTTCGGCCCATCGTCGCGCGCCACCGGCGAGCCCTCTGCGCTCTCATCGTCGCTGCTGCATGCGACCACGCTCGTAGCGGTCAACAGTAGGCCGACCGCAAGCCCGCACCATGCTCGATACCTCATGGCCACCTCCTAAACGTGTCGAGCTTGACGAGCGCTTTGAGGAGTGACTTCAGATCATCGCTGTTGGTGAAGTCGGTTGCTAGTTGCTCCATCAGCGCGTGTTCGCTGTCGGGCGTCGTCGGGTCGAGCTTCATTTCGCGTTTCAGCACGAACTCGAACATGTGTTTGACGGTGGCCTGAGCCAGCAGATTGTAGGTCTTGCCCTCGATGTTCGTGGTCGCGAGGGAGACGAGCCCAGCGGGGCCGGCATCGTAGTTATCTTCGATCCACGGGTGGTCGGCGGCGAAGTAAAGCGGAGTGAGCCGGTGCGCGATCGGCGGTGGCGGGTCGTAATCGCCGGTGTACAGCACACCGCAGAATTGGTTTCCAACGATGTCCCGGTGCAGGGGCAGGATGGCGTCATTGCCCTTCCATTGATCCCTGCACTGCGCGACCGCCGTCTTGCCATCCTTGCTGCCCTCGAACTGCGGAACGAAATCCGTGAGCAAGGCGCTGCCCCGTTCGGCGACCGGCCCGAAGTAGGCCGCGAGCGGTTCGAGAACGGCATGGCAGCCCTTGCAGACGCACTTCTTGGTGAGGTCGCCAGTCTCGCTGAGGCAGTTGTCTTGCTCGTAGACGCTCGGCGGTTCGAAATAACGATCCATGAAGGCGATTCGAAACCGATTGGCCCGGCCGCGGTTGGTCTGGAAGCGCAGCGTATACGCCGGCAGGGTCAAGATCCCCGCGTGCGGGACTTGTCGCTCGAAAACGGTCCAGTCTTCGGTGGCGTTGAAATCGATCGCGGAGTCGCTCGGCAAGGGGGCGTCGCCGGTGTGGAGTGCGTTGTACGTGTTGCCGCCCAGACCTGCACTCGTCGCCCAGTAGCGATAGAAGTGCAGCAGCGGGCCGTTCATCGCGATGCGGTTGTTACTGAGGATCTGCGAGTAGGCTTTCGCGGGCTTCCCATCGACACCGCTCGTGTGCTCGTCGACCAGCCTGAGGAACTGCTCTTGCATCGAGATCCAGATGGGCACCATGTGGCTGAACTGCGAGCAGAAATTGAGCCGCGGACCGCAGCCGCAACCCGCTCGCGACTTGACGTCTTGCTGCAGGTAGCTGCAGCGCGCCACGTCGGGCTGGCCGTCGCCATCGGCGTCGGCTTTGTCGAGCTGGTTGTCGTGATCGTAATCGCCCGAGCTGTCGAGGAAGCCGTTGTTGTTGACGTCTTCGCCTGGATCCAACACGGCGTCGCCGTTGAGATCCTCGCCGAGCGTGTCCACTTTCGTGGGATCGTTGGGATCGGTAGGCTCATCGAGGGTCGTCCAGCTCTCGGTGGTCTGTGCGGCGAAGGCGCAGACCTTGACCTTGTTGTTTGGATCGGGCTCCCAGTAGGGCTGAATGAGGACCCAACCCTCCTGGCACCACTGGCGGTTCTCGACTGCGTTGGCGACTTGAATGGAATCGTAGCCTTTCACCTCGCACACCGGGCGGTCCCCGAGTTGGTAAGAGGGTTGCAGATCGGTCTGCGGCTTGTTCTGACACCGGTGCGATCCGTTACCGCCCCGGTATTCGCGACGACGATTCGCAAACTGAGTGTCCCAGGCCTTCATGCCGGGCGCGATGTTGAAGGACGAAACCGTGATCCCGACATTGTAGAGCTGTGCGCCGGTGGGGTTGGGCCATAGGTACTTCGAGTGAAACCGCCGCATCTGAGTGCGGAAGCTGTCCTGTTCCATGAAGTCATCGAGGGTCGCGTCGGGAATCGCGTCCAGACCCTCGATGGTGTCGTATTCAGCCAGCAGCGGTGGGTGACCCCGAAGGGCGTACGACGCCCGGCGGAGTTGACGCTCGATGGGCATGATCTCGTGCAGCGCGCACTGCCCGCCTTCTTCTGCGTGGGCTTCGGGTAGCGTCGGAGGAGGCCAAGCGCCGAGCACCAAGCCGAGAAGGCCTGCGGCTCCGAACAGTGTGACGACCCGTCGCTTCATTCGGCGAGCCCTCCGATCGACCACGCCTGGATCAACTGAAATTCGTCCTTCGACGGAGCCGGTTCACCGGCCGGCGGCATGTTCCCGCTGGCGATGCGTTGAATGATGTCGCCGGCCAGCATCGAACTCACTTGGTAATCGGCGAAATCCACAGCCGGTGCGCTGTTCGCGCCCTCAGCATGACAAGGCGAACAGTAGGTGACCAGGATCGGTTCGACATCGGCCGCAAAACTCGTCGCCTCACCGATGTCGGCCCCGCGCACGGAGGTTTCGCTCGTCGACCACACCGTACCTGCGCCGTTGTTGGCGAGCGCGGCTCCGACTGCGATCTTGGCAAAACCGAGTTGGTCGAGGCTGGCCATGCCTTGCAGTTCGCTGTCCGGGCGGGCGAGGACGATTCCGGTATCGAGCAAGACGAAGGTCCCGTCCTTGGGAGAGTAGCTAAGCGCGAAGGCGGCCGACGAGGCGCCGTCGCTGAGCGTGTAGTGCTTGTAGCAGTGGCTTGGCCATCGTTCGAACAGGCCGCGTTCGGTGGCGATGTAGCTCGTGTCGTGAAGGCCCGGCGCCATGGCGAAGATCGTGCCGGTCTCGATCGGTACCGGGTAGGCTGTGTTCGTAGCGAGATCGATTTCGTACAGATGGTCGTCGAAGGCGGCGAGGAGAATTTCGCCTGCCTCGCTCGACGCATCGAGCAGCACAGTGG
>JAPYTK010000040.1 GCA_029941785.1 Polyangiaceae bacterium | reverse complement strand
CCACAGTTGAAGCGCTCGAGTTGGGCCCGCTCGACGAGGGCGAGTGGCTGAGGAACAAGCGCGTCTTCTTGCGTGTCGACTTCAACGTGCCGCTCGACGAGGACGGGCAAATCACGGACGATACGCGCATACGGGCGGTCTTGCCGACGATTCAGTTCCTCATCGAAGCGGGCGCGAAGTTGATCATCGGCTCTCACCTCGGCCGGCCCGGAGGCAAGCGAGTCGAGAGCTTGTCGCTCGAGCCTGCGGGCTCACGGCTCGCTGAGCTGAGCGGCTACGAAGTGCTCCTGCCGGAAGAGAGCATCGGCGATGCGCCGAAGAAACTCGTTCACGACCTGCGCGTCGCCTCCAAGACGGGAAGTCAGCACGGTACGCCCCAGTTGTGTTTGCTCGAGAATCTGCGCTTTTATCCCGGCGAAACGGCCGACGACGAGGAATTTGCGCGCGCGCTAGGCGACTTGTTCGACGTCTACCTCAACGACGCCTTTGGTGCCGTGCACCGGAAACATGCATCGGTCCATGCTCTGCCCAAGACGAAACGCGACCGCGGGGTAGGAATGCTGGTCCGGCGCGAACTCGAGAGCTTGGGCCGATTGGTGGCGTCCCCGACCTCGCCGTATCTCGCGATCATCGGAGGCGCCAAGGTCAGCGACAAGCTCGACGTGATCGAGGCGCTGTTCCAACGCTGTGACGTCGTATGCATCGGCGGAGCGATGGCCAATACCTTCCTCGCAGCGAAGGGCCACGACATGCAAAAGAGCCTCGTTGAAGAAGACAAACTCGCCTTGGCCCGAACCCTCATCGAAAAAGCACAGCAGCAGAGCGCCGAGCTGGTCTTGCCAAGCGACGTCATGGTCGCCGAATCGCTCGATGCAGCCGACGGCATGGTCGTTCCAGTGAGCGCTGTGCCGCAAGGCACGACGGCCCTCGACATCGGACCCGCAACCATCGAGCGTTTTTCGCAGCACATCGCAAAAGCTCAGACCATCTTCTGGAACGGTCCGATGGGCCTCTTCGAATCGGAGCCCTTCGCCACGGGCACCTTCGCCGTGGCCCGCGCCATGAGCGCAGCCCCCGGCTTCACGGTGGTGGGCGGCGGAGACAGCGCCGCGGCCGTTCGGCAAGCAGGTGAGGAGATCGCCTCGCGTTTCGATCACATTTCGACCGGAGGTGGCGCGTCCTTGCGTTTCATCGAAGGCCGGCAACTCCCGGGCATTGAAGCCCTTCGTCAAAACACCCACTGAACAGAATTGGAATCATGCACCCCTCACGCCGCCCGCTGATTGCGGGCAATTGGAAGATGAACGCTGGTGGAGCGGACGGTTGCGAGCTGGCCGCTGCGCTCGCCAAGTCGCTCCGCGAGACGGGCGATGTCGACATTGTCATCGCGCCACCCGCAACCGCCCTCGCGGCCGTTTCGAACGAGCTCAACAAGAACAAGTCGAGCATCGCCGTCGCCGGCCAGAACATGCATCCGGAAGACGCCGGCGCCTTCACGGGCGAAATCAGCTCGTCGATGCTCAAGATCTGCGGCGCGACATGGGTCATCATCGGGCACAGCGAACGCCGACAATTGCTGGGCGAAAGCGATGGCTTCGTACGGGACAAGGTTGCTGCCGCATGCAGGGCCGAGATCAGACCCATCGTGTGTGTCGGCGAGACTCTCGACCAGCGTGAGGCCGGGCAGACCCTCGAGGTGGTGGCGGCTCAAGTCCGCGCCGTCACCGGCCACTTGGGGGCCACACCTGGTTATGGCGTCGTGGCCTACGAACCGATCTGGGCCATCGGTACCGGGAAAGTCGCCAGCCCCGAAGATGCTCAGCAGGTACACAGCCACATCCGTGGACTGCTCAACGAAGTTTCTCCAGAACTGGCGACGAGCACCCGAATCCTCTACGGCGGAAGCATGAAACCGAACAATGCCGAAGGCTTACTGTCCCAACACGACATCGACGGCGGGCTCGTCGGCGGGGCATCGCTCCAGGCCAGCGGCTTCACGAAAATCGCCGAAATCGCCCAAGGACTAGCGCAGCAGGCCAAAACGCATTAGGTTCCCCGTCCTCGCCCGCGAATGCGGCGAACGCGAAACGAAGACAACCATGCTGCAATCAATCATCAACGTCGCGCACGTCCTCGTGTGCCTGTTCTTGATCCTCGTCATCCTGCTGCAACAATCCAAGGGCGGCGGCCTCGGAGGCGCCTTGGGCGGTAGCGCATCACAGATCTTCGGCGGGCGCGGCGCCGGCAACTTCATGACGCGGCTCACGAGCGTACTGGCGGTGCTGTTCATGCTCTCCAGTATCGGTCTGGCCTTCCTCTCCTCGGCCGGCGACCGGGAGATGAAGTATTTTGACCGCATGCAAGAGAATCGCTGACTTCGTGGCGCGGTGGCGCCTCGGATTTCCGCTCGCGGTCTGCCTTTCGGCCTGCACGTGGACGACAACCCGTCCCAACATGCCAGCGCAGGTGAGGCCGAACGAAGCGAGGCTCAGCACCGAAGCGCCTACCGCACAACCGTCCGCGACGTCTTTTACGCCGGCCATCGAAGGCGTCCTGCCCGATGAAGAGGTGGCCGCCATGTTGGATGCCGAGCTCAGGATCGACCAACTTCAAGGGATCAGTCCCGAACAAGCGGGAGTCATGCTCGCGCCGGTCACCGAGTCGCTCCAGACTTGCCGGCCCAAGCAGCGCGCGCGCTTGCGCGTGCGGGTCGTGGCGGATGAAGACGGCGCCACTCTGCACCTCGATCCGAAGAGCCGCATCGATCCGAAGACAAAGCGCTGCGTGCTCGAAGCCCTCAGCATGATGGAGGTCGACGGCGCGCTCGCCGATGGCGCGAACAGCCCCTCCGACGCACCTCCGCGGATCGAGTCGCAGCTCACGATCAGCTGGTGAGCGTCGCAAGTCAGGGACCGCCGCGCCACCAACCTTCGGCGCATGCGGCATCCTGAGTCGTATCGATCTCCATGTAACCGCCGTCGATGAAAGCGGCATGCACGGCGACGCCCGAAGCCATCATTCGCTTGAGCAAATCGATGAGATACGCTTTTTGAAAGGTCCGCCCCTCACAAAACTCTGCGTCATCCGCGTAGCTGGCGCGCGCCTCATCGTAGGCCTCGATAAACTGCGTCGCGCCGCGGGCAGACAGCTTCATCACGCCGATGAACTCGCCGGTCGCCCGCTCCGAGTCGATCCCCCGTGACAACTCGACGACGCGATCCCCCTCGGCACGCAGTTTCTCCGCGTCCGTCTCCGGATGCTCGCTACGATCCACATATCGCCGTCGCCAGTCCCGATCGCATACCAGGGTGAGGTCGTGAGGCGACCGCAGCGCACAGGCGATGGCCTCCGGTCGGTACACGATATCGGAGTAGCTGCTGATGAAGCCGTCGCCGAGGTGTTCCCGCGCGTAGAGCAAGGACCGCAGGATGTTGTTGTTCGGCCAGTCGTCGTTTCTTACGTAGTCAAACTCGGGATAACGCGCCTGGATGATCTCAGCCTTGTAGCCACAGATGAAGACCATCTGGTCGCGACGAAACCCGCTCGCCTCATAGGCTGCCAAGATATGCTCGAGCATCGGCTTGCCGACGATGGGGACCAAGGTCTTCGGGATGTCATCGGTCAACGCCCCCAGGCGGCGGCCGCGCCCAGCTCCAATGATGATCGGCTTCACAGCACCGCCTTACCCCGCTTCGGAGGGCGCGTCGCCTGTGAGCCGATCGGCGCGGATCACAAAATGAAAAGCGACGAGCAGCAGATGCCGCCCGTCGCCTCGGTGCCCCGATACAATCGGTTGATAGCTTACTTTACATGTCCGCGAAGCACGCTTGGCCTTCATCCAAGCACTCATCCGCGTTGCTCGTCAGCGCCGCAGCCATGCAACCTACGCAGGTCGATTCATCGTCGCCCATCTCCGTGCAGGTCGCTGCGCACTCGGTACCACAAACGTCCGCCGCGCATACGCAACTCGTGGCGTCGGTGACGAGAGTCTCAGATCCATCGCAGAAGTTGGGATCGTCGGGACATGCGCCCATGTTGCATGCGGTCAGGAAAGCCGCACAACCCATGCACGCGACCGATCCGCCCGCGCCGCCATCGCCGACACTGCCGCCGGTGCCGCCGGTGCCGTTACCGACAGAAGACGTACCGCCGGTGCCGCCGCCCGCGCCGCCGTAACCACCATCATCGTTTACCTCGACGGTACACGCCGCCGCCGCGAGGACCATCGCCCCGACCGAACCTGCAATCAAAAGAAGCTTGTGACTCATCTCTGTTCCTCCAAAAAGAACGCTGTACTGTGGGTGGTTGCCCCGAACACGACCGACATCCAACGCCGATCACATCCCAACCGCAGTCTTGTCACGGGCTCAAGCAAGGGGGCAAGCTCTTCACTCTCAAAATATCTTAGATTTCTGGTTATAGCACGCCAGAAGCACACATTAGACGAGACCTTGCGGCGCTCATTCAAACGAATTGGGATCCAGGCTGCCCGCCAAAAGCACTGTACAGATGAGGAGTCATGCCCGTCCGATCGGCGACATTTGCCGAAAAGTGGGCTTGAAACCGCACATTTAGCCCTCTTTTGGGCGAACAACCCCTTTCTTTTCAGTCTCAGATGAGTACACTCCGCCTCCCGCTCCAAGTTCGCCTGTCGCCGCATCTTGCGTCGACGGGGTCCCAGACCGGACCCCAGGTGGCGAGGAGGAGTCGAAAAATTGATGGATACACATGCTCCGGGCTCGTCCCGCGGAGCTTTGCGACGAGGGTCTGAAACGTGAATACTCATCCAGGAATCATTGGCATCAAGGTCGGCACGACCCAGTTCTTCACCGAGAACGGTGAGGTCGTTCTGTGCACCGCCATCCACGCCGGCTGCACCGTCGTCGGAAAGCGCACGCAAGAAAAGGACGGCTACAGCGCGCTCGTCCTCGGCTTGGGAGAAAGCAAGAACAAGCACACGACCAAGGCCCTGCGCACCTCCTTCGAGAAGCGCGGCCAGAAGACGCCCAGGCATGTGCAGGAGATCCGCGCCACCGCGGAGGCCGTCGAGGCTGCCGAGCTCGGTCAGCAGCTCAAGCTCGAAGACATCTTCGCCGTAGGCCAAAAAGTAGACGTGCGGAGCCGCTCCAACGGCAAGGGCTTCGCCGGCGTCATGAAGCGTCACAACTTCCGAGGGGCCAAGGCGACTCACGGCGCGCATGAGGTCTACCGTCACGGAGGCTCGATCGGCATGGCGACGACGCCAGGCCGCGTCTGGCCCGGCAAGAAGATGGCTGGCCAAGAGGGAAACAAGATCGTCAGCGTGCTCAATCAGCGCGTCGCCAAGATCCTTCCCGAGCAGCAGCTCCTGTTGATTGAAGGCTCCGTTCCCGGCGCCAAGAACAGCGTGGTTCGCGTGCAGGGCGCCGTCAAAAAGAACGGCGGCAAGTAGGCTCGCTCTAGCGCGCGAGGCTATCCTACGCGCGAGGTCACCTGGGCATGGCTCGTAAACACCGGGGCAAGCGTCCGTACTTCGATGTGGACGCCAGAACGCTAGCCGCAAAAAAAGCGGGCTACGCAGCGCGGAGCGTCTTCAAGCTCGAGGAGATCGATCGCCGCGTCGAACTCTTCAAGCAGGGCGACCACGTCCTTGATCTAGGCGCTGCGCCCGGCTCTTGGTCTGCCTACGCCGCCAAACAAATCGGTCAGACGGGCAAGCTGCTCGCGATCGATCTGGAGCCTCTGACCCAGGCGCTGCCCGCATGGGCCCACGTGGTCGAAGGGGACATCTACGAGCTCGACGAGACGCTCCAGCAGTTCGCACCCTACGACGCGGTCGTCAGCGACATGGCGCCCAACACCACAGGCGACAAGATCATCGACCAGCTTCGGAGCTTTCACCTCTTCTCTCGCGCACTCGAGCTTTCGAGCCAACTGGTGAAACCCGGCGGCCACTTCGTCGGCAAGATCTTCATGAGCGGCGAATTCCCCGAAGCTCGTGAGCGCGTACGCAAGCTCTACGGGAAAGTTCGAACCATCCGGCCCGCGGCGGTCCGTGCGATGAGTTACGAGATTTTCTTGGTCGGGCTCGGTCGCCGCGAACCGTAACGGCCAGCGTACCAAGCCCAGGCCACGAGCACCGCTTGGAAGGGGAGACGTAACCACATCCCCCATTGGGGCAAGGGCGAGGCGGGGTCGATTTGGATGCCATGTGTCGCCATGTGAATATTGGCGGGGAACACCGCAATGTACAGCGCGATGAGACCGAAGCTCGCGAGTCGTCTCGTGCGCGCGAGCAGGAGACCCAATCCGCCGAGGATCTCGAAGAAACCGCTGATCAACACGAGCGCGCGCGGAGCCGGAAGCCAGTCGGGAACGATCCGCATGAAGATCGGCGGGTTGAGGAAATGCGTCACGCCCACGAGGATCATCATCGCCGCGAGCCCAACGGTGAGCGCGCCGTGGAGGCGCCGAATCCAACGATCTTTTTCGTCACCGTTCATGAATGAAAGCCGCTCGCCACGCCCCCTCGTGTGCGCACCGAGGTCGGCAGTGACGTTTTCAGAAGGCGTTATGACCGGTGAGCGCGAGACCGAGGATCAGCTTGTGAACCTCGTTGGTCCCTTCGTAGGTGTACACGCTCTCGAGATTGAGCATGTGACGGATCACCGGATACTCGAGCAAGATACCGTTCCCACCGAGGATTCCGCGGCAGCCCCGAGCGATGTCGAGCGCCACCTTGCAATTGCTTCGCTTGCACAGCGAAACCTGCACCGAAGAGATCTTGCCGTTTTTGTCTTTCAAACGAGCGAAGTGAAGCGCCATGATCTTGCCACGCGCTATCTCGGTCGCCATCTCGGCGAACTGGCCTTGGATCAGCTGTTTGCTCGCGATGGGCTTGTCGAATTGCACGCGCTCGCAGGCATAAGCGATCGCCGAGTCGAGACACGCGCGAGCCGCACCCATCACGCCCCAACTGATACCGAAACGGGCTTGCGTCAGGCACGACAGTGGCCCCTTGAGCCCCTGGACTCCGGGCAACATGTTCGCCACCGGGACCCGCACCTCGTCGAGCACGATCTCGCCGGTAGGGCTGGCGCGGAGGCTCATCTTGCCGTGCACGGTAGGCGTCGTGAACCCATCCATCCCCCGCTCGACAATGAAGCCACGAACCGATTCGGCGCCGCCGTCGCCGACCTTCGCCCAGACGAGCGCCAAGTGACACACGGGAGAGCTCGTAATCCACATCTTCGTTCCGCTGATGACGTAGTGATCGCCGTCCTTGCGAGCGCGCGTTGTCATGGAACTAGGATCGGATCCACTATCCGGCTCGGTCAGGCCAAAACAGCCGATCATCTCGCCGCTGGCCATCTTCGGAAGAAACCTCTCTTTTTGTTCTTCCGTTCCGTAGGCGGAAATCGGCCACATCACGAGCGAGCCCTGCACACTGACGAAGCTACGAAGTCCGCTGTCGCCATACTCGAGTTCCTCGAGCGACAAGCCGTAGCACACGGCACTCATGCCCGCGCAACCGTAACCCTCGATGGAGGCGCCCAGCAAACCCATCGCCCCGATCTCGGGAATGAGGTCCGTTGGAAATTTCTCCTCGGCGAACAGCTCGCCGGCGCGAGGCAAATAGCGTTCACGTACAAACCGCCTCACCGTGTCTCGAACGCTCCGCTCCTCCTCGCTGAGGTGCTCGTCCATCGCGATCAACGCTTCGATGCTTAGCCGCTCCGTCATGGGCCGTGCCATAGCCGTAGCTTTCGAGCGTGTCGAGCCCTGTGAGACGAGCTTTCGCCTAAAGAAAACAACGCAACGCGTCAGGGACGCACGCGGACCAAGGTGCCTTCGCGCAAGGAGAGCGCCGCGTGCCAGTCTTCTGGGACTGGCGGATCGGTGAAGCCGAAGATCCACGCGGCATCGATGGGTGACAGATTGACGCAGCCATGACTACGAGGCCGCCCGAAATCCTCGTGCCAGTATGCTGCATGCAAAGCGTAGCCGTCCTTGAAGTACTGAACGAAGGGTACGTCCCGCAGATCGAACTCGTCCCCCTCTTCAGCGCCGTCCATCGTGACGCTCACATGCTTGGTGTGAATGAGAAAGGTACCTTGGATGGTCGCGTGGGTTTCCGCCGGATCATCGAGGCCGTCTTTGCCGGTGGACACGAGCGTCGCGTAGATCGGAGACTCGCCTTGATAAGCGACGAGCGCTTGCTGAACGATGGACACGTCGATCCACTTGTCCCCTCGTTTCGCCCAATGAGGTACTTCGGCGATGCCGTCCACGCGCTGCACCCGATCAGAACGAACCCAATGGCCATGGCGCGTCTCGAGATAACGAAAACCGCGTGAACGCTTGAACTTGCCGGAGAGAGCCACCGCCTTGTTCTTTGCCAAGCGGCCGTCGATCGCAAAACCCTTGGTCGGGGCATGCCACACCCACTTCTTCGCCACGGTGCTACGGACGAATGCGATCGGCAACTTCATGTCGCCTGCGAGCGGCACGCCTCGAAACGCGGATTGCTTGATGCGTCGCGTCCGGTCCAGCGGAATGATGGTGTGGTTGGTGGTCAGTCCGAACCGCCGACCTTCGTGCTGGTAGCTACCGAGAAGAGCAAATGCGGAACGCATGCCGGCGCGGCCATCCACGACTTGCTCTCGACCCCGTCGCTCCGCACCGAGCCCCGGCACGAGCGCGTTGTCCTCTAAACCGGGGGGGATCGGATCGACCGAAGGCAAAGCCACGAAGTCAGGATCGCGGGCAAGCTTACGATGGCGACGCTCGTGATAATCGTGGTTAGGCTCGGCCTCTTGTTGCTGCTCTTTCGTCGGTAGGCGCACATAGAGAGGGGGCGTCGGATAGCGCGTCGCGACGTAGTCAAAAGGTAGCCCATTACGCCGCGGGCGCCGCGCCGAAAGTTGCGCCACAGCGTGCGAGCGCTTCACCGTCGCCGACATGCCGATGCACACGTAGCCTCGGGGTTCGATCCGATACCACCCACCTTTGCACCGCCGACGACCCTCGATCTCGCGCCCTCGTTCAATCACCGTCCCGGCCCGCAGATAACCGAGTTTCGAACTACTCCACCGGGGCGCCGCATGGATCCAAGTCTCTCGCGCAATGCTCACGATGACAGGGTCTTCCTCGGGCTCGGTCGACTCCCCATCGATGTCCCGCCCAACCAGCGGCTCGGCAGGCTCCGTCAGGTGAACGCGGGAGAAGACCGGCGCCACCACGGGCACTTTGGGGTCGATCACTCGGGCCTGACGGCGAAGCTCGGCCAACGCCAAACCGTCGGCCGAGACGACCGCCGCCGCCTCAATCACCGCCGCCAATCGACTCGATGCGCGAGCGACAAACACCGTTTCACGGTCCAAACGAAAGCGCACAAAGTGCTGACAACACAGCCCGCCTACCGCGCACAATAGCGCCAAAACTGCCGCTCGATATCGCATCGCCTCTCTTCGGCGGTAGCAGCCAGGGCAAAAAACGGCCAAGAAATGAGCGTTGTCGTCCGTCATGCTTGACCACCGTCAACGATCCTCCGAAGATGCACGTGATGACCGGTGGGGACTCGAAGCCCGACTTCGACGTGCTTCGCAGCAAGCTCGAAGCGTACATGAGCGAGAAGGGGTTGCGTTCGACCGCTCAACGTCGCGCGATCACGGAAGCCTTCTTCAGCGCTTCGGACCACGTGACGATCGAGGATGTGCTCGCCGAATCACGAAAAATCGATGGCCGCATTGGTTACGCGACCGTGTATCGAACGCTCAAGCTGTTCACCGAGAGCGGGATCGCCGAAGAGCGCCACTTCGGCGATGGACTGAGCCGCTACGAACTCAGCGACGAGAGCACCCAGCACCATCACGATCATCTGATCTGCCTCTCTTGCGACGCCATCGTCGAATTTCACGACGACGCGATCGAACAGCTTCAGGATGCGGTGGCTCGACGCTTTGAATTCAGCATCCTATCGCACAAGCACGAAATCTACGGCTTGTGCCCCAAGTGCCGGAAAGACCAAAGCTGACGTCGATATCGAGCGACGGCTCAAGTCTCGATCCCGACTATTCTTCGGCGAGCTGCGCCAAGTAACTGATGCGCGCGGTTTGGCCACCAAGCGGATCGAGGGGGATGGCCCGCGGCGCCACCGTTCCCGCGTACGCCGTGTTGTCGATCACGACATAATACTGACCAGGAGGCAGCCGATAGGAGGCGAGAGTCTCCCGACCACCCGCCAGCGGCGCTCCCGCGATGACCGGACCCGGCGGAGGACCTAGCCTTTGCCCCTGCTGATACGACTGGCGCCACGCTTCACCAACGGCCCGCGTCACGACCATCGCGTCGACCGCTGGCCCCTGCACGAAGTACTTCATCGTGATCGCCTGACCGTTCTCGACGACCTCGAAGGGTCCGAGAAAGTCTCGCTGGTTGTAGTGAACTTCGATCGTCTCGTTACCAAACGTGTGCCGCTCGCTGCCCGCAACATCGTACGGCGTCCGCGGCTTGTGGGGCGGCTTCACCACCCCGAGAGCGAAACTGTTGCTCTCGGTGTCGTAGTCCTGAACCACGGTAAACCCACGGGTCAGCTCGCCAGCCGCGATCTGGTTGCCGAAGGAATTGGCGACGATGCCAAGAGGCGTCACGGCCGCCGCAGCTCCGGCCAGGGGGTCTTCGACATAACCGAGCTTGAAGGTGGGCCCGCTGACGATTCGATTTACCTTCCCCCACACATACACCGCGTCTGGCGCCATGAAGAAATCAGGACGGTATTGCACCGACGCGGAGCATGTGAATCCGACCCGTTTGCTCACTGGCGTGAAGGCGTAGCCGGAACCCTGAAAGTGAACCGTGACGACCTGAAACTCCGAATTGACCTCGATACGACAACTCCCCGGATAGAAGCGCCCGACCGAAGGCCCCTGGTCCTGGACCTTCAACCCGATCCCCCGCTTCATGAGCTCAGGGCAAATCTTGCTCGCCCCGAAGGTGGAGAACAACCACCAGCGCAATGCCGGACTCGCGTTAACCGGTCCACGCAAGCACGGACAGCCGACGCCGACCACCGCGAGCACGAACACGATGAGGGCCAAGCTGCTCGGGGCAAGGTTCGAAGGGCGAAAGAAGCGGGAAATCATGGAGTTTAGGATAGATCGGTTTGCTGGTGGACACGCTACTCAATTGAGCATGGCGTGGCGATGACCGACAATCCCGCCAAAGCATGATGCCGGCGGTTTGCGGCCGCGCCCTTCGAGTGATACGTCACAAGTGTGCGACCAGGATTGACAGAAATTCTCATCATCCTCGCGATATGCCTCCTTCTTTTCGGAGCCGGAAGACTCGCTGACATGGGCAAAGGCCTAGGCGAAGGGATCCGGAACTTCAAGAAGGGGCTCAAAGACGATGACGAGCCCGAAAAACTGGCCAGCGGCACCAAGAGCGACAAGGGCGACGAGGGCGACGACGATTGACGAAGGCGCGCCGGCTTCAGGCGTGCCAAAGTCGACCATAGTGAGGTTGAGCCGATGACCATCGGACAGCCGGGTACGGATATGCGCGGCATCGAACGATTGGGAAAAATACTCGCGCTCGTGGGCACCTTCGTGCTGGCGGGCTTCCTCGCTCACCGATTCGGCACGGGCGGACTGTGGCACGGCTTCAGCTCCGCCATTGCCATCGCGAAGCCCGAGAAGAAACGCAACTACGATCTCACTCGTCTGCAGGCGGTCAACGCGACGCTCAAGTTGATTCGCGACCGCTACGTCGAACCCGATCGGGTCAAGCCCCGTGACATGTTGCTCTCGGCGCTCAACTTCATTCAGCGGGACGTCGCCCAGGTGATCATCTTTCCGTCCGGAGAGAAAGGCATCGTCAAATTGCGAGTGGAGACCCACGAGAAGAAACTGCGGGTCGACAACGTACTCGGCCCGTGGGACGTGGCCGCCAAATTGCGAGAGGTCTTCACCTTCCTGCAAAAGCACCTCGCCGGCACCGAAGTCGATCTGCGAGAGGTCGAGTACGCAGCCTGCAACGGCCTCCTCCGTACGCTCGATCCGCACTCGGTATTCCTCAGCCCAGAGGCTTACAAGGAAATGAACCTGTCGACCTCTGGTCACTTCGGTGGCCTCGGTATCGTCATCTCGATCCGCGACCAGCTTCTCACCATCATACGGCCCATGCCCGACACCCCGGCTGGCCGCGCCGGGCTCAAGCGTTTTGACCGGGTGATGAAGATCAACAACGAGTCGACGCTCAACATGCCCCTCGACGATGCGGTGCGGCGCCTCCGGGGCGAACCTGGCACGAAAGTCGTCGTCTGGATCGCCCGCGAAGGCGATGGCGGTTGGAAGGGCACGCGCAAATTCGAACTCACCCGCGAACGGATCCGAGTACGGAGCGTGGTCTCGCGGCGGCTCGATGGCGATATTGGCTACGTCAGGCTCAAGCAATTCCAACAGACCTCGACGCTCGAAATGCTCTCCGCCTTCGAGAGCCTCCAAAAGGACGGCCCGCTCAAGGGCCTGGTCTTCGACCTTCGCGGAAACCCAGGCGGGCTGCTGGATCAAGCCGCGAAGATATCCGATCTTTTCATTCGTCGTGGCGTGCTCGTCTCCACCGTCGGCGGCGCAGAGGCACGTGAAGAAAAGCGGGCTCACTCCCAGGGCACCCAGCCTGATTATCCGCTCGTGGTCCTCGTCGGCTCCTCGTCAGCGAGTGCCAGTGAGATCGTCGCCGGCGCCCTAAAAAACCTCCAGCGCGCGATCATCGTGGGACAGACCACCTTTGGAAAAGGGTCCGTTCAGCTGGTCTTCAACGATGTCACGCCCGATCATGCCGCACTCAAGCTGACGATTGCCCAGTATCTCACACCCGGTGATCGCTCGATCCAGAGCGTGGGCGTCACGCCCCACATCGAGCTGGATGCGATGACGGTGGACCCGCTCGAGATGGACCTCACGGTGCAGCGAAGTGGCGTGCGTGAGCGAGACCTTTCCAAGCATCTCTCGAGCTATCACGCTGCCACGCCGAGTCAGCCCGCGCAGACCCTTCGTTACTATCTCCCGCAAGCCGAACGGCTCGAACGGCGGCTCAATGGCGGAGATATCGGCGACGACTTCGAGCTCGATTTCGCCATCCGCTTTGCGCGAGATCTCGCGGCAAACTCTGCCAAAGGCCGACCCGCGAGCATTCAGCTCGAGAAGAACAGCAAGCTCATCGAGCGGATCCGGAACCAAGAAATTGCCAAGGTGTCGAATGAGCTCTCCACGGTAGATGTCGACTGGAGTCTCCCCAAGACGAAGATCACCGAGGGCCCCGCAGAAGAAGAGTTTGAGGTCACGCTCGGCAGCGACAAGCCCAACAACACCATCGAGGCCGGCCAGGGAATGAAGCTCTTGGTCACCGTGAAGAACGGGGGCAAGGTGCCGGTGTATCGCCTGCGAGGTCGAACCCAAAGCGACAACCCTTACTTCGATGAGCGTGAGGTGGTCTTTGGAAAGATCGGGCCAGGCGAAAGCAAGACGGCACAAACTCCGCTCTCGTGGTGTGACTTCGAGAAGCGACGCGGTCTGTCCGTTCGCCCGCGACCGAAAAACAAAAAGCGCGTGTGCAAGATCCCCAAGGAGGCATTGTCCCGTAGCGACGGAGTGAAGGTCCTGTTCGATTCCGCCGGAGGCTACACGCCTGCGACGGCGGAGATTCGGCCTACCATCCAAGCCCTACCGCGACCGCTCTTTCAGTACAGCTACCAAATCAGCGACAACATCGAGGGCAATGGAGACGGCTTGCTTCAGCGTGGAGAGCGCGTGACCGTTTTCCTCACCGCGAAGAACGTCGGCACCGGCCACTCTTTCGATACCCAGGCGAACCTCGCCAACCGATCCGGCGATGGTGTACTGCTCCGCAAAGGTCGCTTCGACATTTCGAACATGAAGCCCGGTGAAGAACGACACGTGGCGTTCACCTTCGACGTCGAACCGCAACTACGCGAAAAGCAGGTCGTCCTCGCCTTGTCCGTCGGTGACAGGGATCTACGCGAGTTCGTCAATGAAAAGGTGCGGATCCCCGTCTCGCCACCAACCGAGGTCGCAGATGCCAAGGGCGTAGTAACGAACAAAGTCCCGCTCGAACTGTTCGGCGACGTCCGCGGCCAACGAGCCAGCTTCGGCCGCCTCGCAGCGGATACACCACTCACCTTGCTGGGCCGCCACGGCAAAATGAGCAAGATCGCGCTTGGGAAGGGCCGTTTCGCCTTTGTGGCAGCCGACGATCTGGTGGCGGCGCCGACCAAGACTCCCGCCGCGACGACCGATTACACGCGAATCTATCGACACGATCCGCCTCGCCTCACCGTCCGAGCAGCCACGATGGCGACGCGGAAGGACAAGGTAAAGGTCGAGGTCGAGGCGATCGACGGCCAACAGCTTCTGGACATGTACATGTTCGTGGGACCTCATAAGCTCTACTACCAGTCCAACCGCGGCAGCGACGATCCGAAGCGCGCGTCCTTTAGCTTCGATGCCCCACTGCAGCCTGGGGTCAACCTCATCACCGTCGTTGCCCGCGAGTCCCCCGACACCACAACCCGCAGGACGGTCGTCGTAAGACGTGACGGCAAGGATGGTCGGATCCTGAAAACCGCCAAGCAACCGAGCGCCGACTTTCGTTTCCTTCTCGACGCCGTGAGCAAATAGGCCGCTCGTGAGCTGGATCGACAAAGCCAAAGTTGCCCTCGGGATCCTCAGTCCAGAAGACATTGAAGAGGATGACGCTGAGCCGCGCGCGCAACGTCGTAGCCGGCCCGATCGACCACCACTGAGCGACAGCATGGAGGCGCCGCAGCAGAGTCTCGAAGACGCATTCGAGGCGCGCGAGGCAGGAGACATCTCCCGAATGCGGCAGCTGCTTCGGGAGATGGATCGGGGGGGCGGTCTGCGAACTGCGATCCGTGCCGCAGCCGCGCTCGAGGCAGAGGACGAAAACGAATTGCAGCCTCTTCTCGTCATCTTGGCGCAAGATCCCGCCCGCTGGCGTTTGCAACTGCAGACCGCAGCGGCGCTTGGCGGCCACGACCAGGCGGAGGAGCTGCGGCAACGGGCCACGGCGCTGAAGGCGCCTGCCTGGGCACTCGCGTGGTGCCGCATCGACGCAAAGGCCGAGGAGAGCTCCCGGCACGGCTTGGTGGATCTGTTGTTTTGCGACCCCGCTCTCGCCCGCACGGTAGCGGCTCGGGATCTCGAGATCGACGGCGCATGCGCCGATACCGCCGCCGCTGCCCGCTACGCGGGTTTCGCTCACGGCCGGGACTGTATCGCTCGGTTCGGCTCTGAACGGGTAGCCGAGGTGTTGAATCGCAGTCAAAGCGAGGCCTCGTGAGCCGCCATACCCTCACGCTGTACGAACTCGATAGGAGCGCCCTCAAGGCCCTGTCCGGCGACCTCAAGACCGTGCTGAAGAACAACGACGCGGCCACACTCGCGGCGCTACTCGAGCTGAGCACGACGGTTGCCGAGGATCTTCAGCGAGACGCACGTCTCGTCGATCGCTTCCTCTTGCCCGAAGAGCACCCGCGCAGCCGCGTAGTGATGGCCTCGGTGCGTCGCATCAGCAAGAAGCGCTCGATGTCTCCAGTTTTCACCAGTGAGCATCTCTCCCTCGAGGGTCGACTACGTGCCTACGAACCATTGCGAGACGATCAGCGGGTGGCCAAACTGATCGACAAGTTGCTCGATCAAACGAGACTGCCATGGTTCTTGCGTCCCAAGAACGCCACGGGAGGCTGGCTCAATGGCGACCAGCGCCACGAACTGGCTGCAGGGCTTCGCAAATTGCGCACCGACCTGAGTCCCGAACTTCTCGCCTTCTCCGAGGGTCTCATGGAGGTCGACGGGGACATCGTGGCCCACGACGCGCTGTAGTACCGCTCGAGGCCCCATCGCCAACTCGATGGCAGACGAAACGACAGCGCCTCCCGGCCTAGTACGCTCCCCAGACCTTCAACGAAGCGGCGGTTTCGGAGTCCATCACGATGGGATCGCCCGCAGCCGGCTCCTCGCTCGCGACGAAGGCCGCGGCCTGACGAAACAACATATCGGTGACGAGGGGCAGCGCAAAACGACGGTCGAAAGCACAGCTCGGGTCGACAGAAAGATGACACAATCGGGGTCGCTGATTGAGCTTTCCATGCAAGACATACTCGCCAAGACGCACAGAATATTGGTCATTGACCTGCGCAAAACGAAGTGACGAAAGGAACGCTTGCTTCGGTGAAACCAACTTCGACAGATTGCGCCCCCTGATCTCGGCTGGCGCCTTGATCTGGAGTGCATCGAGCACGGTGCGTGTCACGTCGTAAGACTCGGTCGGAACGAGGCTCAGCTTGCCAGCCTGATGGTCACCGGGAAAGTGCACATACAGTGGCAGCTTCAAGCGCATCTCGTCGAGAGGTAAACCATCACCGAACAAGGTGCGACGTCCCGAAGACACATCCGTGGTCACGATCAAGAGCGTGTCGTTGTACAAATTGACATCGCTCAAGCTGCGGATCAGCTCACCCAAGGCGTGATCTTGACCGGCAAGCGATACCATGAACAGCGCCCGAAGACGGTCCCGATCGGCTTCGGACAGGCGACCTAGTTTACCTCTCGCCGTCAACAATTCCTGCGCGGCCCGTCGAGGTCCAAGATAGCCCGCGTAATCATTGGGCGGCAGCCGTTTGGCCTCTTTAGAGGTAATATCGAATGGCGGGTGCCCGCCCCGAGCGTGAATCATCGCGAGAGCCCTCTTCTTGGCCGCCGTACGCAACAGCCACAAAGAAGCATCGGAAAATGGCGCGCTTGCCAGGCGTCCTCCGTTGGGCGGATACCACGAGAAGTCATCCCATTGCTTGGCGAACCCGAACGCACGCGATGTCATCGGCACGGCGCTGAACATCGACGCCACGACGCTCGCCTCCCGAGCCAGCGAACCGATGGTCACCACCGCTGTCGGCAGAACGCGACCCGAATCGAGTACGCCGTGTCCAAGAGGCGGACGACCGCTGATGAGCGATGCGACAGAAGCTGCCACCGACGTGGACGCGCCACGATGATTCGAGAACACCGTGGCATCACGCGCCAGCATGCTCAAATTCGGGAGATGTGGAGTGGGGCCCTTACGCCATGGCGGCAGGTCGTCTCGCTCAACGCCGTCGAGCACCACCACGACCACGCGTTTCGCGACTGGCGCATCGACCGACTCGACGTCCGGGACGACGATACGTGGCTCCCCGATAAAGAGGCGCCCGGTACCTGCCTCCCGCGGTACGCCAAGTTCGATCGCAACGACCTTGCCAGCTTGGTCCTCTAGAGGAAGATCCACCGCCTGCCACGAAGCCTTGTCCCCACCTTGCACCGAAAAACGAGCTAACTCCGTCGCGGATCGACCGTCCCGTCGAAGACGGACGGTAAGTTCTGCCGACCCTGCACCACGCATGCCGACGTCAAAACGAAGCCGAGCACGTTGAGGGATCAACAGGGCGCAGCGTAAGGTGCTCGGCGCCCGCAACGCTATCGCGCGATGGGGAACCTTAGAGACCACCGCCTTGGGCTCCACGAGATGAAAACGGGTGGGCGCACCATAGGATTCATCGACTCGGTCGGGACCCGCCACCTTGAGCCAATCAATTTCAGCGAAAGGATCAGACGCCGTCGCGCGCCGACCTCCCGCGAAGCGCAATTGTATCTCGTGTAGGCCGGCGTCTAGAGGCAAGCGGGTGAGGGGAGTCTTGGTCGTCGCGACGCGTTTGCGATGGAGGCGCAGCGAGGCGATGGAGTAGCCATCGATCAACACGCGCACCCGGCTCGCATCTCTGCCCAATGCCCGTAGCGCAACAAACACGCGGGAAGGCTCTGGCATGTAAAAACGCACAACGAGCCGCTTCTCGTAAACCCTCGCCCAGCTTGCGCCGTCGTGTTGGGTATGAACAATCCCGTTTGGAGGAGTGAAGGCCCAGCCATAACGACGGGACATGTCGTCCGTGCCAAAGTCGAGCAACAGGCCCCGGTGGTCGACGTCACAACGATCCAGAGAATCGATGAAGGAGTAGATGACGTGCACCGTTTTCACCGCCGGCAACCCGCCGGCCGTGGGCTCCCGCACGCTAGCGCCCGCTACCGGTCTACCCGTCGACGGGTCCTTTCCGTCGCAGCCCAATACCGTAAGTCCACCGAGCAACAAGCTCAGTAGCCCGAGCCGGACGACCGCGCACCTTAACATCAGCGCTTCCATAGCCGGCTTTGTACGCCGTAGCGAGTCTACCGCGACCAGGGAGGCGCAACCCGAATCCGCGTTCGTTTGTCCATAGTCACCCTCACGTAGCGTACCCGCTGCTCGCCGAGCATCGTGACGTTGATCTCATAGGTCTTCTCGCGCGCGTCGAGAGCGACTTTCTGCACCGGTCCTACGCCGATCTCCTTACCATCCACGGCGATCTTGTGCCTGCGGCCAGCCACCACCTCCAAAAGGCCTTGCCCCGTGCGCAGGGAGGCCCGTTCCTTGGGGGTGAGATCGAAAATCTGCGGGCGAGCGGCCGGCGGCGTGTCCACTTGGCTCGAGTCGGGAGCAGAAGCCTTCTCGATCGGCTCTTGAGGGGCTGGGGCAGCCTCGTCCGTCGCGGGCAGAGTCGGCGCAGGAACCGGTGCGCTGTCACGCATCCAACGTGCTCCGATCGCCATGCAGACTCCGACCACCCCGAAAAGGAGGGGCCACAAGAAGCGGGACGCGCGGCTCGGTTTTGACTCCGGGGATGTCACGGCTCGCTTGGCGTAGGCTGAAGGCCGAGGCAAACGAGGTAGCGCGGGAAAGTCCTCGCCGTCCGGGATAGACTCGCGTGCAGTCGTAAACCCTGCTTCTGAATTCCGCTGTCGTTCAACGTCGGCGGCGGAGGCGGAGGCATCGGCCAACAACGCTCGTTGTGAATCGAGGCCATCTACCGCCGCCGTCGCGAGGATGGGCGTCTCGCTGTGGCATGGCGCGGACAAGGCCACCGAGGCCGAGGCGAGGATCGGTGTGCAGTGACGCTCGTCGATGATGACCGGCTCGCGTTGTCGACCCAACGGTCCCCTGTACCGTAGATCCTCACCGGTGGGAGTGGTGGTCCGCATGATCACACAGTCGCCCCCTGGCGAGTCCTCAAGACGATCAGGAGAGACCTCCAGGGCGATTCCCACATCCACGACGGGCGCAACTTGCACGGCCACCGCCGGCGGAACAGCGGTGTTGCCGCGGCTTGGTTGAACAGAACACGGCGAGCCGACGCGAGTGACGACCGGTCCGATCTGCGTCTCGTCGCGGTGAAAGGGTGATTCGGTGAGCCCGGCCATCGGCACCTTGGACAACACTGAAACGAGCGCGGCGCTGTGAGCCTCCATGACCGCGCTGTAGTCCGCCGAACCACACAAGAGAGCGCACTGCTGTTCGATGGCGTGCGGGAGAGCGTCGGTACCGTTGTAGAGTATGATACCGACGATGCTCGATCGCCTCGCCACGTCGCATAGAACGGCTTCGATGTGCTGAGCGGCGGCCTGTCCGGTCACGATGAGCTCACGCGGTGATGCGCCGCGCTGAATCGCCAACAGCAGGTCTCGGTCGAACGTTGGCATCGACTCGAGACACACGCGGCCGTGCAGATCGCGGAAATGAACACGCTGCACACCAACAAGCCCGCTACCCGTGAGCAGACTCTGCGCCCCCCGTACCTTCGCAAGCGGCGTGGCGACCAAGTCCTGCAAACTCCCGTCGAGTTCCACGGTGGAGTACTCATCGTCGCGTATGTCTTCGACATCGAAGCGACCCATGCCGACACCAACCAACAGTTCCAAGACCTCCGAACCGCTGACAGTTTTGCCGGCGACATCCGTCACCGTCGCGGAAATCGGTCGACCCTCACGAATCTCTATTTCAAACTTGCGCGTCGCGTCGCTCAAGTTAAACCGGCAACTGGGCCGATGTTTGCACGCGAGCTGCAAGAGACTGTAGACGCTCAACCCGCTCAGGCGGCCGCGCACCCTGCCGCCCAGAGCCAACCGTGAAGCGATACGACGAGACGGAACCGAGACATCCAACAGGTGCTTCACGATTCGCTCGCCGCTGCTCTCTTTTCGCAAGTACGCGTCCGCACCGACTCCCAACTCGTGCGCCCGCTGCAACAGCTCGTCTTTGGACGACATGAGAAGAAAGGGAACGCTCCCCAGCACGACATCCTTTCGAAATGTCCGACACAGCGTGGCCCCATCAATCTTGGGAAGGAGCACATCGCAAAGGACGATGTCAGGAACAGATTGATAAGCCGTCGAAAGCGCGAGCTGGCCATCAAAGGAATCGATCACCTCAGCGCCCGCGTCGCGAAGCACGCCGCAAAGAAACCAGTTCATCGAGAGGTCGCCCTCGGCAACCAAGACGGTCAAGCCTTCCAGACTTTCGTCGTCAGCCGCTCGCCGTGCACTCGGCTTCGCCAAGCGGCTCGACAGACTGCCTCCCATCCACGGCCCATTGACAACAGCTTCCGCCGAACCACCCGATGCGAACTGCAGTTGACCGCCTGCTTTGACCGTCAAAAGCTCCCGGATCCGGCCCACGGCGGACCAGAGTGTCGCGAGAACATCCGAACCGTCACCCACGTCGATCGCTCGGTTACGGCTGCTCTCCGTGGCGGCGTCGCACAGGCCGCGGTGCAGCTCGTCGGCCAATCTTGCGCTGATGGTGTCGAGCGTGCCCTCACCAATCGGCTCGAAGCCAGCCCCGTCGGTCGGCGACAATTCGGCAAGCGCCCGGCGAAGCCCTCTGGGCGACACTGGCTTGTTCAAGTGCTTCGCCACTCCGAGCGCAATGTACGGCGCAGCGTCCTCCGGGGAGGCCCAATTACCGATGGCGACGATGGGGATGGCATCGGTCAGCTCGTCGTTCACGAGGGCCTCGACGAAGGACCGCGCACCCTCGAGCCCGGTGTCCAACACGATGATGTCGGGCCCCAAAGCCCGCACGACCTCACGGCCGGCCACGACGTCGGACACTTGCTCGATTGCGAGGGGAGGACCGCTTTCGAGAATTTCTTCTCCGTTGAGGACCAAGCCGTCAACCACCGTCGCTGCCGCCACGATCAACACGTGACCGGGCTCGACGTCCCGCATCTCTCCGTCACCGGGCACGCCGGTGGCGGGGATCAATGTCTTGATCGAGCCCGAGGACGGGGTGATCTCACATGCTAGGCGCGTACGCACGCTATCGGCAATGCGGTCGAGCGCCTCGCTGAGCAAGTCCCCATCATGAAAGTCGAGCTGACCCAGCACCGCCGCCGATTGCAAGATGCCGTCGCACGCGCTCAGGTCTTCAACCAAGCCGTCGAGACCAATCGCCGCCGCCTCAGCGGAGAAGCTTCGCAGAGTCTCCGCCAAGCGCTCGCGTGGCGGCGAGGCTTCTGGCTCGTCGAATACGGCCTCCAACATGCTCCGTATCTCACCGAGCTCTGCTGCCAAGGAACGAATGAACTGGTCGTCTTGCGACGCCGAAACTACCGACACACCCATGATACGCTGCCGTATCATGCTGGCAACCACCGGCTAAGTTTCCGACAATACGATTAGGCCGACGCTTCCCAATTTTCGAAGTGAATTACGCCTAACTCGTTGAAACCATTGCGCACAGCAGGTGTGAGCAGGCCTAATCTTTTCACGTTGGGCACGATCTTCGAAAACAGCATCTGACGAAACATCCGCTGCGTCTCACTCTGCTGCACGGCGGCCACACATTCTTCGACCGGCATCCCCATGTGCTCCCACACTTCCTGCGCCAAGAACCGATCGTGCATCAGACGTGAGGCCTCGATGATGAAGTCCTCCCGGTCCCGTAATTCCGACGCGCTCATGTCCGCGTAGGTTCCGCGAAGCGCGATGACACCGAAGGCAACATGCCGGGCCTCGTCGAGCATGATCTTGTGCACGAGCTCCCGCAACAAGGGCTCGCGGGAGGTCTTCGTTATTACGCCGAAGGCAGCGAGAGCCAAGCCCTCGACCATGATCTGCATGCCCAAGTACTTCAAGTCCCAGCGGCTCTCGCACAAGATCCCGTCGAGCAAGCTTCGCAAATGGGGAGAGATGGGAAACGTGATCCCCACTTTTTCCCGCAGATAACGATCGTAGGCCTCCACGTGCCGGGCCTCGTCCATCGCCTGCGTCGCCGCGTAGAATTTTGCGTCGGTGTCGGGCACGGCGCTCACGATCTGCGAAGCGGCGAGAAGCGCTCCCTGCTCACCGTGCAAAAAATTCGACAGCATGTAGCCCATCATCAGGCGACGTAGTTTCGGGAGCTCCCGCTTCTTGTCGAGCTTGTCCCACATGGGGGTTCCAAAGATCGGCACCATCTCGTTGGGCGTATTTTCCGCCTCGGGATCGACGTCCACGGACCAGTCGACGTCGAGCTGTGCGTTCCACATGGCCCCTTTCGACTTCTCGTACAGGTTTCGGAGATCGCGGCGCTGCACGCTGTAGTCCCACTGGAGGATCGACGAAAAAGCCGTGTCCAACATATCGCTGCCCGCGGGAGGCTCTGGCATGCGAATGTCCAGACCGCCGGCACCGGGCTCTTGCTCAACCGTCGCTTGCTCAGGTAATTCGAGATTGGGCGGCGCCCCTGGTTTCGTGGCTGGCATGGTGAACTCCGGTGGTTCCCCCCGACCACCATCAAATCGTATACTGTCAGCGGGCAGATACCAAGAGCCGTTGCACCACCTGCCAAGGCACGCCAGCATCGTTACCGCATGGACAACCCGCTCCTCAAGCCCGCCTTTCCGATCCCCTACGACCGTGTGAACGCACAGCACGTCGCGCCCGCCATCGACACCCTGTTGCATGAAGCTCGCTCTCGAATCGATGCCATCGTCCGTGACGACGCGCCACGCTGCTTCGACAACACGATCCTCGCCCTCGAGGCGATCACAGAAAACCTCGACTACGCCATCGGCATCGTCTCCCACCTCGAGAGCACGGCGAGCTCCGCTGCCTTGCGTGAAGCGATCAACGCGGCCAAGCCTCGAGTCAGTGAACTCTGCAGCTCGATCCCTCTGTCCTCCGGACTGTATCAGGCGCTCAAGGATTACCTCGCGACAGAAGACGCCCGATCTTTGCAGGGGCCACGCGAACGTTGCGTCAAAAAGTGGGCGAGCTACTTCCGCCGCCATGGAGCCGCCTTGGGCGATGCCGGTAAGCAGAGGCTCACTGAAATTGAGGTCGCGCTCACCAAATACTGCCTACAGTTTTCGCAGAATGTGCTCGACGCTACCCACGCATTCGAACTCTTGATCGAAGACGAGACACGCCTGAGAGGCTTGCCCGAGAGCGCCAAGTCCGCCGCCCGCCAAAGTGCAGAAAGCAAGGGACAGAGCGGCTATCGTTTCACCCTCCAAGCTCCGAGCTATATCGCGGCCATGAAGCACCTCGACGATCGAGATCTTCGCGAGGCCATGTATCGGGGCATGACGGCCCGCTGCAGCTCCGAGGAGCACGACAACCGTCCTCTTGTGCGGGCCATCGTCGCCTTGAGATCCGAGAAAGCCAAGCTGCTTGGATTTGAGCATTTCGCCGATTTCGTCACCGAGGAACGAATGGCCAAAAGCGGCGAGCG
This sequence comes from Polyangiaceae bacterium, assembly GCA_029941785.1. Lineage (GTDB taxonomy): Bacteria > Myxococcota_A > Polyangia > Polyangiales > Polyangiaceae > JAPYTK01. Next base: position 8,735 of record JAPYTK010000040.1, on the reverse strand, counting down.
AGCGAGCCGGTTCGTAGAAGACCTAAAGAAAACAACCCTGGATTATTTTCAGGCAGAAAACGAGGCATTGCTTGCCCACTGCCAGGGTGCCTTGGGATCCGACGTCACGCTTCAGGCATGGGACCTCGCCTACCATGCAGAGAAGTTTCGGCTCGCGCGGTACCAATTCGACGACGAAGTCCTGCGTCCCTACTTTCGATTCGATCGGGTCATCGGGGGGCTCTTCGACATCGCCGCATCACTCTACAGCATACGGTTCAAGCCATGGGCAGACGCGCCGAGCTGGGACGACTCCGTCCGCGCGTACAAGATCTTGGATCCGGAGGGCAGGTGGATCGCGGGGATCTACGTCGATGCCTTTCCGCGCGAAAACAAGCAGGGCGGAGCGTGGATGAACGGACTACTCGCTCGTCACGGGGGCACGCCGAATGACTGGCCGCATCTTGGTTTGCTCGCGGCCAACGTCACACCCGCAGTGGCTGACGGCGAGCCCCAGCTGACCCATCGCGAGGTGGAAACGCTCTTTCACGAGTTCGGTCATCTGATGCACCACTGCCTGAGCACGGCGGAGATCCGCAGCCAGGTGGGAACGAGCGTCGCCTGGGATTTCGTGGAGCTTCCATCGCAGATATTCGAAAACTGGTGTTGGGAACGCGCGGCGCTGGACCGCTTTGCGCGCCACCCCGAAAGCGGGGAAACGATCCCCGACGATTTGATCGAGTCGATGAGTCGCGCGAGAACCTTTCGCGCGGCCAATGGGCAGATGCGACAGTTGGGGCTCGCCACAGTCGATCTACGGTTACACATCGACGACGACCCTGAGCGTGATCCGGTGAGTTTTGCCCGGGACGTCCTGCAGGCCCACTCACCGGTACCCTTGCCGCAGGACTACGCCATCATCGCCGCCTTCGACCATCTGTTTGGCGACCCGATTGGTTATGCCGCCGGCTATTACAGCTACAAGTGGGCGGAGGTCCTCGACGCGGACGCCTTCACGCGGTTCAAGAAGGAGGGGATCTTCAATTCTCAGACTGGCTCCGCGTTTCGAGATACCGTCCTGGCCCGGGGCGATGAAGAAGATCCCGCCACCTTGTTTCAACAGTTCATGGGCCGCGAGCCAGAGCAGGGTCCTCTGCTCGAACGGCTCGGCTTGAACGCCTGAGGAGGGCTCATGCTAAGCCGTATAGGCTTCGATCGCTGCGCCTAGGATCCGGACGCTCCGCTCGAGGCGGGGACGATCGAGGACGTAAGCGATTCGCACCTCGTTCTTGCCGAGGCCGGGCGTCGCGTAAAAGCCGGACGCGGGCGCAAGCATCACGGTCTCCCCCTCGAGACTAAAGGACTCCAGCAGGTACTCGCAAAAGGCGTCAGCGTCGTCGACCGGCAAGGTCGCCACGAGATAAAAGGCCCCTTGTGGACAGGCGCACGTGACGCCGATCCCATGCAAGCCGCTGACCAAAGCGTCACGACGAGCGCGGTACTCATCCACGACGTCGCGAAAGTAGGATTCAGGCGTGTCGAGCGCCGCCATTGCAGCATACTGATCAACTGTCGCTGGCGAGAGGCGCGCTTGGGCAAAACGTAAGGCGGCATCACGCACCGCCGGCTGCCGGGTCACCAAAGCGCCCACGCGAGCACCACACGCACTGTACCGCTTGGAGACGGAGTCAATGACGATGGCGTGGTCCTCAAACCCAGGTATCGACAGGATCGACGGGGCGAGCTTACCAGGATCGCCGTCGTAGACGAACTCGCGGTACACCTCGTCGCAAATGAAGAAGATGTCCTTTTCTTTGCAGAGCTCTGCGATGGCCTTCAGCTCGTCTCGCGACAGAACGACTCCGGTGGGGTTCCCTGGCGAGGGCAAGCAGATGGCCCGCGAGCGAGGGCCAACGGCTTCGGCCAGACGGGACACATCGATGCGAAAACCCTCTTGCGCGTAGGTCGTCACCGGCTTGATCTGAACGGACAGCATATGTGAGAAGCCTGCATAGTTCGTGTAAAACGGTTCACAGACGATGATCTCGTCGCCGGGATCACATGTCGCAGCAATGGCAAAACACAGAGCCTCAGAGCCGCCCACCGTCACCACGATGTCCTCGGCCGTCACGGGCCGGGTTTCGCCAACGAGCGGAGCGTAGTACGCGGCCAGCTTTTCGCGGTAGTCGCGAAAACCATCACTCGGAGAATAGGCGATAACATCGTCCGTGATGTTCCGATAAGCGTCGAGCATGACCTGCGGTGTGGCGATGTCAGGCTGTCCGATGTTCAGCTGGTGCACGACGATGCCCCGGGCGCGGGCCGCTTCCGCAAAAGGTGTCAAACGACGGATCGGTGAAGAGGGGGCGCCGTTTCCTCGCTCGGAAAGCTTAGTCATCGTTGTCAGATCCGGAAGGAGGGCAGTAGCCACGAAACACGCAAACCGCTAAACCCGTCATGCTCACTTGATGGGGCGCTTCGCTTACCACGATGTCGAGCTGTCCCCCAGGCAGGATCACCGCAAGCGTCGTGTCCGCCGGACTCCGCTGGCTTGCTACCGCCGCCGCTGCGACCGCGCACGCGCCCGTGCCACAGGCCTCGGTTCGCCCGACGCCCCGCTCCCACACGACCACCTCGAGCCTGCGGCCGTCGTCGTGCACACGAACAAATTCAACATTGCAGCCGCCCGCGATGGCCGCCTCGATCGCCGGACCATCCACATCGACGTCAGGCTCTTCGAAAGGGTCGAAGCTCACGGCATGCGGATTGCCGACATCGACCAAGTGGTAACAGCGCGAACCCGCCGGGCCTCCAAGGGTGTCGCCAACAGTGGCAAGCCCCATGTCGACCTGAACCCGATAGCGATCATCAGCTTGTCGTTCATAACGGCAGCGCTTGAGCCCGGCATCCGTCTCGATGGAAAGCGCACCCCCATCGGGCCCTTCTTGGGCGAGGTGGGCGACGACACAACGCAAGCCGTTGCCACACATCTCCGGCCGCGATCCATCCGCGTTGAGCACCACCATGCGCCAGGTTTCGTCGCTTCGCTCGACGACCAGAACACCGTCGGCCCCGATCCCACGGCGACGATCACATAGGCGAACCGCATCCTCAGCGGACACCGCCTCGCGGGTCACGATGAAGTCATTGCCCAAACCATGCCACTTCTCGAATTGAATCATGGCTGAATATCCCGCGAAAGCTCGGCTAATCTGTGCCCGAAGGCCGGACATGGCGCAAGCCGCTTCCTCGAAAGAAGCACCGCTACCCTGCCTGTGGGAAAACAACGTCGTGTCCGTCGAACAACAGCTTATCCCCAGTCAAGAAAAAGACCTCGTAACGTTTTATTTCGACGAATTAGGCTTGACCGACACAAATATGATTCATTCGGCACCTGATATTCATTGGTGTGAAGGAACGGAAAATTATGACAATTTCTCCGTTGTTTCACGTAATTGCAGATATCAACGCGGCGCGTCGCACACATCCTCTTACCGCGGTAGATACTTCATCGTGAGCGCTCGAGTCGCGTCCGAGCCCTCCCTTGAACAATCTGATGTGGCGGCACGGTTGTGGACAACCTGGGGACCCTGAACAAGCTGTGGAAAACCAACGGTTCGTAACGTCGTTTCAACCGTCGGAAACGACCTTGCAGCGCGCGGCAATCGCCTTGCTTAGTAGGGAAATCGTTCGATCGCGTTCGTCCACAGTTAGCGCACAATGGAGGCTCTCCGACGACGCCGAAACGGAGGCGGGAGCGGCATCATCGGCGAACACGACCAGCAACTGCTCGGGGCCGAGTTGCTCGCGCAATCGAAGTCGATCCGAAGGGCGCGGCAGTCCGGTACTGTACAGCACAATCATGCCCGCGCGTACGCACTGCGAGCCGAGATCGGCGAACAATGAAGGGCTGCGGGTGCCGTCCGCCAACGCCGCGACATCGATGACGCAAGCCGCGTGGCCCATGTCGAAGAGACGACGCTCCAAGTCATACATAACGTCAGACTGACCGGCGTGCGGAACGCCAGCGAAACACACGGCGAGGCCACGCTGACCCAAACGTTCAGCCCGACGCTCCGCCGAGATCTGACTCGCCAAGCGCCGCTCGAGTGGATGGGCATCATCGGCAAAGCCGCGCACGATCATGCCCGCCGCCACCGTATCGTTGCTAAGCTCGTCGATGAGCACGAAGGCCCCAGTGTGACGATTCTGCTCGTAGGGGTCGACCATCAGGTGTTGATTGCAGAGGATCTCAACCCGACCGATGTCATTGAGATGGAAACGCTCCGTGGGCACTTCGTTCAATGTCTCGAGATCGACTTTGCCCGCCACGCGGCTTACCGTCGCCCGAACGGTTCGCGTCGTGTGTTTGAGAAAGTACGCGCGCTCCGGATCGAGCGGGACCTCACTCATCCACACGAGGTGAGCCTCGATGCGACGGGTCACCTCGGGTCGGCCATCCACACACGAAATCACATCGCCTCGGCTCACGTCGACCTCGTCAGCGAGACGGATGGTCACGGACATGGGAGCGAAGGCTTCATCGAGCTCGCCGGTGTAGCCATCGATGGCCAGAATCTTGGTCGCCTGACCCGACGGCAGGACGACGACATCGTCCCCCGGCCGAACGACACCGGACGCTAGCTGCCCACAGAATCCTCGGTAATCGAGATTCGGGCGCAGAACGTACTGCACGGGAAAACGCAACTCGGAGAGGTTTTGGTCCCGAGAAATGGGCACCGCCTCCAAGTACTCGAGCAAGGTGGTTCCACGGTACCAGGGTGTGGCCGGGCTCTTGGCGACGACGTTGTCTCCCGCCACGGCGCTGATCGGTAAAAAGCTGACATCCTTGAAGCGAAGGCCCGACGCGAAGGTGCTGAATTCTTCGCGAATCGAGTCGAAGGCCGACTCGGCGTAATCGACGAGATCCATCTTGTTGATGCAAACCGCAAGATGCGGGATCCCGAGCAAGGAAGCGATGAAGGCATGGCGACGCGACTGTTGCAACACACCGTGCCGCGCATCGATCAAGATCAGCGCAACATTCGCGGTGGACGCCCCGGTCGCCATATTCCGCGTGTATTGAACGTGACCGGGCGTGTCGGCGATGATGAACTTGCGCTTCGCCGTTGAGAAATAACGATACGCAACGTCGATCGTGATCCCCTGTTCGCGTTCGGCCTTCAGCCCATCCGTCAGCAAAGCAAAGTCGATATCGCCGCCCGTCGTTCCCACGCGCTTGCTCGCTCGCTGCACCGAGGCGAGTTGATCTTCGTAGATCGCCTTGGTGTCGTGCAGAAGACGCCCGATGAGCGTGGACTTGCCATCATCGACGGAGCCAACCGCGACGAAACGCAAGAGTTCCTTTTGCTCGTGCTGTTCGAGATAGGCCTCAACATCCTCGGCACGTGACAGGTCGTGCATTAGAAGTACCCCTCGCGCTTCTTCGTTTCCATCGAGCCTTCTTCATCAAAGTCGATGAGGCGACCCTGCCGTTCAGAATGGCGCGCGAGCAGCATCTCCCCGATGATCTCGGGCAAGGTGGTGGCCGAAGAACGAACCGCCGCCGTCAATGGGTAACAGCCGAGAGTGCGGAACCGGACCTGCTCGAATTGGGGCGTCTCACCTTCCGCCAACGGCAAGCGCTCGTCATCGACCATCAACAACTGACCGTCCCTGGTGACGACGGGCCGCTCGGCAGCAAAGTACAAGGGCACGATCGGAATCGACTCGAGGTAGATGTACTGCCAGATATCGAGCTCCGTCCAATTCGAGAGCGGAAACACACGGATGCTCTCTTGCTTGTTGATCCGCGCGTTGTACAGGCTCCACAGCTCCGGCCGTTGATTCTTCGGATCCCAACTGCCGCGAGCATCCCGAAAAGAGTAGATGCGCTCTTTCGCGCGGCTTTGTTCTTCGTCGCGACGAGCACCGCCAAAGGCCGCGTCGTAGCCTCCCTTGGCAAGTGCTTGGAGCAGTCCTGCCGTCTTGAGCTGATGGGTGTATTTCGCGCTGCCGTGATCGAAGGGGTTGATGCCTTGCGCCAGAGCCTGCTCGTTGGTGTGCACGATGAGCTCGAGTCCGTGCTCGCGACAGAAATCGTCGCGAAACGTAATCATCTCGCGAAACTTGAAGGTCGTGTCAATATGCAGCAACGGAAAGGGCAGGGGCGAAGGATAGAAGGCCTTCAGCGCCAAGCGGAGCATCACCGACGAGTCCTTGCCGATGGAGTAGAGCATCACCGGGTTGTCGAACTCGGCCACGACCTCCCGCAGAATGTGGATACTCTCCGCCTCAAGCTGACGCAGATGAGTCAGGCCGCGCTGGTCGATCACGTCGCTCACGGCTCAGGCATAACCCACGCGCGGGAGGAATGCCGAAGCATTTTGTGGCGGCCACCAACGCGAACCGAGAAAAGGCCTTAGATGTCGGGAAACGCGCCCGCTGATGCTGTGCTCCAGGCGCGTTTGGTGGTAGCGGTAGCATCGTGAGCGACAATTTGGCCACCCTGTTTTCGTCGGAGCAGCTCGCCGAGCGCGTGACGGTGCTGGGAGCCGAGATCAGCGAAGCGTACGCGAACCAAAAACTCGTGTTGGTTTGCGTCCTCAAGGGCAGCTTCGTCTTCACCGCAGACTTGGCTCGCGTCATCGATGAGCGCGTCAACCTGCGCATCGAATTTCTTGGCGTGCAGAGCTACGGCGAGGGAACCGAGTCGACGGGAGTGGTGCAAATTACCCAAGATCTCACCAAATCCATCGAAGATGAACACGTTCTGATCGTGGAAGACATCGTCGATACCGGGCTGACGATTTCACATTTGCTCGAGCTTTTCAAGACGAGAAAACCGGCGAGCGTGAAGGTCTGCTCCTTGTTGCACAAGCCGGCGCGCACTCGAATTGACGTGCCGATCGACTACCTAGGATTTACGATCGAAGACCATTTCGTCGTGGGGTACGGGCTGGATTGGGCACAACGCTACCGCAACCTGCCTTTTATTGGCGTGGTCGATAACGAGTAGGAGAGAACAAGCTCATGGCACAAGAAGAACGACTCGAGATGCTTGAGAAGGTGACCGCCAGCGGTGAAGCCGATGCTTTTGCCTGGTATGCTCTGGCGCTCGAATACGCGGGTCTGAAGCGAGTGGACGAGGCCCTTCGGACCTACACGACCCTCCGAATCAAGCAGGCGGACTACGTGCCCATGTACCTGATGTGCGGCACCATGTTGGTCGGAGCGGACCGGCCTACTGAGGGCCGCGAGTGGCTGGAGAGTGGTTTGCTTCATGCACGGAGCACCGGCAACGATCACGCCTTGCGCGAACTGGAGGAGGCCTTGAACCAAGTGCCCCCACCCCCGAGTGTAACGGGGATCTGAAGTCAGAGGCGCACGGCCCGCCGTAGCTGCTCAGTCTTCTTCGCCATCATCGGACTTCGGCGACCGGACGCCGGCCAGCCAGCTGTGGATTTTTGCTTCCAGCCCACGCTCGGTCGGCTCGTAAAATTGTGCGCCACGCAGGGCCGCGGGAAGGTACTCGGCGCCCCTCGCGACACCACCGGACTCGTCGTGCGGATAACGGTACCCACGGCCATGGCCCAGTTGTTTCATCAGACCCGTTGGTGCATTGCGCAGCGCGAGCGGTACGGGCAGTGCCCCATGTTCACGGACCGCTTCGCGTGCCCGATGCCAGGCAACGTTGGTCGCATTCGATTTGGGTGCACAGGCCAGATAGATCGTCGCTTGCGCCATCGCATACAGCCCCTCCGGCATGCCCAAGCGCCGAAAAGCGCGGTCTGCATCCACGGCCACAGTGAGCGCGCGCGGATCGGCCACACCGATGTCCTCGCTCGCGAAGATCATGATGCGACGCAAGATGAACAGTGGATCCTCTCCACCTTCGACCATGCGCATCATCCAATAGATGGCCGCGTCGGGATCGGAGCCGCGCATCGACTTGATGAAAGCGCTGACGACATCAAAGTGCTCGTCACCCGACTTGTCATACCGAATGGGGTCGTGAGCACTGAGCGTCTCGAGCAGCGCTGCAGTGATATGTCCGTCCGCCCGTCGGATCGCGTGCAAGGCGGCGCGTTCGAGCCACCCGAGTGCGCGACGAGCATCGCCTCTTGCAGCACGGACGATGAACGCGATCGCTTGCTCATCGACCCTGACCTTTTCAGCAAGGCCTTGAGGATGGTCGAGCGCGCGCCGCACGAGATGCTCGACAGCTTCTGGCGTCAGCGGCTCGAGTCGGTACACCGTGCACCGTGACAACAACGGCGCGTTCAATTCGAAGGACGGGTTCTCGGTTGTGGCGCCGATCAGTGTGACACTTCCATCTTCGACATGCGGCAAGAAGGCATCTTGCTGGGCCTTGTTGAAGCGGTGGATTTCGTCGACGAACAACAGCGTCCGGCCGCCGCCGCTCTGCCGGTGGACCTTTGCCGCGGCAACAATTTTCCTCAACTCCGCGACGCCGCCGAGCACGGCAGAAAAGGCGACAAAACGTGCCCGAGTACTTTCCGCGATCACATGAGCCAGGGAGGTCTTGCCGCAGCCCGGTGGCCCCCACAGAATGATGCTTCCCAAACGGTCGTCCGCTATCGCTTGCGCCAGCGAGCCCTCCGCCCCGAGTAGTTCGAGGTGCCCACACATCTCGGCTAGCGCCCTCGGACGAACGCGATCGGCCAAGGGGACCGTTCCCTCAGGATCGCGGCGCTCCGCCCGCTCGAAGAGGTTCGGACCCCGCTCCACTGTGG
>JAPYTK010000039.1 GCA_029941785.1 Polyangiaceae bacterium | reverse complement strand
CGATGGTGCCGACGTTGACGTGGGGCTTGTTGCGGACGAATTTCTGTTTGGCCATTTTCTCTTTTTCTCCTGGCTGTCGAGCGATTGTGCTGTCGAGCCAATGTCGAAGACCTTCCGGTGCACTTGACGATTGTGCTTAAAACCCTCGGGTCTTGACGATGATCTGTTCCTGGATTTGTTGGGGGACTGATGCGTAATGTGAAAACTGCATGCTGTGGTCGGCGCGGCCCTGGGTCTTGCTGCGCAAGTCCGTGGCGTAACCGAACATTTGAGCGAGCGGGACATCGGCTTGGAGGACGCGAAGGGCCTGGCGCTGTGTCATGTCGCTGACCTTCCCCCGTCGCGAGTTGATGTCGCCAATGACATCTCCGAGGTAATCTTCGGGGGTGACGATTTCGACGGCCATGACAGGCTCGAGGAGGTGGACGCCCGCTTTGTCCGCTGCAGCCTGAAAGGCCATCGAGCCGGCCACCTCGAAGGCAGGGCCAGAGGAGTCGACCTCGTGGTAGCTGCCGTCGAAGAGGCGTGCCTTGCAATCGACGATGGGGAAGCCGGCGAGGTGACCGCGATCCATCGCGCCGGCAATGCCCTTTTCGATCGATGAGATGAACTCACGCGGAATCGTTCCACCGCTGATGTCGTTCTCGAATACGAAACCGCTGCCTGGCTCGCCTGGCTCGACATCGATCACGACGTGGCCGTATTGGCCGTGGCCGCCTGACTGGCGCACGAAACGGCCTACGACCTTGGTGACGGCTTGGCTGATCTTCTCACGGTAGGCAACTTGGGGTGTGCCAACGTTCGCCTGTACTTTGAATTCGCGGCGCAAGCGGTCGACGATGATCTCGAGGTGGAGTTCGCCCATGCCAGCGATGATCGTCTGGTTGGTTTCTTCGTCCGTGTAAAACTTGAAGGAGGGGTCTTCGTAGCTGAGCTTGCCGAGCGTCGTGGCCAGCTTGTCGAGGTCGGCCTTGGTCTTTGGCTCGATGGCGACCGAGATGACCGGATCGGGGAAGGTCATCTGTTCGAGCACGATAGGGTGCTTTTGCGCACACAAGGTGTCCCCGGTCCGAGTCGCCCGCAGCCCGACCGCGGCGTAGATGTTGCCGGCATAGCAGGTCTTGACGTCTTCTCGCTTGTTGGCGTGCATGCGTAGGATACGGCCGATGCGCTCGCGCTTCTTGCGGGCGGGGTTGAGGATGGCGGTGCCAGAGTCGAGCGTGCCTGAATAGACGCGGAAGTAGGTGAGGTTCCCGACGAAGGAATCGTTCATGATTTTGAACGCGAGGGCAGAGAAAGGCGCATCGTCAGAGGCTGCTCGCGTCAGTGTCTTTTGCTCGTCGTCCGGGTCGCGCCCTTCCATTGGCTTCACATCCACGGGGGAGGGGAGGTAATTCAGGATCGCGTCGAGCAGCATCTGAATGCCCTTGTTGCGAAAAGCGGATCCACAGAAGACGGGAACGAAACTGAAGTGCAGCGTGGCTCGGCGTACCGCCTCGTGTAGCTCTGCTTCGGTGATCTCATCGGCCCGCTCGCCGATGTATTTCTCCATCACGGTGTCGCTCACATCGGCGCACGCTTCGATCAGCACGCCGCGTCGATCCTTGCACACCGCGAGCAACTCCTTGTCGAGCGAGTTCCATTCGACCCAATCATAGGTGGAGCCGAGCGAGGCGGCGTCGAAGTTGACGGCGGCTTTCTTGGCGATCAGGTCCACGACGCCAGCGAACTCGTCTTCAGCGCCGATAGGCCACTGAATGGCTACCGGTGACGCTCCCAGACGGGTGCGGATCGATTCGAGGCACATCTCAAAGTCTGCGCCAAGCTTGTCCATCTTGTTGATGAAACAGATGCGCGGCACCTCGTAACGATCGGCCTGCCGCCACACCGTTTCGCTCTGTGGCTCGACGCCGTTGCCGCCGTCGAACACCGCCACCGCACCGTCGAGCACGCGCAGGGAGCGCTCGACCTCGATCGTGAAGTCGACGTGTCCGGGGGTGTCGATTATGTTGATGCGGTGATCGTGGTTCTTGTGGGGTCCACGGTCCGGCTGCCAGAAACAGTTCGTCGCGGCGGAGGTGATCGTGATCCCCCGCTCCTGCTCCTGCACCATCCAGTCCATCGTCGCGGCGCCGTCGTGCACCTCGCCCACGTTGTGGTTCACGCCTGTGTAGTACAGGATGCGCTCCGTGCACGTGGTCTTGCCCGCGTCGATGTGCGCCATGATCCCGATGTTTCGGGTACGCTCGAGAGAGTATTCGCGGGCCATGGTGAAGAGGTGAGGGGAGAAGAGATATCGTTTTTGGGGTCTGAATGCACAACACCCTCTCCAGCCCTGTTCACCCCGTTTTGGTGAACGATTGAGACTCTGGAGAGGGTGCCGAGGGAAAGAGCTGTCAGCGCGTCATGCGAGGCGCTGTTTGTCAGTTAGCACTCGGTCCTTATGTCAGATGAAACATTTGGCTGTGATCGACTCCGGATGGGAAGCAAAGGGACAGGCGGATTACCACCTGTAATGAGCGAAGGCGCGGTTGGCCTCGGCCATCTTGTGCGTGTCTTCACGCTTCTTGACGGCTGAGCCTCGGTTGTTGGCCGCATCGGCCAGCTCGGCGGCGAGACGCTCGCGCATCGTCTTCTCGCCCCGTTTGCGGGAGTGGCTGACGAGCCAGCGCATCGCGAGCGCCATACGACGCTCGGGCCGAACCTCCATCGGCACCTGATAGGTGGCACCACCAACGCGGCGGCTCTTCACCTCAAGCTTGGGCTTCACGTTGTCGAGAGCCTGACGAAAAACTTCGATCGGATCCTGCTTGAAGCGGTCACGGATGATATCGAAGCTGCCGTACAGTGCGCGCTCGGCGGTTGACTTCTTGCCGTGCTGCATGATCTGGTTGACGAATTTGGCGACCAGCTTGTCCTGGTAAATGGGATCGGGGACGATCGGGCGCTTGGGTACTTCTCTTCGGCGGGGCATCGTTGTGTTTCCTTATCCCGGTTATTTCTTTGGCCGCTTGACGCCGTACTTCGAGCGCTTGCGTGTGCGATCTTTTTTGTTGGTGGCGCTGGGGCCGATGGCGCCAGCTGCATCGAGCGTGCCGCGCACCACGTGGTAGCGCACGCCGGGCAGGTCCTTCACGCGGCCACCGCGGATGAGCACCACGGAGTGCTCCTGAAGGTTGTGACCTTCGCCGGGGATGTAGCTCGTGACTTCCATGCCGTTGGTCAGGCGAACGCGGCAAACCTTGCGGAGGGCCGAGTTGGGCTTCTTAGGGGTCGTCGTGTAGACGCGGACGCATACGCCGCGCCGTTGGGGGCACGACTTGAGGGCCGGCGACGCGGTCTTGTAGACCTTGTCCTTGCGGCCGTGACGAATAAGCTGACTGATCGTGGGCATTTGAGGCTATTTCTTGGAAGTGGAGGCCAATTTCGGCCGAGCATCCTGCAGACGCACGTAGGCCTGCCGGGAGCGCGGATGGTACTCGCGCTAGGCCGTATGTCAAGCAGATCCAGCACCTTGCGCCGGGTCTTTCCCACAAACTTCCATTGCCTTATGTGGCGATGCGACGGAAACTCGCGGTCGCTAGGAAGGCGCGCGCGTGACATTGCGTGGGCCACGCCAAGTTCAATATTCTTTTCGAGAGGTTAATCATGAAGCAGATGGGATGGCTCACAACGGTATTGGTTTGTTCGGCGGCTTTGTTGCTGGCATGCGGAGACGAGACGACGAGTACGTCCGGCGCGCCGGACACGAGCGCGACCTCTTCGACGACCACGAGTGGGGTGGGTGGTTCGGGCGCCACGACGACGAGCGGCTCAGGCGGTTCAGGACCAGCCACGACGGCGAGCGGCTCAGGCGGTTCAGGACCGGCCACGACCAGCGGTGCGGGTGGCAGCGGACCGGACGTCACCAAAGACGCCGAGGCCTTTTGCGCCGACTTCGGAAAGACCTGTCAATTCAGCGGAGATACCTACGCGGATGAGGCCGCCTGCGTCGACACCTACGTGAACAAGTACGACAAGGGTCGGCGTGACTGCGTGAAGACGCACCTGGGGCTGGCCAAGGGCAATGCTGGAACCCACTGCCCGCACGCGGCAGGCAAGGGGCCCTGCAGCTAGGGCTGCGCGTTTGATCGCCGGCGGCTGAGGTTCCTAGCAGGCGCCTCGGCCGCTCGCGTCAGTCTCCCACATCGATCAGGGCGCTCGACCAGCTGAGGCCCGAGCCGACGACGACCATGCCGATGGCGTCGCCCGTCGAAAGTCCGTCCCAATGTTGGGACAAGACCGATGGTGCGCCAGCGGCTCCGACGTTGCCGAACATGTCGATGTTGAACCAGTGCTTGTCGGCTGGGACGTCGCAGCGCTTCGCGACGCTCTTGAGCATGGTGAAGTTGGCCTGGTGGCCGAGGTAGACGGTGTCTGGTGCGCGCTCCGGGCCCGCCGCTTCTCGGCATTCACGGTAAAGCTGGGCCATGCGCTTGATGGCGAATTTCTGCACCTTGGAGCCGTTCTGAGCAAAGAAGCCGGCCCGCGGGATGACCACGTCGAGCGCGCCCGCCGGGGCCCCGCCGAAGCTCGAGTGAGCGATCCGGCAGCGTGATGGGTGCTTGGTCGAAATCACCGCGGCCGTGGCGCAGTCGCCGAACAGGACGGAACTCGAGCGATCGCTGTAGTCGGTGACGCGCGAGATGTTCTCGACGATGATGGTGAGCACGTATTCGGGCAGGGCGGTGCTCATGTGTGACAAGAAGTGCATGTGCATGCCGAAGGTCGAGCACGCCGAATGCATGTCAAAGGCAGGCACGTCGAGCCCCAGCTCGCAGGCGACGGCCGAGGCCTCGGCGGGAATGCAGGTATCGGGCGCGCAGCTACCGGCGATGACCATGCCGATGTCCTCGAGGCTCAAGCCTGCACGCTGCAGCGCGAGCTTGGCGGCACGGGCGCCACATTCGGCGTTGGTCAGCGTCGAGGCCTCTTGGCTCGCGCGGACATCTTGGTTCTTCGTCTCGCGGATGTAGTCGAGCGGGAGGCAGGTTCGCCGCTCGCGGATCCCGACTCGTGAGACGATCCACTCGTCGTTCGTGCCGATGTCGAGCGACTCGAGAAAGGCGTTGTCGATGACGTTGTCAGGGTGAAAGTGTCCTATGCCGTGGAGGTAGAGCATCCCGTCCTCGTGTCCTTCGTGAACGTTGTTCGCCTAGACCCGTTACACGAGCTGGTTGCGTCTGGCTACGCTTCAAGCACTTCCGTTTGCGATGTTTTCTTGACGCGTTGCGGCATGCTTGCGGCGCCCGTATCGCGGAGCCGGAGAGCGAGATCGTGCCATGGTTGACCCGGGGGCAGGACTGGGCGACGAAAGCAGCGAATGGAAGGCCGAGCGATCCAAACGGAGGCTCTCTTGCTGCGGCTCGATGTTGCGCGTCAGCGGATGGGGGCGAACGCGATCATTGCGACCGATGGTGACGGCACGTTGTGGGCTGGCGACATCGGCGACGCCTTGTTCGAGACGCTATTGGCGGAGCGGGGCGTACGGCAGCAGGCGGCAGGGATGCTCCGCGAAGAGGCGCAGCGCTTCGGCTTGGCGGTCAGCGACCAGGCAACCCCCACCGAGGTGGCCGCTACATTGCTCGAATCGTATCGCACCGGCGGTTACGCCGAGGATCGGGCGTTCGCCATGATGGCGTGGTCCTTCGCTGGCTGGACCGAGGAGGAGCTCGCCGTGTTCTCTCGCCGCGTACTGCATGACTTTGGTTTTGAAAATGCCCTGCGGGAGGAGCTCAAAGTCGTGTTGCAATGGGCCGCCGAGAAGGCGGTGCCCGTCTGGCTCGTATCGGCATCTCCGCAGTGTGGGGTGCTCGCGGCGGCCGAGGTGCTCAATATTCCGTCCGAGCGCACCTTGTCGATGGAGCCCAATCGCTCGGGCGGCGTGCTCGAGGCGGGGCTCGCCAAGCCCGCCACCTACGGTCCGGGCAAGATGACGCGTCTGTCCGCGGCGACGAACGACCAACCCATCTTGGCTGCCTTCGGCGACAGCAGTTATGACGGGGCGATGTTGCGCGCCGCCGAGATTCCTGTTGCGGTGTATCCTGCGCCGAGCTTGAAAGAGCTATTGCCGTCGATCGATGGCGCGTGGGTATTGGGCTGTGATAACGATTCGCCCACGGATTGACGGAGACACGCGTGGCTTCTCTTACCCTTCGCGGACTAACGAAACGCTATCCTGGCCGAAAGGCCGCGCCGAGCCATCCGGCCTTGTGCGATCTCGACCTCGACGTCGCCGATGGTGAACTGCTCGTGCTCGTCGGGCCGTCGGGCTGCGGCAAGTCGACGACCTTGCGTCTGATCGCGGGCCTCGAAGAGCCGACCGACGGAACGGTCCAGCTCGGCGATGTGCCCCTTCGAGGCGTCGCGCCAGCCGAGCGCGATGTGGCGATGGTGTTTCAGGGTTACGCGCTGTATCCGCACTTGTGCGTAGCGGACAATATTGGGTTCTCGCTGAAGATGAGGGGCGTGAAGCAGGCCGAGCGGACCCGGCGCGTCAAAGAGGCTGCGGAGCGACTCGGTTTGCTCCCCTTACTGGATCGATTGCCTCAAGAGCTAAGTGGCGGCGAACGACAGCGCGTGGCGATGGGCCGTGCGATCGTTCGCTCGCCAAAGGTGTTCCTTTTCGACGAGCCCCTGAGCAACCTCGATGCGAAACTACGCACGAAGCTCAGGGTTGAGCTCACTGCGCTCGTGCGCCGGATTGGTACGACCGCGGTCTACGTCACACACGACCAAGCTGAGGCGATGACGATGGCCGACCGTATGGCGGTCATGGATCGCGGACGACTGGCACAGGTCGACACGCCACGGATGATCTACGAGCGCCCATGCAACCGTTTCGTCGCCCAGTTCATTGGCACCCCCGAGATCAATCTTCTCCGGGTGGCCCAAGGAAAGCTCTTTCGTGCGGAGGTGCCCCTGCCTTCATGTGTGGACACCGAGCAAGAGGTCCAGCTCGGGGTGCGCCCGGAGCACGTCTTGCTAGGGGAGGCCGCGGCCTCAGGGATCGCGAAGATGACGGCGAACATTGTCGCGAGCGAACCGCACGGCGCGCACAGCGTTCTCCATCTCGATGTGGAGGGCACCTCGATCCGCGCTCGTCACACCGGTTTCTTTGACGCCGGCGTCGGCGAGCGCATCGACATGGCTCTCGATCCGCACCATCTTCACTGGTTTGACGCGACCAGTGGCCAACGTATTGACGACGAAGGCTGATGCTCACGCGACGGACGCTCTCGGGGTTGATTGCTGGCGCGCTGGGCGCAGCTGCTGTCGGCGGCTGCAACCGGAAGCGCCTGCCACCCGGCCACATCAGCTTGTGGTTCAGCTACGGCGGACGCAATCGCAAGGTCTTACTCGAGCTGGTGAAGCAGTTTCATCGCGAGCAGCACGCGGTTCGGGTCGTCCCCACCTTCCAGGGAGATTATTTCGAGGGCCTGACGAAGCTTCGAACCGGTCTGTACGTCGAGCAAGCACCCACGGTCACCCATGTCATCGGTGAGGCTTTGCCGTATCTCGCCGAGGCCCAGGTTCTCGAGCCACTCGAGGACATCGGCTCGGAGGTGATCGACGACCTCGTGCCGGCGCTCTCGCAGGCAGGGACTTTTGTTGGCGGTGGCGATCGCCCACTCGTCGGATTGCCGTTCAACCGTTCGACGCCGGTCGCCTATTACAACAAGTCGATCTTTCGACAACTCGGACTACGACCGCCCAAGACGTGGGCGGAACTACGATCGGCAGCTCGAAGCGCGTGCCTGAGAGATAGCGAACGAACGACCCGCTTCGGGTTTTCCTGCCCGGTCGACTGGTGGTTTTGGGTAGCGATGGTGGGCCAAGCCGGCGGCGAGGTCGTCGCACCGAACGGCGAAGTGACTCTTGGCGACCAGGCGGGCGTGCGCGCGCTGCGGCTGTGGCAGACCATGGTTCATGACGAGCGGAGCATGAAGCCGCCTCCGGGACGCGATTACAACGCGTGGGAGGCGGCCAACAACGACTTTCTCGCCGGCCGCGTGGCGATGATTTGGACCTCTACGGCGTTTCTTCGGTACCTCGAGGACAACGCGCCCTTTGCGGTCGGAACAGCGCCTCTGCCCTCACAACAGCGGGCCGCCGTGCCGACCGGGGGCACGTTTTTCGTTGTCCCCAAGGGCGCGCGCCCTGAAGAGCGCACGGCCGCGATGACCTTTCTTCGCTGGATGATGGCGCCGGCGCAGGCGAATGCGTGGGCGACCCGCACTGGGTACATGACGGTGTCCAAACGCGGCCGGGCGAAGCTTGCGCAAGATGGTTTTTTTGCCCAACATCCCAACGATCGAGTCACCGTCGACCAGCTCAAGCATGCGCGCCCATGGCCCTGGGCGACGCAGTTGCTCAGGATTCAACGAGAGGCGGTGCAGCCGCGACTCGAGGCAGCCGTATTGGCAAGGCGTGATGCGGCCACCGTTCTCGACGAGGCCCGAAAGAGTTTGGAGGGCGTATGAGCGAGGCGAGCTTGGCGCCGGTTCGCGCCCGACACCCCTACCTCTTGCTCCTGCCGACGGCTCTCGTGCTGGGCGTCTTCTTCATCTATCCGGTCGCTGTCGCCTTGTACCGCAGCTTTTTTGCTTGGGACTTGTTGACCGACCCGCAATTCGTCGGAACGGCCCACTATTCTCGACTCCTCGCACAAGGGGCGGTGGCAGGACTGGTGAGTCGGACCCTGGCTTATAGTCTCGTGGTTGTCCTGGGAGCTGGCTCGCTGGGTCTCCTCCTCGCGGTCTTGCTCAATCGTCCAGGACGGCTCTACGCATTCGTGCGCGGCAGCATTTTCAGCGCCTACATCGTTTCCTGGGTCGCCGTCGCCCTGCTGTGGCTCTGGATCCTCGATCCCGATGCCGGCGTTCTCTCGCGCGCCGCGACGGGGCTTGGGCTAGGCCGGATCGATTGGCTCGGCGATCCCGATCTCGCGCTGTACTCTCTCGCGGGCGTCAGCGTGTGGAAGATCACAGGCTACGCCATGGTGATCTTCCTCGCGGGCTTACAAGACATTCCCAAGAGCGTTCTCGAAGCCGCGGCTCTCGATGGGGCGACAGCATGGCGTCGTTTCTGGCACGTGACGTGGCCCCTTCTGCGGCCAACGACCGTTTTTGTCGGCACCACGTCCCTCATTATGTCCTTTCAGGCTTTCGACATTGTCCGCGTCATGACCCAGGGGGGGCCGATCGAATCGACCACCGTCTTTGTCTACGCGATCTACGAGCAGGTGTTCATGAACTTGCGTGTCGGGCGGGCGAGTGCACTCACGATGGTTTTCTTCGTGTTTCTCTTGGTGTTGACGGCGTTTCAACTCTGGCTCTGGCGGCGATTCTCCGGTCGAAGAACGATGGGGGGATCGTGATGCGCCGATCGTGGTGGCGAGTGGGGGGGAAGGGCTTGCTCTTCGCGGCGGCGCTGGTGTGGCTCGCGCCCTATCTCTGGATGGTGTCGACCTCTTTCAAGACCCTACCCGAGATCGTGGCGGCTCCGGCCTATCCTCTTCCTTCGTCCCTGCAGTGGGGTGCCTACGAAGAAGTGTTCTCGACCATCGCTGTTGGGCGCTATCTGCTCAACACCTTGGTCATGGCTACGGCCATCGCCACCCTACAAATTGCGCTCGCCCTGCCAGCTGGCTACGCGCTCGCAAAACTGCGCTTCTGTGGTCGCCGAGCGGCCTTCCTGTCGGTGCTCGCCTGTCTGATCATTCCCGCCCAGGTGACCTTCGTGCCCGTATTCACGATGCTCGGACCGCTGGGTCTCATCGACACGATGGCTGCCTTGGTGTTGCCCTTTGCCGTGAGCGCCTTTGGCACCTTCCTCGTGCGCCAAGCCATGCTTGCGATTCCAGACGAGATCATCGAGGCCGCTCGACTCGACGGCGCCAGCGAATTCACCATCGTGTACCGGGTGCTCGCCCCGATCGTTCAGCCCACACTGGCCGCGTTGTTTTTGTTCAGCTTCGTCTTCCATTACAGCGACTACTTCTGGCCGCTGATGATGACGACGAGCGATGACGTTCGCACGATGCCTCTCGCGGTGGCCCTTCTGCGCGAGCAAGGAACAGGCGTCCGTTGGCACATCGTGATGGCTGGCAATGTCGTGTTGAGTCTTCCCATCTTGGCTCTGTTTGCGGTGACGCAGCGACGTATCATGCAAGCGGTCACGGCGCGCGCGCTGTCATGACGACGTCTCTCAAGCGTCACGGCTGGTGGTTGTCAGCGATCGTCGTTACGCTCGCGTACGCCACACCGATTGCTTTGCAGAACCGCGTCGTGAATTGTGCACGCGCGTGTTTTGCGAGCGTGGAGTCGCGGCAGCAAGCGGCGCTTCCTGATTGCGAGACGTGCGCCGTGGGGCTTGCGGTGACGACGAGGGTACCGTGGACGCACGATTTCAGCCTCCGCGTGAGGGAGGAGTTGACCGCACGGACGGCGATTACCGCGTATCTCGATGCCGCGGTCGGGGAGCCGTCCGCGGTCGCGCTGAAGGACCGCTTTGCCGCACTTCGTGGCG
Organism: Polyangiaceae bacterium; assembly: GCA_029941785.1. GTDB lineage: Bacteria > Myxococcota_A > Polyangia > Polyangiales > Polyangiaceae > JAPYTK01. The sequence goes on along the minus strand of JAPYTK010000039.1, from coordinate 22,211 downwards.
CCTGGTTGCTTACCGACGGTGGCAGCGGCACGCTCAAGCTCGACCTGCTGGGGAAGGCGATCCCGGTTGCGGAGCCAGGGCGCCTGGCTCAGCTGGTGGGCGACCGGCGTGCCTTGATCGAACGAGGGCTCCATTGGAACCAGTGGCACGTTGCGACCGCTGCGATCGAGGGGGCCTTGCTCGAGGGCAAGGTCGCGCGGGCTGTGCGCCTCGCTGAACATTATCGTGGCCGGCCAAACACGGACCTGCGCTTGCGTGTGGCGGCGATGCTTTGCGCCGGCATGCCCGAAGGGAAGCGGGCCGTTGTCAAACAAGCATATCAACATGCCATCGATGTGATGGAAGCGCGGGCCACGAAGCGCAACGCCGATTTTGCGCGGGACTTTGGCTCTGCTCGGATGGTCGTCGAGTCGTGTGCTGTGGCGCTTGGCGAGGCACCGCCCAAACAGCCGTTCGCCGGACACGCGGGCCGGCTGGATCACCACGAGCAATTGCTTGCCTATCGCTGGCGTTTGGCCCACGAACGTGGTGATGGCGCAGCACGGCTAGCGGCTCGCCATGCCATTGAGGCGTTTCTCGGACGCCGTGAGCCGACCCCGTACCGTTACGATCTCGCGGCGCTGTTCATCGATGAAGTCTCCTCACTCGACGACGTGATCACGTTGCTTCGCCTACGCCCGGGCGAGGAGCCTTCACCGGCGTCTGTGCCCGAGCGAGCGACCCTCCGGGCTGCCTTGCTGGACCGTCCGGTGGTCCCCGTCGAGCGCTACCGAGCCGCTCACCGCCACATCACCTCGCTCATTGTCGAAGCCGACTCGGGCGGCGGCAGGCCCCTTCGCTCGGCGCAGCGCTACTACGCCTGGCGCCTCCTTTCGGCGGATGGGTTGCCATCTGCTGACAAATGGTGGGCCGCTTCGGTGGTGCCCGAGAAGCTGGCTGCGCGTCGTCGAGAGGCCTCGACCAAGAAGGCCGCCCCGGTGAATCGTCGCCAACGCCGTTACGAGCTATTTTATCGAAGCGAACACCAGCCGGCGTCGCCCGACAGTCTCATCGCTGCGGCGAGCCTGTTGGCGTCGTCGTCCGCGGAGCTTGAGCCGTGGCTCGATGCGCTCACGGGGTCAGACATGCGGCGCCATTCCTTGCGCTCTTGGGCCTTCGCTCGAGCCGCGGCGGCCAAGCGCCGGGGAGATCGCGCGGCCGCGACCGTCTGGTGGAATCGGTACCGGGGGCTCGTCGCGCTCGCCCGGAGGCCAGCAACGGCCGAGCTCTATCTTTTCTTGGGCTTGTGAGTGTTTCGCGGCGTGGGTGGTGACGTCGCCCAAGATGCGCGGTATCCCTAAGGCATGCACGGTCGCAGTTGGCGTCTCTTCGCTACGGCTCTTACGGTCGTGCTGCTGTCCGTCGCGTCGCTTTCCGTTGCGTCGCGTGCCGACGCTTACGAGCGGCAGTGGCGGCTCAGTGCCGACGTTGGATACGCACTGGCTGGCTTTGCCGATCATACGGCCAGTGGTTTTGGGGCAGGGACGCACCTGAGCTACGGGATCAGCGACGCCTTCAATCTCCGCGCATCAGTGGATTTTAGTGCCTTCGACCTTCCCGAGCCGGGCTCCGCAGCTTTTATTCTCGGGGGCGCGGTTGGCGCGGAGTACGTTTTCGACATCCTGCAGTGGGTGCCTTACGTCGGAGCGAGCATCGGTGCGGCGGACGTCATCATTCAGGATGTGGGCCATCATCCCGCTCTGCTCATCGAGTTTCCCATCGGCGTGGGCTACCAATTATCCCGGGCGGTCATGTTGGGCATCGAAGGTCGTTATCGTCTGTTGCCTCTTCCGAACAAGTCGTTGCCATCACACAACGTGATGATCGTCGGAACACTCGCGTATACGTGGGGATTCTGAGACCTACCACTTGTCTAAATCTTGTCATTGGGGGCGGTTGGTCCGCTACCGGTCACAAGGTCCTACGTTCGCGCAGGCCCGCTGTGGGCGCTGTCTTCTGCGACATATGGCCGCTGAGCGCGCGGTTTACGACAAAACTCACTTGATCTTCGGCCAGTTGGCCACCTATTCTCTTGGGCTGGCGTCATTGCTTATCAAGCTGACGCGATTCTTGGGGGGTGATCCGGACCTGAATTAGTGGACTTCGCAACGCTCGCCGGAATGATCGCAGGAGTCTTGCTCCTCGTTGGATCGATCGCGCTCGGCGGCGCTCTCGAGGCTTTCGTCGATTTGCCGAGCGTCCTCATCGTGTTCGGCGGGACGATCGCGTGCACATTCACGATGGAGCGCATGGACAACGTCATCGGTTCGTTCAGGGTGGCCAAGAACGCGATCATGCAGAAGGACATCGACGTCATCTCCACGATTCAGCTGGTACTGAAGTTGGCGGCCACGGCACGGCGGGAGGGTTTGCTCGAACTCGAGAAGGCGAAGATAACGGACGAGTTCCTGAGTAAAGGCGTCCGGATGGCCGTTGATGGGATGACAAAAGAGCAGGTGCATGAGGTACTCGGTGTTGAAATGCTCGCGTTGCGCGAGCGCCATGTGCGAGGCCAAAAACTGTTCAAATTCATGGGCACGACCGCACCAGCGATGGGGATGATCGGTACGCTCATCGGGCTCGTGAAGATGCTCCGCACACTCGACGACCCCTCCACCATTGGCCCCTCGATGGCCATTGCGCTTCTCACGACGTTCTACGGCGCGGTGATGGCGTTTGTGTTTTTCAATCCCATCGCAGCAAAGTTGGAGCAGCGGACCAAAGACGAGACAGCGAGAATGCGCATCGTGATCGACGGTGTGGGCGGCATCATCACGGGGCAGAACCCCGCCCTCATCCAGGAAAAACTCGAGGCGCACCTCGCGCCCAAGCAGCGGGGGATCAAGCGGCCCGGTCGTTGAGACGCTTGGGCCCGAGAAGGACGAGATGGCGGAATTCGAAGAGGTAGAGGACGAGGTCGAGGAAGGTGCTCCGTTATGGATGGCCACCTACTCAGATCTTGCGACCTTGCTACTCACCTTCTTCGTCCTGATGTTGTCTTTCGCCAACATGGACGTCGTGAACTTCCAAGTTGCGCTCGGGTCCATTCGGAAGGCCATGGGCGTTCAGTATGAGGTCAAGGGGAAATTTGAGGCTCAGAACACCACACCGATAGAGTTTGCGCCGCGGCAGAGCCACAACAAGATCGCGATGATGGACGTCGTCCGGAAGGCGGAGAAACAGGTAACGAGGGCTGTGAAGAAAGCCGGTAAGAGCAAGGCGGTCGACGTCAAAGGTACGCCGCGAGGGCTGGTCGTGCGGATGCGTGATGCGGTGTTGTTCGACCGCGGTCGGGCGGAGCTCAAACCTGGCGGACGAGAGGCGTTGAAAATCATCGAAGAAATCTTTGCGGCTTTCCGAGGCCAAATGACGATCGAAGGCCACACGGACGATGTCCCGATCCATTCGTCGGAATTCAAGAGCAACTGGGAGCTTTCCGCCGCGCGCTCGATCGCGGTGCTTCGGTACTTCACGGGCGAGCTCGAGATCGGTCAAGAGCGCATGCAGATTGCTGGCTACGCTGACACGCGGCCTCTGGTCCCCAACACGAACGCAAGTGGGCGCGGACGAAACCGTCGCGTGGAGTTCTTGTTTCAGTATCCACACATGACGTCGGACGGGCAGGGGGGTGTGAAGCGGGCGAAGATGTTCGACTTCTCTGCCAAGTCGGTTCGCGAGGAGATTCGAGGGATCCGTCGACGTGCTCCGATCGGCGATCCGGTTGCGTTCAAGAAAGATGGCGGTGCCGTTCGCGAGTCCGATGCCGGGGACCGGCGCGAAGCCAATCAACCTGGCCGCGAAAATCCTCGGTGAGACCTAGTCGCCCCTGCGCTTGGGCTCGACGTCGAGCTCGAAGCCATCGTGAAGCGCGCGGACCGCAAGCTCGGCGTATTTGGCTGCGACCAAGCAGCTCACTTTGATTTCGCTCGTGGAGATCGCTTGAACGTTGATCCCTTCTTTGGCGAGGATCTCGAACATCCTTGCGGCTACACCCGCGTGCGAGCGCATGCCGAGGCCGACGATCGACACTTTCGCAACCCGCTCGTCGTATTGCACGTCTCGCGCGCCAAGCTTCTCGCTCAGGGAGGTCATCATCGGTTCGACCTTGTCCAGATCGCTCTTCGCGACCGTGAAGGTGACGTCGGTCCGGCCTTGGGCGTCGGACGCGGCGTTTTGGATGATCATGTCCACGGAGATATGCTCGGTGGCCAGCTCTCCGAAGATGGTCGCCACGACGCCGGGTTTGTCGTCGACGGAAACGAGCATGACCCTCGCTTCACTCTTGTCGTAGGTCACACCCGTGACCACGACGCTCTCGAGTCCGGTGTCTTCGCCGACCACCCACGTGCCGGGCAGATCCGACAAGGACGAACGCACATGTAAGGGAACTCCGTACTTCATCGCAACCTCCACGCTTCGTCGCTGCAGCACTTTCGCACCGAGTGAAGCAAGCTCGAGCATCTCTTCGTAACTGATTCGCCCGATCTTGCGTGCGCGCGGGCACACGTTGGGATCGGTGGTGTAGACGCCGTCGACGTCCGTGTAGATTTCGCAGCAGTCGGCGCCAATGGCGGCTGCGATGGCCACCGCGCTGGTGTCGCTGCCGCCACGCCCCAGGGTCGTGATGTTGCCCTGCTCATCGACACCTTGGTAGCCAGCGACGACCGCGATGCCCCCATCGTCGAGCTGTTTTCTCAGGCCTTTGGCGTCGATGCCCAGGATCCGTGCGTTGCTGTAGGCGTTGTCGGTCTTCATCTTGATTTGGTGACCGAGGAAACTTCGGGCCTGTCCGCCTTGCGCTTGGATGGCGAGTGCCGTCAGCGCGGAGGAGACTTGTTCGCCGGTGGCTGCGATGACGTCCATCTCGCGGCGATCCGGCGCAGGGGTGATTTCGCCGGCCAGCGTCAGCAAGCGGTTGGTCTCCCCGGCCATGGCGCTCACGATGACCACGACCTGATCCCCTTGCGATTGCGTCGCGAGAGCCCGGCGGGCGACGTTGTGGATCCGCTCGACGGACCCGACGGACGTGCCGCCGTATTTTTGTACGATAAGGGCCAAGACGCCGCGGATTTAGCTCCATCTGGCCGGGCGGGAAACAAACAACGGCCCCAAAGGAATAATTCCTCTCCTCGGGCGTTGCCGTGTCGTCAAATCCCCTCCACACCGTTCTGACGGTCCGCCTCCGCTTTGGAATCCACGCAATCAAGCCACTGGCCATTTGACATGGCGCCAGGCCCGAATAGGATGCGCCCGTCATGGATCGTTCACGATCCACGACATGGGGACTCCCCTTCTTACTCTGAATTTGTTATTTCGCGGCTCGTGGCCGTCGCTCGACGACCACACGGAGCAACCATTGCCACTCTTTGTGGAGGAAGTTTACCTTGTCTAGTGACGTGATGATCGAGGCCAAGGGTCTGAGCAAGCGCTTCGGCGCGACGCGGGCCCTCGACAAAATTAGCTTCGAGGTGCGCCAAGGCGAAGTCGTTGGCTTTCTGGGACCAAATGGTGCCGGCAAGTCGACCGCTATGCGCATCCTGACTTGTTTCATTTCGGCCTCCGAGGGCTCGGCCCGCGTGCATGGCCACGACGTGTTCGACGACCCTCTGGCGGTTCGTCAACGTGTGGGTTACCTGCCGCAGCGCGCGCCGCTGTACGGCGACATGAGCGTGCTGGACTACCTCAAATTCGTCGCCGATGTCCGACAGCTCGACAAGTCGACCTTCAAAAAGAGCATGAAAGAGGTCGTCGAGGTGTGCGGTTTGGCGGGTGTGCTCGGCAAGGACATCCGCACCTTGTCTCACGGTTATCGCCAGCGCGTCGGCTTGGGCCAAGCGTTGATCCACGATCCGCCAATCCTCATCTTGGACGAACCGACCAGCGACCTGGATCCGAACGAGAAGGCGGAGGTGCTTCGCTACATTCGTCAGGTCGGTGAGAAGCGAACGGTTGTGCTCTCCACGCACAACCTGAACGAGGTCGAAGAGGCTTGCGCGCGCGCCATCATCATCAGCAAGGGGCGGGTGGTCGCGGACGGCAACATCGAGGACGTGCGCGCCCGCGGTGGCCGGGTCCGGTACAACCTCATGGTCGATGAGCAGGAAGGCCTCACGAACGGTGCTCCCGCGCTGGCGGAAGTCGCGGAAGCGCTCGCTGTGCTCGAGGGGATTTCGAGCGTCAAAGAGACGCCGACCGACGAGAGAGCTCACGCCTTCACCATGCTCGGGACCAAGAGCACGGATCTCCGGGCGGAAATCTACCGGCTCTGCGTGGACAAGGGCTGGCTCATGCTCGAACTGCGGCGCGACGTGCAGAAGCTCGAGGACGTGTTCAAGCAGCTTACTCGCGGCGACGAGAGATCCGATCGCGGCCGCGACTTGCTCGCGGGCGACGACGAACTCGAAGATGACGAGGACTTCGACGATGAGGATCTCGACGATGAGGATCTCGACGATGAGGAAGCGGACCAAGACGACGCCGATGAGGCGGACGACGCCGATGAGGACGACGCCGATGAGGACGACGCCGATGAGGACGACGCCGACGGAGCAGATGCCGACAAAGCAGATGCCGACAAAAAGGAAGAGGAGTAGAGGGCGATGACGACGACGATGAGCATCGCGAAACGAGAGTTTCGCTCCTATTTCGATTCACCGGTCGCCTACGTCGTGATCTGCCTGGGATTGGCGGCTCTCGGCCTGGTGTTCTTCAACTACGGCGGCGGCTTTTGGCAGGTCGATCGGGCGAGCTTGCGGCAGATGTTCGTGCAGCTCCCGCGCGGGCTGAGCTGGCTGGTCATTCCGGTCGTGACGATGCGTCTTCTGGCCGAAGAGAAACGCAGCGGCACGCTGGAAATGTTGATCACATTGCCCGTCAAAGATCACGAGGTCATCCTCGGGAAATTCCTGGGAGCCTGGGGCCTGATCGTCGTCCTCATCGGCGCCACCGCCATCTACCCGGTGGCGATGTTTGGTTGGCCATGGGATCTGGGCGTGCTCGACTTCGGTCCGGTTGTTTCGGGTTATGTCGGGCTCGTCTTGTACAGCGGTGCCGCGGTGTCGGTGGGCTTGTTCATTTCCTCCCTGACCGACCACCAGATGATCGCCTTCTTCATCACCTTCCTGGTGTTGTTCATGCTCCACTTCTTGGGCAACTCGATCACGCTCAGCGTGCTCCCCGAGAAAGCCGAGTTTGTGCTGAGCTTCATTAGTTTCGACACGCGGCTCGATTCGTTCAACCGGGGCATGATCAACAGCCGGGACGTCGTCTATTTCATGACGATCACAATCGGCTGTCTATTTGGCTCCTTCTGGGCGCTCGAGCGTCGCAAGTGGCTCTGAGGAAGGAAAAGTAAGACCATGGAACGCAAAACACGTGCAGCACGACTCTCAGGAGTCTTCCTTCTCATCGTGGCGGGGGTACTCATCGCCGCCAACATTCTGGCCTACCGGGTCAACAAACGTTTCGACCTGACCGAGAACGAGCGCTTCACCCTGAGCCAGGGCTCGGCTCGTCTCGTTAGCCAAGGTCTCGAGGACAACCTACTCATCAAGTTTTACGTGACACGTGGCTTGGCCAAGCAGGAGCTGTTCATCGAGGACGTGTCGAACCTGCTAGGCGAGTACGAGCAGGCTTCCAACGGCAAGCTCAATTACCAAGTCTTGCAGGCGAAGACCGACGAGCAGAAGGAAGATGCCAAGAAGGCCGGACTTCGCGAAGCCGCCTTTGGCGAGGGAAGCGAGACGGCCGACAAAGCGACCATCGCCCGGGGATTCATGGGGATCGTGTTCGAATACGGCAGTGAGACGGTGGCGATTCCGATCATGCACCCCGAGCAAACTCAGGGCCTCGAGTTCTGGATCACGAACAAGATTCGCGAGGTCCGAGACAAGGCTGACGACAAGCCCAACAAGGTGGGTGTCATTATCAAAGATGGCATCAAGCTGACGGACAAGACCCTCGAGGCGTCGGGCCGTTACACCATTCAGACGATCATGACGAACAACTTTCCCTTCTACAAGTTCGAGGATGTCGACTTGAAGGACGGGGAAGCCGCGATCAACAAGGACCTGCGGGGCGTGATCGTGCTCCAAGCCGACAAGGATTGGAACGACAAGGAGTTGGCGCGCATCGACGAGTTCTTGATGCACGGGGACAAGTCGCTGCTGGTGATTGCCGGTGCGGTGAACATGAAGCCGTCCGACGCGAAGATGAAGGTCGAGATCTCGACTCGCAATCTCGACAAGTTGCTCAGCGGCTACGGCATCGAAATGAAGAAGGAGAGCGTGCTCGACTGGGGGAGCTCGATGAGGATCCCGGTGCAGACCCAGACGGGCGGCTTGTCTTGGCTGATCGCGCCAGGTGTTTTGCAGTTGCAGCACGATAGTTCAGCCGAAGAGACCGAGCAGATCCTCGATACGGCCTTCGCCGGCTTCTTCCGGCAGCCCGAGGTGGCGTTTCCATTCCCTTCGGTCTTGGCGATGCATCCCGAGAAGCAGCCGGGCGCGAAGATGAAGGCCGTGGCCCGCTCGACCGAACGCACGACCGTCGATGCCGCGGCCACGCAAGACAACTCCCTGGCGGCCCAACGTCGTCCCCAGGGCGAATTTGGTCAGCGCGTGATCGCGATCGAACTCGAAGGTCAGCTCACGAGCGCCTTCGCGAAAGACAAACGACCTGAGGGCGTGAAGGACTATCCGGACAAAACGACGAACGGTAGCCGGGTGCTCGTCATCTCCTCGGCGCAGTTCCTGTGCAACCCCTTCTCCCGGGCCGGCAATCCGCCGCCGATGCCGCCGCAGATGGCCATGATGGGGCGAATGGGTGGTGATCAGAACTTGCAGGCACTCAGCATGCCGTACGCACAGAAGTACCTCACGACCACCATCTTGGTGTTCAAGAACCTGCTCGATTGGATGGTCAACGACACCGATCTCTTGGCCGCGAGTGCGAAGTTTGGCAGCGATCCGAACTTGACGTACTCGAATGTGGACAAACCGCAGGTCGATCTGTCGAAGCACAGCGAAGAGGACGTCGCCAAGATGCAAGAGGACTATCGACTGGAGCGCGTCAACCTACAACGCAAAGTGCAGTGGTCGCTTACCGCTGTTCCGCCGTTGTTCTTTGCCTTGTTCGGCTTCATCCGGTGGCGCCGTCGTGAGGACGGGCGCGACACGATCTCGTTCAACTGAAACCTGCCACCGCTAAATCAAACGAAACTGTCATGAAACAAGAGCAGAAACTCATCGCCGGTGTGGCGGTCCTCGTCGCCCTTGGCGTCGGCGTGTACGTCACGGGACAGAAGGCCGCTCAGGACGCCGCCACACACTCCGCGGCAGGTCCAAGTGACTTGCCTCAAATCAAGGTTGCCAAGGACGCCGCGGACAAGGTCACCAAGATCGTCATCGCGAACAAGGACAAGGGAGAGGTGACCCTCGAGAAGAAGGACAAGACCTGGTCCTTGTCCAAGCCCTTGGCGGCGTCGGCCAATCAAAAGAACGTGGAGGATCTGATCAAGAACCTCGACAAGCTGGTTGTCAAATCGCAAATAGCGAAGGATGCCAAGTCGTATCCAAAGTACGAACTCGAGGACGCGAAGGCGGTTCACGTGACGGTTTTCAAGGGCGAAGAAAAGGCGCTCGATGCGTATTTTGGCAAGCGCGGTGGCCGTGGGCAGATGATGCGGATCGGCGGTCAAGATGGGGTGTACCTCGTCGACGGCTACTCGAGCTATCTCTACGGTCGCGACATGAAGAACTGGCGGGACACCGACGTGCTCAAATTCGAGGACGCGAACGCCGTGTCGGTCGAAATCGAGAACGAGCACGCCAAGTACAGCTTCAGCAAGAACGGCGAGGACTGGGCGGCATCGCTCTACCCGCGCGGCAAGACGGGAAAAATCGCTGCAAGAGCCAAGAAGTGGCCGAAGTTTGAGGCGGCGAAGGTCAAGGACATGCTGCGCGCATACAAGAACCTTCGGGCGACCGACTTTGCCACCAAGGGCGCAGATACCGGTACGGGCGATGCGCCAAAGACCGGTGGTGTCGTGCGCATCAAGCTCAAGGATGACGCCGGCGACTACACCTTGCGCGTCGGCAAGGCGCAGGAAGGCAGCAACCGCTACCTGGCAAAGGACGGAGCGGACACGATCTACGTGATCAGCAGCTGGGCCTCCGACTGGGCGACGGCCGAGCCTGCGAAGTTCGAAAAGACCGAAAAGAAAGAGGGCGGCAAGACGGCGGGTCCTGCCGGTTTGCCCCCCGGTCTTGCGGGCCTGCCCCCCGGTCTCGCGGGCAAGATCCCACCGCGTCCCGCCGGCAAGAAGTAATGCGCGCCTCATACGCTTGGCTCAAGTCGCTCCTCACGTCCGGCGACGGCCCTCATCTGGAGGCCGGACCGCAAGAGGTGGCGGCCAGCTTGACGAGCGTCGGTCTCGAGGTTGAGGAGCTGATCGAGTACGGGGCCCCGTCACGCGTTTGTGTCGTCGCTGAGGTCGTTCGGGTCGAGCGCCATCCGGATCGCGAGCGTCTTACGCTCGTGACGGTGGACCGTGGTGGAGCCGAGCAGGTGGTCGTGTGCGGTGCACCGAATGTGCCTGAGCCCGGCCGCAAAGTCGTTCTCGCCCCTCTGGGAACCTACCTGCCGGAGATCGGGATCACGGTTGCTTCGCGTGCGATCGGTGGGATCACGAGCGAAGGCATGCTCTGCTCCGAGCAGGAACTCGGCCTCCTTGGTGGCGGTGGCAAAGGCGAGGGGATCTTGGTGTTGCCTAAGGAAAAGAAGGCGACCCCGGGAACCCTGCTCTGTGACGCGATCGACGGAACGCACGATTGGGTTTTCGAGATCGGGATCACACCGAACCGACCTGACGCTCTCGGTCATCACGGCTTGGCCCGGGATCTGGCTGCCGTGTACGGCCTGCACTTCGAGTCTCCCGCGGCGGATAGTCCGGCGCGGGTGGAGACGGCATTGCAAATTGGCTCGCTCGCGTCGGTCGAGATCGCCGATACCGAACGCTGTCCGCACTACGGCGCGGCGGTGCTCGTCGATGTGAAGGTGCGCCGCTCACCGGATTGGTTACGCTACCGGCTCGAGAGCTTGGGGATCCGGGCCATCAATAATGTGGTCGACGTGACCAACCTGATTCTGCTCGAGTTCGGGCAGCCGCTGCATGCCTTTGACCTCGACAAGTTGCGCGAAGGCCGCATCGTGGTGCGACGCGCGACGAACGGCGAGAAGATCGTTACCCTCGACGAGACCGAGCGAACTCTGTGCGAGGATGATCTCGTGATCACGGACGGTGAGCGGCCCGTGGCACTCGCGGGCGTGATGGGAGGGGCCAACACCGAAATTGGCGAGCAAGCGACGCGAGTCTTGCTCGAGTGTGCTCACTTTACGCCACGAGGCGTTCGTCGGACCTCGCGACGGCACGCCCTGTCGAGTGATTCGAGTTATCGTTTCGAGCGTGGCTGCGATCCTGAGGCGGTGCCCGATGTGTTGGCTCATGCAGCGTCTCTCGTGACGCACTTGTGCGGTGCTTCGGCGGTTCCGGGCTCGATCATGGCCGGTGTTGCCCCGGCGGCACGGGCGAGGGTGATGATGCGCAAGAGCCGCATGCAGAGCCTGTTGGGCGTAGCGATCGAGGATCCGGGTGCGATTCTCGCGCGGCTTGGCTGCGAGGTACTGCAGAGCGAGGCACGGCCGGATGAGATCGATGTCGTCGTTCCGAGTTACCGTCCCGACCTTCGTATCGAGGCGGATCTCATCGAAGAGGTGATGCGCATCCACGGCCTCGCTCAGGTGCCTACCGCATTGCGCGAAGTTTTGCCCCGGACTGGTCGCTCCGATCTCAGCATCGATGATCAGGTGCGGCGGGTTGCGGCGGAGATCGGTTTGAACGAGGCTCTGTGTTACGGCTTCGTCGCGCCGCGCGACCTGGCGGCTGTGGGCGCTCCCAAACCGGTGGTCCGTCTGAAGAACCCTCTGACGGAGGACCGGAGCGTGATGCGCACCTCTCTGCTGCCAGGGTTGCTCGACGCAGTGAGCCGGGCGCAGCGGCGTGGAGTCGCCGACGTGCGCTTGTTCGCCAGCGGTTCGATTTTCGTGCAACCGGACAGTGGGGACGACGAGCTACCCAAGGAGCACCCGGTGTTCGCAGCGGTGATCGCGGGCTCTCGGCGCCGGGCCTTGGCGAAGGCCGAGCCGGTCGATGTTTACGATGCCAAGGGCGTGGCGGAGGCGGTCGTGTCGCGTGTCAGCGGACAGCCCGTGACCGTCGCGGCCTCTCAGGTGAGTCATCTGCACCCTCGTGGCACCGGGATCATCCAGGTGGCCGCTGCTGATATTGGTCGCTTTGGTCCCATTCATCCTGACGTGGCCGACCATTTCGAAATCGAGCACGCGTGCATGATCGTCGAGATCGACCTGCTCGCGCTCGGCCAACTCGAACAGCAGACGGCCCGGTATCGGCCCATTCCTGTGCTTCCCGCAGTAGCGCGCGATCTTGCTTTTGTCGTAAGCGACGACGTTCCAGCGGGCGACCTCGCGACTGCCATTCGTGGGGCCGGCGGCGAACTGTGCGAATCGGTCGAGTTGTTCGACCGCTATGCGGGCAAGGGGGTGCCCGACGGCCAGCAGTCGTTGGCCTACCACTTGGTGTTTCGCGATCCGAAAGCAGCGACGGCGCCCGAGTCTGCGCGCACCTTGACCGATCAAGAGGTCGACAAGCTCGCTGACGCCATCGTGGGTATGGCGAAAGACCGTTACGCGGCCACCGTTCGCGCCTAGACTCTCAATTCGCTCGTGCTGCCGCGCCACGGCTGGCGAGCGAAAGGGGGGAAAGTGACGAGCACGGTTCGTTTTGAAGCTGAGGATAGGGTGGCGGTCATTACGATGACCCGCCCGGAGTGCCGTAACGCGATCGATCGCACGATGTCCGAAAGCTTGGCCGACGCGTTTCGGCGCTTTGACGCTGATGAGGGGTACGACGTGGCCGTGTTGACGGGTGAGGGCCCGAGTTTTTGTGCGGGCGCTGACTTGAAGGCCATCGCAGACGGGAAGCCGAATCGCGTCGAGGCTGAGGGAGATGGGCCTCTTGGGCCAACCCGCATGATGCTCGGCAAGCCCGTGATCGCGGCGATTGAAGGGCACGCGGTCGCTGGCGGACTCGAGTTGGCGATTTGGTGTGACTTGCGGGTGGCGGCGCGTGACGCGATACTCGGTGTGCTCTGTCGCCGATTTGGCGTTCCCTTGATCGATGGCGGGACGGTGCGATTGCCTCGATTGATCGGCCACAGCCGTGCGCTCGATCTCATTTTGACGGGCCGCCAGATCGTGGCCGAGGAGGCTTTCTTGATCGGCCTGGTCAATCGTTTGGCAAAACCGGGGGAGGCCCTGAGTTCCGCTATCGAACTGGCGGAAAGCATCGCGGCGCATCCGCAAACCTGCCTTCGCACCGACCGCCTCTCGACCTACGAACAGTGGGAGCAGCCGAGCTTGGAGGCCGCGCTGCTGAACGAACTTCGCCGCGGACGCACGGCGCTCCGAGACCCGAAATTGGCTGGGGCTGTCCGCGAATTTCTGTGCGACGACTAGCGGTCAGGGGTGCGGCGAGAGAGGTTCCTCAGAGCAAAGGGCCGAGCGTGCCGAGGGCGGCAGCGACGAACGCGAAGCCCGTAATGACGATCAGTGCGCCGAGGAGCCGGAGTTTCTTGCCGCGGCTCATGGGGCTGAGTGTGACGATCACAGCGCCGAGCAATCCCGCGGACGCCACCCAGGCGAGCAGGGGCATGCCGCCGAAAAATAGTACCGCGAGATAGGGAAGATCGCGTCCGGCGCGCTCGTACTCTTGCAAGGCCGTCGGTCGGACCACGAAGTGAAATCCGAGGGCGGTCGCCGAGGTGAGCCCTTGGGTGATGGCCATCACGGCGAGCGGAGTGTCTCGCTGCACGGCTCAGTTTCCCGCATCGTTGCCATCGAATGCGGAGAGCGTTTCTTGCGATTCGATGCGACTCGGCCAGGTGTGTTTCTTGAGTTCGGTCTCGACCGTGCTGGGTAACTCGACGCGCAGCGTGAGATTTTGTGCCTCGATGTCCTTGGCCCAAGATGCGCTGACATCTCCCGGACCATCGACCGTTCCGAATGCGAGTTTGGCGGCGGCGAGTGAGCGACCTTCGTGCGCGAGGCTGTCCTCGGGACTATTGTGACCAAGATTTGTCACGTAGATCGTCATGAAGCCGTTTTGTTCGTCGACGAGTTCGATGATCCGGCTCTGCATGGGAAAATCGACGGTTGAGGCGAGCATCAGTTCCCAGTAGCCCGGCGCGGCTGAGGCACCAGGGATAGCTTCTTTGCGGTTGGCGTGGCCGTGGCCGCTAATGTGCAGGATGACGTTGGGCGACGCGCCCAAGGTGGCGGCGAGCGTTTCGCCACTGATGGGGCTGGAGTCACTGAAATCTCCGCTCCGGTGGTGACTGAGAATGATGACGAGTTCATTGTTGGCTTCGGCTGCGGCGAGCTCGCCCTTGAGCCAGGTGAATTGCGGTTGTTCCATCCAGCCGAAGGCTCCGACGGCGATGTTCGCGGGGCTCGAGTTGACAGAATTGATCGAGATGAGTCGCAGCGGGCGGTCGGGGATGGGCTTGACGCTGAAGTAGCCGATCCCCTTGGCGATCTCGATGCCGTCCAGGCCGTGTCCGGCAGGCTCTCCAGGTGCCGCGTGGAGCAACTCCAGTACTTCTTCGAGTCGTTGCGGGACCCGCTCCTCGTCGGCTGGCGTGGGCCCTTCGGTGACGACCTTGGCGTTCTTTGTCGCGCCGTCGCAAAACCCGTTGGGGATGACAGGGAAGTTGTAGACTTCAGTACCGGCGGCAGCTTCTCGTAGCTCGTCGCTGACGCGACCGAAGCCGCCGTTGTAGAGCGTCTCGTGGTTGCCGATCGTGGCGTACCAGGGAGTATCGAGCCCGATCGCGGTGAAGGGGTCGTTGTAGTCGTTGCCCGGGCCCTCGATCGGATCGTCGTCTCGACCCGAGTCGGGGTCGATGGTGCCGCCGGCCAAGGAGGTGATCAACCACTTCAGCTCGTTGAGTTGACTGCCGTCGGTCAGATCGCCAGCGAGCACGGCGAAGTCGAATGGCCGGCCGCTCGCCTCGCTGATCCGGCGGGCGCTTCGTACGTGGGCTTCGAACACCTGCGTCGTGAGGTGACCTTGAGGTCGGTACAGGGGCTCGAATGCCTCGAAGCGGATCGGCGACTCCTCATCGATGAGCTGCGGATCGGCCGATTGCCAAATGTAGGCCACGCTTCGGCGCTCACCCTCGAGCCCTTCCTCGAAGTCGGGGGCCAGTTCGACGTGGTCGATCCATGGTCGTCCGTCGGCCAATTTGATGCCCAAGCCGCTGGGCTCGAAGGCCTCGTGATCGGTGACCTTGAGTTTCTCGTTTTCGATGGCGGCAACAATCTCGGCGCTCGGCGCGAGCGGTTCCCATACCCACTGCAAGGCCGTGTAGGGCTGTGCGGTCAGTTCGTAGGTGACGGGGTCATGCCGAGGCGTGACCGTGGGCGTCGTGCCGCCTGATTCATCATCACCGCTACATCCCAGTAGCAGGGCCGTTGAGAAGAAAATCAAGAGCAGCTGTCGACTGGAGTGATTCACGGCTCTTGCTATAGCTCAAACGGGCTTCGTTGCGAGCCAGCTGTGTCGTTCATCGTCCCCTTCGGTCGCGAAGACGCTGGGCGTGGGGCCGAGATCGTGGCCGTCGATGTCGAGGTGGTCGAAAAGCTCGGCTTGCGCTTCGGATTCTCGTGCGCTCTGGTTCACGATCAGGAGTCGTCCGCCGGGCTCGAGGACGGACCAGGCATGACCGAGCAGACGCTCAGGTTCGAAGAAGCGATCAGGCAGGCCAGCGGAAACGAGCGGCGATGGAACCACGTAGGGCAAGAACCAACAAACGAAACCGTAGGGGCCGCTCATGTCGGTCAGGCAACCGGCATGGTAGCGCGCTTCTTGGTGGTGGCGGCAAAGCCATTCGGCGTGGCCCCGGCGAGTGGTGAGGGAAGCGTAACGTTGATGCGCGTCGATTTCGACGCCGTCCCATGGGCCTGGCACGGCGGCTGCTTGGGCGGGTAGGTACCACCAGTTCAAGGAGCCGACGTCGAGTGAAGGGCCGCGCGGCCGCTCGGTGCCCAGTGCGCGGTCGAGCAGGTCGAGCATGTGCAAATTGCCCCGGAGTTCACGGGCGGAGCAGAGCTCGGGCCATGTGCCGAGCTCGTAGGAGGAGGCGAGCACCTGGTAACGCTCGTCTTGAGCTTGGCTGAATTGTTTCGTGAGCGAGTCAAAGGAGCCAACGGCGCGCTTGCGCACCGAGGCTGACCACCTGAGCCAATGCTTCAGAGTGAACTCGAGTTCGCGAGATAGATTGGACCGCCCCATCGATCATGGGTTACTTAACATCTAGCCGATGCTGAAGCGCGAGCCTTTTTCGCGGCCCTCCGCGGCCACCGTCGACAAGATGCGCTTGGCGCTCGGGCGGGTGTTGGGACCAAGCAAGCTGCTCACGTCTGAAGAGGCCTGCGCACGCCACGCCGGGGACGAGTCGGATCAGGCGCCGGTGGTGCCCGATGCGGTCGTGCTGGCGGAGTCGATCGAGGATATCCAGCACGCTCTGGCTGTCGCCAACGATCTGGGCGTACCGCTCACGCCGCGAGCCGCAGCCACTGGCAAAGCGGGAGGTGCGGTGCCCGTGTGCGGGGGGATCGCGCTGTGCACCTTGGGCATGAACGATATCAAGGAGATCGATCGAGCAGAACAGATAGCGGTGGTTCAGCCGGGGGTTCGGGTCGCTGACTTGTATGCCGCGGTGGAGGCCGAAGGTCTGCTCTACCCCCCGGACCCCAACTCGCACGCGAGCTGCGCGATCGGCGGCACCATCGCCACGAACGCCGCCGGACCACGGGCGCTAAAATACGGCGTGACCCGCAATTATGTTCTCGGTTTGGATGTACTCACGGCTTCAGGACAGCGCATGCGCACGGGGCGTCGAACGGCCAAGGGCGTCACTGGTTACGATCTCACGGCGCTCTTGACGGGCAGCGAAGGCACGCTAGCGATCACCCTCGAGGCAACCTTGCGTCTCATCCGCAAGCCCGAGAAGATCATCACCTTGCTCGGTCTGTTCGACAGCGTGGCGAGCACCGGTAGGGTCGTGGAGGCCATCATCGCCGCGGGCCTCGTGCCCCGTTGCCTCGAGTTGCTTGACGAGGCGTGCCTCACGGCGATGCGCGAGCAAGGCGTGGCGGTCGATTCTCGGGCCTCGTCCTTGTTGATCATGGAGGTCGATGGGACCCCTCAGAGCTGCGAAAAAGCCATGGAGGATCTCGGTCAGCGGGCCATCGATGCCGGTGCGCTCGATGTTCTCGTCGCCCAAGATGGCACCCAGCGCTCACGCCTCTGGGAGGTCCGCCGCGAGCTGTCGCATACGACCCGCCGAATGGCCCGCTGCAAGATATCCGAGGACGTGGTGGTGCCCCGGCGGCACATGGTCGAACTCATCGAGTCCGTCGCTCGGATCAGCGAGCACACCGGGGTCCGCATGTTGAATTACGGGCACGCCGGCGATGGCAATTTGCACGTCAACCTCTTGTGGGACGATCCGGACGATGAACCCCAGGTGAGCGCGGCGCTCGACAAGCTCTTTCGGCGAGTTATCGAACTCGATGGCACGCTGACGGGAGAGCACGGGATCGGCAGTTCGAAGGCCGAGTTCCTACCGCTCGAGCAAAGCGAGGCGGTGATCGACATGCAGCGCCGCATCAAGACGCTGTTCGACCCGAAGGGGATCCTCAATCCAGGCAAGATCTTTCCCCGCCGCGGTCACGGGTCATGTTGAATTGGAGTCAGCGATGCGGGTGATCGGTATCGATCCTGGGTCTCGGCGAATGGGGTGGGGCGTGGTCGAACGGGTCGGCACGCGCCTCGAGCACGTGGCTCACGGTGTCATCGTGGCTGGAACGGGCGAACTGCCCGGGCGCTTGCTGACCATCGACCGGGAGTTGACCGAGGCGGTATCGGCTCACGCGCCGAGCTGTGCGGCCATGGAGACGATCTTCTTTGGCAAGAACGCTCAAAGCGCCGTGAAGCTCGGCCATGCTCGTGGCGCGGCGATGGTCGTGCTCGCCCGGGCGGGCCTCACCATCGGGGAATACCAACCCACCCTCGTCAAGCGCGCGGTGGTCGGCGCAGGGAGGGCATCGAAAGAACAACTCGCGCGACTCGTGACGGCCTTGTTGCGTTTGCCCAACCCCCCGCCGGAAGACGCGGCGGACGCTCTGGCGGTAGCGATTACGCACGCCAACGCTTCGAGGTTCGCGGCGCTCGTCCGCTGACGAGCCGTCGATCTTGTGCCCAGACCGCGAGGATGCCGCCCGTTTGTGCTATTGACGTGGCGTGAACAACGAACGACTTCGAACCGCTCTGGTGGCGATCGCGGCGGTGGTTTTTTTGCTCAGCCACCTGCCCGGCGAGGCGGCGACGCCAACGGCGAACAGTGTCGCTCAGCGGGTTCAGCGGGTGTACGACAAGACGACGACCTTCCAAGCTGAGTTCAAACAGACCTACCGGGTCAAGGTGCAGAACGTCAAGAAGGTGTCCAAGGGGCAGCTCGCCTTCGCCAAGCCGGGCAAGATCAGCTTTCGCTACGCGAAGCCCGAAGGCAACCGCGTCGTGTCGGATGGCAAGACGATCAAGATCTACCAGAAGCAGGACCAGCAGATGTTCGTCTCGAAGGTCAGCAAATCGCAGTACCCTGCCGCGCTGGCCTTCTTGTTGGGCGAGGGAAAACTCATTCGCGACTTCGATCTCAAGCTTCTCGATGCGGCCCGGATGAAAGTCGAAAACGGTTACGTGTTGTCGGCGGTGCCGCGAAAAGGGACGCCCGCCTACAAGAAAATCCTGCTGTACATTGACGGACCGACTGCGCAGGTTCGGCGGGTGCTGGTGCTCGACGCCCAAGGCAATCGAAACCGTTTTGATTTCATTCGACCTGTGGTCAACAAGAAGCTCGACGCCAAGGAGTTCACGTTCACGGCGCCGAAGGGGACGAACATCATCAAGCCCTGATGGGTGGGATGCTCGCCGGCGCTCCTCTCGCTGGCATCGTGGCGTGATCTACGGAGCGAGCCACGCAAATCCGTTCTCTAGAAAGGCCTGCGCCCCTTTGGTGACGCAGGGCCCGTGCATGAGCAGGACTCGCTCGGCCTTCCAATCCATGATCGTCCGCAAGGACCGGCGTGCGGCTCGGCGCTTGAGAAAGGACAGACGAAAATTGAGCGGCGTCTCTCCGTGTGGGGCGAGCATGCGGTTGAGTCGTGCTGCCGTCCGTTGTGTGGCCGACATGATGTTCGGATCGTGATTTTCAATACCGTGTTCATCGACCTTCGCTCGGATGGCGTCGCTGAGTTGCACAGGCGAGTGAACGAAAAGAGAGCCGTCCATCAGCCGGATCACCACCATACGAAGCTGGTAGGGAAACGGAATGGGGAAGGGTGGCGCGTAAAACGGGATGGTCGCGCCATCGCAAATCCACACGTTGGGGGCTAACTCGTCCATCCCTGAGACAAAGTAGGCCTGGGATCCTAGTCGCACAAGTCGGACGGTCTGCCGCACCTCGAACTGCAGTGCGCGTCTGATCGCGCGCCGGAGCCGGCTCGTCGCTGCACCGATGGGTCAGGGACCCGCCCTCTTACATCGGATCGATGCGGTGGACCCAACCGGTTGGTTTCTCGACGAAATACAGCTTGCCGTCGGGCCCGATCGTGAGCCCAGCCAAGCTGCCCGGGGCGAAGTTCGTCTGGAGGTGGCGTACTTCCTGGCCCTGCAGATCGAAGGCGTGGATGCGACTGGTCGCATTGTCCGTGACGTACAGATGGCCTTCGTACAGCTCGATTCCGCTGGGTGATGTCAGGATCCCAGGCGGAACCACCACCGTGAGCACGGCACCATCGACGACTTTCGCATCGAGGCCCTCGTAGTTCGGCGTGAGCCCAGTGGCCACCGCTCCGGTAGCCGGGTTCAGTTTGACGATGCGTCCGGCGCCCGTGTCGGCGACGTAGACGTGGCCGTCTTCCTTGTTGAACACGAGATGGCTGGGAATGTTTGCAACCCGCGTCAGCTGGCCGGTGACGTAGCGGCGCACCTCGCCGTCCTTGTGGTCATCGTTGCCTGGCCCATGATCCGCGCGAAAATCGTTACGCTCCAGCGCGCCGATGTTTCCGTTGAACACCCAGTAGATGTTTCCTTGTTCGTGGGCGATCCCCATGCCAAATGGCGTGCAGTGCAGCATGTCCAGGTGCGAGCCGTTCTTGCCTGGGGGTTGCACGCTGAAGCAGCCCGTGGGCGAGGTCTCACAGCCGGGCGTGATCCCTGGCAATGCGCTCGTCCAAAGCGACGGGCCAATGAAGTCGATGGGGTCGTCGCTGAAGTTCCCCGTTCGTGCTTCGTGGATCGTCGCGAAGTTACCGTTGTCGCCGAAGGCCAAGGCGGTGGGCCGACGCATGAAGTGCCAGGCGTTGGGGTCCTTGTAGCTTTGAGCGGTCACCTGATTGGTGCCTGCGTTGAAGACGACTCCGATGCTTCCCTCGAGGGCCGAGCATGTCCCGCTCGAGGTGTTGCTCTGGAGGCAGGGGCCGTTCGGCTCGAACTCACGGCGCAGCACCCACAGTTCGCCGGTGCGAGCGGGATCGGTATGAAACGCGAGATCGGTGGCTTCGAGCGGTTTCTCCGGACTGTAGATGGCCGGGATCGACACGGACTCGGGGCTACCGTCTCGCCAACCGAGCGGATGACCTGCTGGTAGCGGCAAGCACTCGCCCGTGTCGAAGTCGCACAAGGGTGACTCCGGCGTATCGACGACGCACTCGTCGTTCGACGCGCAGAGCGTCTTGGGCGCAGGCCCGTTGTCGTCGTCGTCCGCTGGCACCTCTTGTATTGTGCATCCGAATACGAAGCAGGCTGAGAGCAGCGGGAAAGAAAATCGATGGTAATGAAGCATGAGGCGTGGGTTATCTCTGGCAGAAAATTTTCGAGAAATCCAGCCCAATGACGGTGGAAGCCATGCGAGCGGCGGCCCTTCGGATGACGTGACTCGAAGATTTTGACGCTGGCGGATAGCGACCGTTTTCTTGGAGGAGCCACCTGAATGGCTTGGTGTGGCTCGCCGGAGCCTGGCTGCGCGGGAACGAAAATACGCCTTGGCTGGTCGCGATTGCGATACCTTGGACGAGCCATGACTCATCACCCGGTGGCGGCTCTCGGCTTTCTTGTGTTGGCATCTATGGCGACAACGGGTTGCCACGACCGCCGGGGCCAGTCGCGCGGTGGTCGTGCGACCGCTGTACCGATGCCGCTTCCGCCTGTGATCTCAGCTCGGAAAGAAGTTGGCTTGCGTTACGGGCCATCGACAGGGGCGCGCCGCAGCGGAGCGCACCGGCTCGTTGGAAGGCCCGCTCCGGAACTACGAATCGCTCGCTGGACTTCCGGTGATCGGGCTCCCGCATCGTTGGCTGCTTTGCGGGGTCAGGTCGTCGTTCTGTACGCCTTTCAAGGTTGGTGACCAGGATGTCAAAAGCGGGGGTTCCCCGTGACGAAGAAACTACAGCGAACGTTTTCCGGTCGGCAGGTCGCGTTCATCTACGTGCAGACCACCTTCGAGGGATTCTCGAGCAACGACTTCGAGCGCGCGAAGAGGGAGCAGCGAAAGTGGAAGATCGCGGGGCCTGTTGGTCACGACGTACCGAGTGACGCTAACGATCCCCGGAGCCGACCGAATACGATGCGTGACTACCGTACGGGTGGGACGCCGTGGACGGTGATCATCGATAGGATGGGGGTCATCCGCTTTAACGACTTTACGCGCGACGCAGAGTTTCATCACCGCATGATAGAGGCGCTGCTCTGACGGATCGGATGGGTATGCCGGGCTCCGGTTCGCTCGTGGCGCATCGAGTGATGGCAGGGGGTTCTTGCGCCGCCCGCCGGACAAAGAAGACGCCAGACAAAACAAAGGCGGAGCCCGTGGGCCCCGCCTCTCGTTCGCATAAGCGAATCGTTTCTACCAGCGACCGCCGCCGCCGCCGCCGCCGCCGCCGCCGTAGCCGCCGCCGCCGCTGCGACCACCGCC
>JAPYTK010000038.1:27678-33060 GCA_029941785.1 Polyangiaceae bacterium | reverse complement strand
GTGTGAGGCGAGGTCGTCGCTGGTGAGCGGTCCGGTGGCGAGGATCGTCGGGCGGGCATCGGGGATGCGGTTGACCTCTTCGCTGATGAGCTCGATTCGTTCCTCGGCGTGGATCCGCTGCGTCATCTGTTCGCTGAACCGCTCGCGATCGACGGCGAGGGCGCCGCCGGCGGGGACCCGGGCTTGCAAGGCGCAATCCATGACCAGCGAGCCGGCGAGCCTGAGTTCTTCCTTGAGCAGCCCGACGGCGTTGCTGAGCGCGACCCCACGCATGGAGTTGGAGCACACGAGTTCGGCCAGGCCATCCCCGGTTTGTGCGGGCGTGCGCTTGTGCGGTTTCATTTCGTAGAGCTGAACGTCCACGCCTTGGCGCGCGAGTTGATAGGCGGCTTCGCATCCGGCGAGGCCGGCTCCGACGATGGTCACGGTGGTCATGGCGGGGAGGCTCTTCGAAAATGTCCTGTGGGCTCCTCTACTACGATGCCTTCTAACGTCAAAGCGAGTATCGCCGCTGCAAGGGCTGCTGGCGGCAGGGAGCAGCGCGCCATGATGACGTCGAGATGGCACGCCTCGGAGCCAAGGGCGGACCAAACGGTTCGCTGCTCGGCGCTGTCGAGCCGTTGTGGACTCCAGTCCCGCGGCAGCGGGTCGGTGCGGTGTAGGGAAGGTCGCTGGCTGCTTCGGTCCAGCTCTGTTGTCGGACTCCTGCCGGCCAGGGCCAGTCGCAGCGACCGGCCGCCGGTGACGGCAATGCCTCCGCGTGTGAGCTCGAGCGCCGAACCACTCCCGAGGGGATCCCAGGGGGAGTGGGGCACGACGAACACGGGTTTGTGCCACGCGCGGGCGTGGCGCGCGGCGGAGAGGGCGCCGCTCTTCGCGGGTGCCTGCACGACGACCATGGCGTCGCTCAGTGCTGCGAGAACTGCGTTTCGGAGGAGGAACTGCCACTGACGGCGCGCCGTGCCGTCGGCCTGGACCGAGATGAGCGCGCCGCCGGCGGACAGCACGCGGTCGAACAGGGGGGCGTTTTGCTTGGGGTACGGATCGTCGAGGCCACCCGCCATGACCACCACGGTTGGCGCGCTCGCCTCGAGGGCAGCCTCGTGGACCGCGGTATCGATGCCGATGGCTCCGCCCGACCACAGGCTGTAGCCTGCGCTGGCGACGTGGGTTGAGAGGTCGGCGGCGCAACGCATGGCGGGAGCCGACGCGCGCCGGGTACCAACGACCGCCACGCCAGGCAGGTGGGGGAGGCGTCCCCGGATGAAGAGTGGCGGAGCCTCTCCACCAAAACGAGGGGCCAGGTGATAAAGGGGGCTTGGGTAGTCCGGGTCGGTGGGCTGCACCTTTCGACTGTGCACACCTATGCATCGTCACGAGCGAGGGCTCCGTCTCGCCGGGCGACGAAAAATCACACAACGCGCGCCGGTTCTTCGACGACACTGGTTTTTTTCGCTACCTTCACTGCGGTGGCGATTTTGACCAGACGTTGGCGGTTCTCGATGGTCGCGTCCCTGACCCTCATGTGGATGAGCGTCGCGGTGACGGAGGGCTGCGCTGCATCGCCAGCGTATGTCACGCCGACGGTGGGACTGCCGCAGGCGCCCGCAGGGGGAACGACGCCGGTCGCTGCGGCGGCCACGACCGCCGAGCCGCTGAATACCTCAAGCGCGAATGACGACGTCCTTCCTGTGCCAGCTGTCGTTGCCGACCTGCAGCAACCGCACTTCGATCCGCGCGGGCTTGGCTTGGTGACCGAGGACCCCCGCCTGAGCCTCGTCAAGAAGGAAGGCTTGGCCGGGCGCCCGAAAGCCGCCGCCGAAGCGCTGTCTCGTGCGCTCGGCACGCTGCCGGATGACGCGCCAGAGCGCGCCGCTTGGCAATATCAGCTCGGATTGCGCTGGATGGCGGCTGGGCAACCGGCACGCGCCGTGGTCGTCTTCGATCTCGTTGCTGCCCGAGATGGGCTGTTAGCGGATCACGCACGCATGCATGCTGCGCGGGCGCTCATGAGTCTGAGGCAGGCCGGCGAGGCTCTGTCGCGCATCGAGTCGATCGCGCCGGAGCGGGTGGCGAACAACGACCACGCCAACGACGAGATGTTGTTGTTGTGGGCACGCGTACTCGCGGCGGTGCGCCGAGTCGACGAGGCGGCACCATTGTGGAGGTCCTATCTTCAGCGTAGCCCCCGACCCGGCGGTTGGCGGCATGTGGCGTTGCGATTCGCCAGGGCCCTGCTCAATCAGCCGTCGTTGCAGCGCGCCGAAGAAGCGGTATCGGTGGCCCGCCTCGTCATCTACGAATCACGGGCAGGCCTCGGTAGCGGTGAGGCCCGCGAGCTCGAGAAGCGAGCCTTGTCGAGTTTGCCAGCAAACCGGCGCAAGGGTCTGATGGCGGCGAACATCGTCGATCTCGTCGACCGAGCCCGCGGCTTGGGCGACTCGCGACAAGGTCGTGAAGCCATTCGAGCGGCGGACAAGCTCATCGACGTGTTGCGGGCCGACGGTGGGGCCGATTCGCGCCCGAGCGAAGCGAGCTGCGAGGCTTATGTGGCTCGGGGCCGGGGACTGAGCGCGCTGCGCCGTCACGCCGAGGCGAGCGATGCTTACGGTTTGGCCGCGACGCGCTGCGAGGGTCTCCCGCGCCAAGTGTATGCGCTTTTCCTGGGTGGTCGATCCGCCTTGCGCGGTGGGCAGCCGGCGGTGGCCCGGCTTCGCTATGCCGAGCTCGAACGTCGTTTTCCCAAGCATCGCTTCGCCGACGACGCGCGACTCCACGGCGCCCGGGCTGTGGCGATGCTTGGCGACGCGGCCGTTTTCACGCGGATGCTCTCGACGATCGCCGACGATTACCCCGACGGCGACATGCTCGAAGATGGCCTTTTCGCTCTCGCTCTGGCGCGAATCAAAGAGGGGAACTGGGCCGCTGCGGTAGGCCCGCTCGAGAGAGCCGTGGCCTTGTCTCGTCCGGCCTCGTATTACGCGCGCGGTCGTGCCGCCTACTTCTTGGCCCGGGCGCGACTCGCGCTCGGTTTGAAGCGACAGGGATTGGCCGGCTTGGAGCGAGTGATCCGTGACCATCCTCTTTCGTATTACATGGCGCTTGCCTATTCGCGCCTGGCACACTTCGACGAGGCGCGCGCGCGCGCGACCCTACAAAAAGCGACCGCGCGAGAACCTCGCGGTGAATTCGTCATTGCGGATCACCCCTCCCTGCGAAGTCTTCCCTTTCGCCGAGCTGTTGCGTTGGCCAGGCAGGGTGATGCGAAGCGTGCTCTCGGCGAATTGCGTCCTCTTTTGGATCGCGGCGCACCACCGCCTTTGCTTTGGGCGTCGGCCTTCGTTTTGGCGCAAAGCGAAGCCCCGGCCGAGTCACACGGCGTGCTTCGCGCGGCGCCCGGGGAGTGGACTCGACATTACCCCGCTGGCGTGTGGCGGCGGATCTGGGAAATTGCCTACCCTCGGCCCTACGCAAAGATCGTCGAGAGGGAGCGCGCGCGGTCGCCCATCCCCGAGCATTTGGCCTACGCCATCATGCGGGAAGAGAGCGCGTTTCGGCCCGGGGCGGTGTCGCCCGCTCGCGCGTATGGCCTGATGCAGTTGATCATGCCCACGGCGCGCAGCGTTGGGCGAAAGCTGGGCATGAAGGTCACCCGCAAGAGCCTGCACGACCCCGCAGTGAATATCGCGCTCGGCAGCCGCTTTCTGTCGATCTTGAGCAAGAGGTTCAGCTACAACCCCCTGCTCGCGATCCCTGGATATAACGCAGGGCCAGGGGCGCCGCGGCGCTGGGTAAAGAAGCGGGGCGTCGACGATTTCGATGTTTTTGTGGAGACGATCCCGTACCGTGAGACCCGCCGCTATACCAAACGGGTCATTCGCACCATGGCGGCGTACGCCACGCTCTACGGCAAGGGGATGGACGGCGCCTGGCTCAGGCTTCCCGAACATGTGGCCCCTCCCCAGGGAAGCTAGGCGGCCCGGAGGCTTGGCCCTCTGTGAATCAGTGTCCAATGAGGCTAGGCTTGGGCCATGTTGACCGCTCAGGGTTCGCCTGAGGATGCTGTGGGTGCGGTGCTCAATCAGCGCTTCAAGTTGCTCCGATTGGTCGGTGAGGGTGGGCTCGCCGCGGTTTATGAAGCGTACGAGTCGGCGACCGGCGCGACGTACGCGATCAAGTTGCTCCACCCGCAGTTTCGCCAAGAGGAGACGATCGTTCGGCGGTTTTATGCGGAGGCGAAGGCTTGCTTCTCGTTGCGCCACCCCCACATCACGAACGTCAAGGCGTACGACTATGCGGAAGACGGTACGCCGTACATCGTGATGGAGCTGCTTCGTGGCTGCCCGCTCGACGAGTACCTGATGGTCAACAAGACGATGACCGTCGAGCAGGCCGCGCCGATCCTATACGGTGTCCTCCAAGCGCTCAGTGTGGCCCATGGTGCAGGTATTGTGCATCGCGACCTCAAGCCACAGAATCTGTTTCTCGTGTCCGAGCCGACGGGTCAATACTCCGTCAAGGTGCTCGACTTCGGCATTGCCAAGGTCATGGATGCGGCCGGAGGCATGGGCTCCAAGACCCAGACGGGGGCTGTACTCGGTACGCCGGGATACATGAGTCCTGAGCAAATCATGAACGCGAAAGAGGTCGATCCGCGTACTGACCTCTGGGCGGCTGGCGTCGTGTTCT
Source organism: Polyangiaceae bacterium (assembly GCA_029941785.1). Lineage (GTDB taxonomy): Bacteria > Myxococcota_A > Polyangia > Polyangiales > Polyangiaceae > JAPYTK01. Next base: position 28,371 of record JAPYTK010000038.1, on the reverse strand, counting down.
ATGAGATGCTGACCGGCCATCACCCGTTTGGGCCGGACAACCTGAGTCGTATCCTGACCATCCTCAAGGATCCGCACACCCCGATCTCCGAGCATCGTCCGGAGTTGGCCCATTGGGAACCGTTTTTCGAGCGCTGCTTGGTGCGCGATTTAGCCAACCGTTTCGAGTCCGCGGAGCAGATGATCGAGGCCCTCCGTGAACTCGCCCAGGGGACGCCAGCGCGTTTCGTGCCGGACGGCTTGCAGACCGTCGCGATCCCCCTTCTCCCCACGCGTCAAGTTGCGCAGCATGGTTCGGCTGCGGCGCCTGCGAGTCCCGGCTACCCGCCTGTCAGTCCCGGTTACCCATCCGTTGGCATCACGCCGTACGGCGCGGGCGGCACGCCCGCGCCAAGCTCTCCCCCTGTGGCGTCCGGAACGCAGATCATGGCTTCGGTGCCGCCTGGGCCAGCCGGACAACACGGACCAACCCAGGTTTCCGGGCAGGTCGTCTCGGGCCCGCCTGGCCGGGGCCGGCCGATCCCGGTGTATGAGGCTGCGGATATCGAGCCGCTGAGCACTCCGTGGTGGGCGACGCTGCTCATTGCGCTCGTGGCCTTTGGGGCGGGAATGTTTTGCGGCTATGTGATCGCCAACTCATGATCTGTTGTCGCCGAGTTCGCTGCGTTTCGTGGCTGGGCAGCTTCTTGCTCAC
>JAPYTK010000038.1:0-27578 GCA_029941785.1 Polyangiaceae bacterium | reverse complement strand
TGATCTGTTGTCGCCGAGTTCGCTGCGTTTCGTGGCTGGGCAGCTTCTTGCTCACTGCCTCCTGCTGTCCAGGTGATTCGGCGTCCGCCCGGTCACCCTCCACCGAGGCGCGCTCGAGTTCGTCGCTAGGCGTAACCGCCACGTCAGTTGCTCCCACGCCCTCTGCATCGGTCGCTCCTGCGCCCCCTGCGTCGGTCGCTCCCTCGCCCTCTACCTCAGCTGCCTCGTCGCCCAAACCGATGACGCTCTCTTTGCCGTCGCTGCCCGCCATTCCTGTGGTTGATCTGCACGTCGACACGCCCTGGAAGGTTCACTTCAAGGGTCGGTCTCTCGATCTGGTCGAGGGGCACGCCACGCCCAAGACGCTCGGCGCGGGGGGGTACCGAGGGATTGTCTACCCGATCTACCTGGCCGATTATCTCAATGATGGTCACCCACGGATCGCGGATGCCGACGCGGTGCTCGCGACGATTCGCAAGTTGGTGGCGCGGCACGACATCCTGGCGTGGGCGCCGGGGCAGCCGGGTTACACGGGGCCGCTTTCGCCGGGCACCATTGGCGTGTTCGTCGCCATCGAGGGAGCCGGTGCCTTCGCGGATGACATCACGCAAATCGATCGCTTCATCGCGGCGGGCGTCCGTCTCGTTGGCCCCGTACACGCGGCGAACAATGCACTTGCGACCTCGGCCACCGGAAAGCCCTCACCGAATCGCCACGCGAAGCCGGCGGGGCTCACGCCGCTCGGCCGAACGTTCTGCGAGCGCGTCTACGCTGCGGGCGCACTCATCGACGTCTCGCATATGTCGACCGCGGCGTTCGCTGATCTCGAACCCATCGCGCAAAAGTACCGCGCGCCGATTGTCGCTACCCACTCCAATGCCCATGCCTTGGCCAAACATCCCCGCAATCTCAGCGACCGGCAGCTCCGTGTCATCGCCGCGACCGGAGGCGTGGCGGGGCTCAACGTCTACCGACCGTTCGTGAGTCGCGGCAAGAAGGTCAGCTTGCGGGACGTCGTGGCCCAAGTCCGCCATATGGTGAAGGTTGCGGGCGTCGAGCACGTCGCGATTGGCAGCGACTACGATGGCGGCACACCGGTACGGGCCCTTCGAGATGCCTCACGCTGGCCCCGCCTCGTGGCGGCCCTGCGCGACAAGGGCTTTAGCGACGCCGATCTTCGCAAGATTTTCGCTGAGAACGCTCTGCGCGTCCTGGCCTGGAAACCCGCGGCAAGCCGCCCGTGACGTCTTGGCACCGCGCTGGTCCCTGGGCCCCGCTCTCGTGCCATTCTGTCAATTGCGGTGGGTGCGGCATGGACGTGGACTGTTGCGGGTTTATCCCCAAGGAGCTGCAATTTCGCGGCCGCGCACGTCTTGTTTGCCGCTCGGCACGGACTGTGCTGAAAGAAGCGTAGGTATGTACATGCGCTGTACCCAAACATCGACCCCTCACGCGTTTCGGCGCCTCCTGCAGCTCCTCGCGACGCTGGCGATCGTCCTGCTGAGTTTGCCCGCCGTAGCTGTCATCGCAGTCAGCCAGACCGACATTGACCGTAGTGATGACAGTAATGATCACGTCATCGACGGGAAGCACTACATCAACTCTTCCGATTGCAACTCGGATAGTCTCACGTTCACGGTGACCGGGATCAGCGTGAACGACGAGATCTCCGTGTACGGTCGAGATGACAGCGGCGACTGTGAAGCCGAGCACATCACGGCTGAGACCTGCATCCTGCTGGCCCCGAAGCAAAAGGCGGATTCCACGACCCTTGAAATCACGCTCACCGCACAAGCAATTGCGGATCAGGTGATGGACGATGTGACCGGTTGCACCAACAACGTGAGCAAGTCGGGCGGAACGGCTACGTTGTTCTTCATCAACGAGTCGGTCGATTCTGAGTCGCCGGCAACCATCGACATCATCGTCGACACGGCCGGCCCCACGGCCCCGAGTTCGGTCAGCGCGTCAGTCAACGATAGCGGCAAGGTGGACGTGAGCTTCGGCAGCGTCTCCGACGCGGCCACCTACAAGGCCTACTGTCAGAAGGACGAGGACGTCGGCGGCACGGGGACGGGCGGCACCGGCGGATCGGACGGCACGGGCGGCAGCGGTGGCGCGACCAGCGCGGGCGGTTCAGGCGGCAGCGGCGGGGCGGGCGGCAGCGGCGGAGCGACCAGCGCGGGTGGCACGGGCGGAACCGGGGGAGCAGGCGGAACCGGCACCGGCGGCAGCAACTTTTATGCGGCTGACGCTGGGGGCAGCAGCAGCGACAGCACGGCCGCGGCCGAGTGCTCGCTCGACGCCGGGGTCGAGTGCAATGACATCACCGAGGTCGACAGCAGCATGCTCACGGCGGAGGTGACCGGACATTCCGCCATCACCGTCAGCGGGCTCGAAGACTGCGTCCTCTATTCTTGCGTCGTCGTTGCGACGGACAAGTACGGCAATGAGGGAGACGTGTCGGAAACGACCTGCGGCCTGTCTGGCCCGGTCACCGACTTCTTCGAGAACTACCGTGCGCTCGGCGGAAAGGCTGGCGGTGGTTGCGTTTTAACGAGCCCTGCTTCGGACGAGCGGCGAGGACTTCTCGCGTTGCTTCTGGGTTTGGGACTGACGTGGTTCTGGCGCCGCGAGCGTCGCGGAGGATCGCGATGAAGCGCACGGCCATGATCGCGTCGCGGGTGGCTCTCGTCGGAGTGCTAACCGCGATTCCTTTTCGTGCGGTGGCAGACGAGGCGAAACCGGATCCCGTTGCGGCGGAGCCAGCTTCTGTGCCCCCAGCTTCTGTGCCCCCAGCTTCTGTGCCCCCAGCTTCTGTGCCCCCAGCTTCTGTGCCCCCAGCCACTGCGCCCCCAGCTTCTGTGCCCCCAGCCACTGCGCCCCGTCCGCCGGGGCTCGCTCCACGAGCGATCGCGGGCAACACGTGGCGCCGCAGCATTCGCGCCACCGAAGGGCAATCCTCCTACCCGTGGTTCGATACGGGGCACGTCGTGTTCGAGCTGCGGTTTGGACCTTATTATGCCGAGGTGGACGAGGAGTTCAGCGATACGGGCGCCAAGCCTTTCGCGACGTACTTCGGCGACGACGCACGGGTCTATTTTGGCATGGAGCTCGACTGGGTTCCCCTGCATCTGCGCTACGTGGGCAGCTTCGGTCTGGGCGTTGGCTGGGGTTATACGCGCTTCGGCGGATACAGCTACGCGACGAGCAGCGACGAAGACGGTCTCGGCGCGGAGACGGCGTCTGAGACGGGGCTCAACATCTTTCCGATGCACGCTTCCGTTGTCGCACGTTTCGATGGTCTGCTGCGCGAGCTGAGTATCCCCATCGTGCCCTACGTCAAGGGCGGCTTTGGCATGGGCTACTGGAATGCGGTTGGATCGGACGGCACGTCGGAGTCCGTCGAAGGTGGAGCGACCGTGGTCGGCGAGGGAATGAGCTATGGCACTCACTTCGCGATCGGCGCAGCGCTCGCGCTCAACGCCTTCGATCCGACGGCCGCGAGCACCATGCGCTCACAGACCGGACTCAATTATGCGTACTTTTTTGGCGAATGGATGCGCGCCGATCTCGATGGGATCGGAGACGATCCTCAAATGCACATCGGCGACAAAACGATGGTGTTTGGCCTGGCCCTCGACTGGTGAGACTGGCCGTTCGGCGCGATGAGAACTTGGCATCGTGCGCGCGCTGGCATCATAGTCTCCTCATGAAAGGACGATCATCGACCTTGCTCCTGACGTTGGCGATACTGAGTGCCTGCGCTGCGCACCAGGAGCAGCCTGCCGACCCGAAGGCCATAGTGATGGCCGACGAGCAGCCCAAAGAGGAGGCTCCGCCGGGCAGAATTCATCGCGCGGCCCTCGACGAGATCCTACGCGCCGGACCATCGTGGCTCCTGAAGCGAGTGCCTATCGAAGAGGTGATGTCCCGGGGAAAATTCATCGGCTGGCGCGTACAGCGTTTCCCCGCCCAGTGGGAGAACGTCGACTTGCGCCCTGGTGACATCGTGCGATCGGTCAACGGTATGCCCCTCGAGACGCCCGACCGTTTCTGGACCGCGTGGACGTCCTTGGCGGTAGCGAGCGAGCTTAGCGTTGGTTTTGAGCGCGACGGCCAGAAGCGCGAGCTGCGGATCCCCATCTGGGGGGAGGCGGATCCTAAGGCCGCCGAGGCCATCAAGGAGCCGCCTCGTCGCGAGGCGGAGCAGGCGCCGAAGAAACGCGAGACCATCATCATACGTCCCCCGCGACGTCCCGAGAGCGGTAGCCAACACACGTGGTAGACGCCGTCCCCCCGTGGCGCTCTCACTGGATACACTTAATGTAGAACACTCAAGTAATTATACTGAGTGTTTGTATCGAGAAGGGGTCACTGGGCTCGTGCTTTCACGAGATCTTTCGTCAGGTTCTTTTGATGGGCTTCGAGCGTGCCGCCGCCGATCTCGAGTAGTTTGGCATCCCGCAGGAACCGTTCGACCTTAAACTCGTCGCAGTAGCCCCAACCGCCGAGGACCTGCATGGCGTTGTCCGCCACCTGTTTGCCAACCGGCGCAGCGAACAACTTGGCTGCATCCGTGCCGATTCGGTTCCGTTTCCCGGGGCCGCAGTCTCGCGCCACCGTGTAGATGAGCGCTCGCGCGGCTTCGGTCTGAGCGTAGCTTTCTGCGATGTAGCGCTGGATCTGTCCGAGTTGGGTGATCGATCGACCGAAGGCTTGCCGCTCGTGGGCGTACTGGATCATGATTTCGATGCAACGATCCGCGATTCCGAGGCTCATCGCGGACAAGGTCAGCCGCTCCGCCTCGAGGTTTCTCATCATGTGCACGAGTCCGCCCCCTTCTTCGCCGAGAAGGTTCGCCGCCGGCACGCGACAATTCTCCATGATGACCTCGCCGAGGCTGCTGGCCCGCATCCCCATCTTGGGTGTCTTGCCGGGCGTGGAAAGGCCCTCGAAGTCGCGCTCGAGCACGAAGGTCGTCATGCGCCCATCGAGCTTGGCGTAAATCAGAAAGATGTCCGCTTCGGGCGCGTTGGTGATCAGGGCCTTCTGTCCGTTGAGCACGTAGTCGCTGCCGTCGCGAACGGCCGTCGTCCCCATGCCCATCACGTCCGTGCCGACGCCCGGCTCTGTCATGCCCATACAACCAATGCGCGTGCCGTCGAGCACACCGGGAAGAAAGCGGGCTCGCTGCTCGGCGTTGGCGGCATGGTAGAAGTTGTTCACGAACAGAATTGCATGCGCCAAGTATCCCAGCGTGAAGCCGGGATCGCTGCGGCTCAATTCGTGGTGAACCAATACCGCGCCGAGCAAATCCATGCCGGCTCCGCCGTCCTCAGCGGGAACGGTCAAACCCAGGAGTCCGAGCTCCGCGCATTGCTTGAACAGCGCGCGGTTGAACTCGGCGCGACGGTTAAATTCCTCTGCTTGAGGCTCGACGACATCGCGAGTGAAGCCGCGCACCATCTGCCGCAGCATGTGGTGCTCTTCGGTGGGGTTCTCTAACGTAAACAGCGCACTGCTTGCCATGGGTCGACCTCGAAACGTCCCTCGCTCGACGGAGCGGGTGGATGCGACTTTGCGAAAGGTTGTGCTGTGGTGACGCGCGCGTCACTCAGCGCCTGACGGCTCTACAGCAGCGAGTGCCGAGGGAATAGTCGAAATATCGTCTCGGGTGAACGCCGATGACGGACTTGCATCCCGATCGCGACGCTCGCGCGTAGAAGCCTCCGGCGAAGGCGCCACCTTTCTCGTCGACCCATTCGTCGAGATTGCCGACCATGTCGTGCACGGCATCGGCGCCCCAGCGACTTGCGCACTGCGTCAGGCTACCTGTGGGTAGGAGCAGGGGGCCCCGTTCGTCGTGAACGAGATGCAGACGTGGATCGAGGTGGCCGATCGACGAGTTTCCGTGCAGCACGCCCGCTGGGTGAACATAGCGAAACACGTTGCAGATCCCGTGTTGGTATTTATCCCCGTAGGGGAACTTCGTGTCGTTTTCACCGCGGCAGGCGGTCGTCCATTCCTCGTGGCTGCAGAGACGTTTGCCGACGGATTCGCAACTCTTTTCTGCGGCATAGCTGGTCAAATATCCACTCGGCCTTACTCCGGACAGGCTTCGGGCGAAGGTCTTGACGGGATGAGGGGCGGGGAGCGGAGGGAGGAGCGTCGCGCGAGCGTGCAGATCGCCGACCCGGTGCCGGCGTTTGGACCACACCGACCAGGCGAGCTTGGCGTGTCGCCGGGAGGGGGAGAAGAACGGGGATAGCGCGCGCAGCGGCTGTCCCGCGAAAAGACGTACCTCGTATCGATCGATGCAAAAACGGCCCCCGACGTCGACCATGTCGGCAGAGCAGCGACGGGGACTGAGCTTGGTAAGTGAGGAGCGCAGGGGCGACGTTGTTCGGTGGGGTTTGCTCACGTGAGCAGGCCACGGTCCGAGCGTGACGAGCTTGGCGTGCTCGTCGAGGCCGCGTGCCTCGTTGATCACCAGCCGCAGGTCGCCATGGAGGGTCCACTGCGGCGTGCTGAGCCAGCAAGCGCGATGAATGTTGTCGGGAAGGGCGACAAACTGTCCCGGGCTTGACCCGACCGCATGGCTGTGGCCAGGTCGCCCGCTCAGACAGCTTGTCGAGGAGACGGTGGAGAGCGCGTCGTGCTCGCGCCGCGCCATGGTCTGGCCTCGTTCGTCGAGCCAGGTGATCTCGGGGCCGTTTCGCACCAAGGCACCGCCGGGGCGGGCCTGCAGCGTTCGCCGTCCTTTTGGCGCCTTGGTTCCGGGGAGCCCATAGCTCGGCGAGAGCCGGCCGCGCTCGTCGACGCCAAGAGCGATCCACCGGTCGGGGTGATTCGCCGCTGGGCCGATGACAATCGCACCTCCTGAACGGCTTTGGACAGCTTGAAAACCTCGTGCGATTGGCGAGCGGTAGGATCCCAGCGATGTGGTTTTCCCTTCGGGGCTGAGTCGCCATACGCGGAGTCGTCCATGATCGAGGGCGAGAAATAGCCCCTGGATTTTGCCGCCAACGAGCGCGCAGGTGTCCCGGTAGGCGTAGCGATCGAGGGCTCGCGCCTCGATTCCGGCTGGCGCGACTCGAGCCACCGTACGTAGCGAAGGTGAATTCGCATTTCCTGTCAGCGCCCACCAGCCCGTGCCGATCCGAACGGCTGCACCGCGGTCAGGAGAATCGATGCCGGGCCGTGGACCCGCGTCTTTGATAACCCCATTCTCGTCTACGGTGCGCAGGGTGGCGTCACCGGCCACCAGCACGGCGCCACTGGGACTGATGCTCACCCATTGGGTCGCGGCGCGCTTCACGCTAAACGGCGCGGCGTGGGTCGTGGTCTCTCCGGTTTTGCGGTCGATGGACCACAAGCCGGGGCCGCCCGAGCCGTGCTCGACCATCCACGCGCGGTCGCCGGTCCACGTGATTTGTGCCGGATCGAGGGGACGTCGCCGCCCGCGAAGGCGTTTCTTGAGCGTGGCGTAGATCTGCCTCTCCGTCTTGAGCAGAGGGGGAGCTTCGGTTAGCCGCCAGGGCGCCACGGCGTAGAGCGCCTCATCGATTCCGATCCTCGAGAGAGGGTCTAGCCACCAAGCCTCCGGCCGCATCGGCCGGCGCCGCGCCTGTTGACGGCGACCGAGGTACAGCGCTCGACCCGCATGGCCACCGAGCCTCGCCTGCCCGTGCCCTTCGATGTAGCCGTAGCGTCGCTCGCCAACGAACAGGGTCTCCAAGGTTGTCGGGAGCCAGCGGCCTGTGACGTCGAGCCGCCCCGTGCGCAAAGCTGCCCGCGGCACCCACCGGCGCCCGCGCTTTTCTGGTTTCACGTGGGCGTACCAAAGAAGCTGAATGCCCCCCGAGATGGCCACGGCATCGGTCAGGCCCATTCCCGCGAGCGGCTGCATGATCCTGAGTCCGGAGGGCGCCGTCTCGGCAAGCAACTCGCCGCTGCCGTCGTAGCGACTGACGACAATGTCCATGGGAATCGGTTGTCGTCGCTTCTTCTTCTTCTTCTTCTTCTTCTTCTTCCGCGCGGGCCGTGATGGTCGATCGGCGGCTGCGGGCCGTTGACTGACTCGCGGTCGTTTGGGCTTCTTCGCGTCGGGTGCCTCTGGCGTTGCGTCTGTTGTTGGCTTTTTCTCCTTGGGTGGACGCCGTGATTCGATCAGGACGAGCGCGTCGGCGGTTGGCACGACGAAGTGGGCGCGTCGGGCGTGGCATCGCGGCGCGGCGCCCGACTCGACCAACGATTCGAAACAGAGGTGCTCGCCATCGGAGGTGACGAGAGTGGGCGCCGGCTCATCGACCGCGGCGACCACGCTACGACCTGGGGTTTCGCGAAGAGCGCCGAGATTTCCCTCGCTGTCGATGCGCCGGACGAAGCTCGTGCGAGGGTGTCGCCGTTCGTGAACGAGCAACGCGCTCTTGTGACCGGGGACGGACAGCAGGCGGAACGGCAAGGCGACGTCTCGATGTCCGAGATCGACATAGCTAGCGTGAGGGGAGGGCGGGGTCGCCGCGGAGCGACTGCTCGCTGTCGTGGCGGGGCGCTCGCTCGGGTCGGCGGGTCGGTTTTGGCTGGCGGGGCTGGCCGGGCTCTCACGGGTGGCGGTGATCCTTGCGGCTGGCCTACAACAAACGCTCACGATGAGGCAGGCGAGGAGCGCTGGGCCGGCGATTTGCCATCGTTTTGGCGGAAGGTGAGGCATGGCGAGAGATTGGGCCGCCGGGAGCAGGAGCGCTCGACGGATCATGTTCTAGAGGTTAGGCTGACGCATAGGTTGAATCATGGGCAAGAACATTGACGACGAACTCGCCGCGGTGGCGGGCATCGACTCTGACGAGTCGGCTGCCGACCGCGAGCCCGACAAGGCAGCGACTGACGACAACACGATGGCTGTCCCCGATCCTGCCGAGCCGCGTGCGCCCGCCGAGGACAGCGGCCCGAGCACCAACCTCGGTTTTCTTGTCACGCTCCTCGTCATGGCTGCCGGAATTGTGGTGTTGTTCATGTTTGGGTTCAAGGAGGCGGCCATCTATTCTCAACCCGTGGACGACATCATCGACAAGAGCGATGAACTCCGCGGTCGCCGCGTTCGGCTCGAGGGGGAGCTGGTCCCCGGCACATTGACGAAGCGTGACGCTCCGTGTGAGTACCGATTTGTCATTCGGGGCAAGAACAAGCAGCTACCCATCCGGTATTCGCAGTGTGTGATCCCCGACACCTTCCGTGACGTCCCCGAGGGGGGCGTGCTCGTGACAGTCGAAGGGGCGCTGGCGAAGGAGGGACACTTTGAGGCGTCGATGATCATGGCGAAGTGTTCGTCCAAATATGATCCAAAGACTCACAGCATGGATGACCTGGCCGAAGCGGCGGGTAGCGCGTCGCCGTCGTTATCGGGGCCGTCGTTATCGGGGGCCCTCGATCCGGTGAAGGGCGCCGCCCCGCCTCCACGCTCACCTTGACTGTCGCCACATCGCGTTACGAGCGGAACAGGTCGACGTTCGGCTCCGACACACAGCGTGAGGCTCAGCCTCGCGCCTGCCGGTATGCATCGACAAAGCGCTTCGCACAGTCAGCATCGATTCGGCCGCCTGCGCGGCCGTTGGCCCGCAGCGCAGAGCCGACGATGACCCCGTAGGCGGCGCTGCACTGGGGGAGGCGATCGAGCGTGACACCGCTCGCGACGTAGACTGGCGCGTTGACCGCCTCTGTGACCGAGCGCACATCTTCTGCGGACGCCGCGTGTCCTGTGCCGTTTCCCGTGACGAGCACCGCATCTGCGGCGCCACGCTCGACGAGTTCCGCGGCCTCGTCGACGATTGGTCGCGGGGCGCCGAGCGGACTGGAGTGTTTGACGGCGACGTCGCACAACAGAGCGACATCGCCGAGATCGAGCCGTTGCCGCTCGCGCAAGGTGTCGTGTGCTCGACCCTCGATGACGCCCTGATCGGTAACGCGCGCGCCCATGTGAACATTGATGCGGACCATGTGGGCGCCTACGATTCGGGCGATGCCGAGCGCCGACTCGGCGTCATTGCGCAACACGTTGATCCCGAGCGCGAGCCGCGGGGCAGCCGCCCGCGCTGCCTGCGCGCATGCCGTCATCGCGGCGACGGTCACCGCGTCAACGCGGCCCGGAGAGAAGGGAACATCGCCATAGTTTTCGACCATGACCCCGTCGAAGCCAGTCGCAGCCAAGATCCCGGCCTCGTCCGTGACCCTTGCTAGTGTGGCGTCCAGAGGCACCGTGAAGGCGGGGCTTCCGGGGAGAGCGGGCAGGTGGATCACGCCAATGAGGCGCGGCAGACGGGAGTCACTCATCGCCTTTGCCGGCGTCTTTCGCCCCCGATGCGGCACGGTCGCCGTCGCCGTTCCCTGGTTGCTTCGGAGCACGCGGGCTGTCGCGCGGGTCGCTGTCCGAACCGGATGCAGCACCATCCCGAGCTCCGCTCGTTGGAGTTCGTTTGCTGCTGCGCTTGCGGGAGCGCTTTGCGAAGGGGAGGCGGGCCTTGCCCCCGCGCTTTCCTCGCTTGCGCCGAGAACGCGCGCTCGATCGTTCCGGTTGGGGATCGGCATCGATCCGGCCCAGCGGGCCATGCACGTAAAATCCGTACATCCCATCGTCTCGTTTGGCTCGTTTGAAGGGGCTCGGACCCAGTTCGATGAGCGGCGGCATCGTCTCGCCAGGTTTGCCCAGCAATCCGCGCGTCGCATCGTCGGAGTCGCGGTACGCGTCGGTGAACTTGAATCGCAGGTGCACGTCGGCGACGGTGCGCTTCCACGACTCGTGCAACTTGATCTTGCCGTCACCCGCGAGCACGAAGTCACGACCTTGGGCGCTGAGCTCCTCGATTTCGAGGACGCCGTCCTTGGCTTTGGCTGCGAGCGTAAGTCGTCCGACCTGAGCGGCGGGCAAAGCCACTCCTTGGATCTTCGCCTTTCCGTCACCCAAGACGACCTTGTCGATTTCTATGGCCAGTTCGCCTGAAGCCTTGGCGAACTTACCGTCCTTGGGTTCGAGGCGGAGCGTACCGCTGACGACGCCCAAGAGCGGGATCTCATCGAGCATCGATTTCAGTGGACCCACGTTGGCCAGCTGGAGGCCCTCCACTTCTAGTTCGACGTCGCCGCTGCCGGGCCCGTAGGGAACCGTGCCTTGAACACTACCGCCAAAAGCGTCGACCTCGAACCGGATACGGACCTTTCCGAGCAGCAGGGGAAGCAGCTCAACCCGTGCCGTCGCTCTGTCGACACGCAGGCTCATGGGCTTAGGGGTCGCCCCCGCTTCGGTCACCGGATTGAAGGCTGCCATCTTGCTCGATCCGCGCGTCTTTTTGGCGGGCACGACGAGCTCGGCATCGTGGACCTCGACGCCGCTCAGCCAGTAGCCGTCGATCGATCCGAGGCTGAGCTTCATGGGTTCGCCTCCGGAGCGGCGGGCATCGCGTGCACTCGCCCGATCGAACTCTGCGATGATGCGGTCGCCGATCCGATCGAAGGGGAAGCTCCAGTAAAGAAAAAGCCCGAGAAAAAATAGGTAACAGAGCGGGTAGGCGACCCAGCGCATCACACGGCGGACTCGACTAGCCATCGTTATCGCTTACCCTTCTTTCCGTTCTTTTTGTCTTTGCTGCTCGGCGCCAGTTTTTTCTCGTAGGCGGAGACCGTGAGCTCGACGTCGTATTGATCGGGGCGGCTCTTCTTCTTGACCTTGAGTCGGCTGATAGCGACGGGGTAGCCCCCGCTCTCGACTCGCTCGAGCATCTTGACGAGCGGGAGCAGGCCAACCTTCGACATATGAACTTTGGTCGGTCGTTCGACGAAGCCTTTGGCGTCTAGTGGAGGTTGATCGTTCATCCGCGGTACTTCGAGCCCGTTCGCGTGTGCAGCCTTCTCGATGAAGGAGGCCATGGCGGGCGGTTGGCGCGCGTAGAGCATGTCCCGTTGTTCGCGCTCACTTCTCCGATTGGCGAGGAGCTCGGCTCCTCGATCCATTCGGCGCAACTGCGTGCGGATGGCGTCGTTGTACTCGCGATCGGAGGCTATCCCCATGTAGGCGTAGATGGGGCCCCCTACGAAGACCATCAGCGCCGCACACAGCACGAAGAACCCTGCGAGCTTTTGCTCGCGAGGCGTAAGCTTGTTGAAGCGGTCGGCGAAGCTCACTTCTTGCCTCCCGTCTTCGGGGCGGAGCCGCCTGCTTTGGCTGCACCAGCATTCTTGGCTGCGCCCTTCGAGCCGGAGGTTTTCTTCGACGTGGCGGGCGCGCACTTGACCACGAAGCTCAGATCATACTTCTGTTTTTGCTTGCTCCCGAGGCGTTTGGTGCCCTTCATCGTCACGTCTTGAAAACATCGGTGGCCCGAGATGGCATCTCGAACGGCCTGGGCGTTGTCGATGGTCGGCACCATCCCTGTGAGCATGATCTTGCCCCGGTCGTAATAGTACTCGTTGATGTCGTGCGTGATGTCGTGGGAGATCAGGCCGCTCAATGCGACCAGGGCGTCGAAGCCGTCCATTTGGGGCATCGGATCTTGGCTCTTGCCGCTGATGGCTTGCTCGAGCAATTCGGCAGCCTCTTCGGGATCGCTGGTGCTCGTTCCTAGATGCATCTTGGAGCTAGCCTGGAGGCGAGCCTCGAGATGTGTGCGCTCTTGATCGAGCGCACGCGATTCGGCGAAGATAGAAAAGCCGAAGCTCACCGTGACCGCGGCCGCGAGACCCGCGAGCAGCGGTGTCTTCTCGCGGAGGAAGTGAAATCCCTGTTGGGCTTCGAGCGGTCCCTGCCGCAAGTTTAGATCGTTGGCTCGACGTGATTGGCCGAGAGCGATGGCGATCGAACGCGCGAATCGCGGCAAATTTGCGCTCGTTTGCTCGTCGGCGCCGATGACTTGAAGCTTGGGCAAGGACTGCGGTGCGATCCCAAGTTCCCTCGCAATGAAGGTCTCGATACCGGGAGTCACGCTGCCCCCGCCCACGATGTAGATGGCGCTTGGGGGATCTCCGCCGTGGGCGCGCCATGCCCCTATCGACTGCCGTAGGTCCCGTGCGAGCTGGGTGGCTTCGTGTGGCAAGCTCATGACGCCCCGTTGAATGCATCGGGCGAAGCGGGCTTCCCCTCGCTGCAGGATCAACAGATCGGTGTGCTCCTGATCGACGTCGATGATGGCAACCGGCTCTTTTTGGGAGAGACTGGGGCAGACTTGGACCAAGTTGGCGAGCGGTAGCGGGCCGATTCCGACGCGGCTCGGCTCATGACCGGTGCCGCGCCGTACGAGGTTGACCTGGTCCCGAACATCGTGGGTATACGCCACGCCGGCCAGGATCGGGATGCTGTCCTCGTCACCTCGTAGGCGGGTGAGGATGCGATGATCCATGACCGCGTCGTCGAGCTCGAAGGGGAGGGTTGCCTCGACCTCGAAGCTGAGGATGTTGGCCAGCTCCTTTTGAGCGGCCTTCGGCAGGCGCAGCACCCGCAAGAAGGCCCGGGCGCCTGAGACGGCCGAGCCATAGCTGTCAGCCTTGAGACCGAGAACGGCGGCACGCAGGGCCCCGCTCGCTGACCCATGTTCTGCGATGGGCTCCTCGCGAAGCGCCTCGACGCCGATGTTGCGGAAGGTGGATCGCAGGAGCGCGACACGCACGCTTGCGTCACCGACGTCGACGCCGAGCCATCTAGCCACGCTGTGCGCTCCTCGTTTGCTGATTCATGCCTGGTGTCATTGTATTCGCATGCTCTCGGCCATTAGTCGATACGGTAATAAACGACCTGCCCTGCCGGATCTTGGGCGAGCGCGGCCAGGGCGGCCGCCGGGTCGTTCGGGTCTGTAGGATCGGCGCCGGCCGCACCGGAATCGCCGCCCGATTTACTTGCCCCCGCGCCCCCTGTGAGGAAATCGGCGAGCGCGGCTTGGTCGACGGCCGCAGGCAGGTCGCTCGCTTGGCGAAAATCGACCACGGCGTGGATGGGAACGCGTGTTTCGGTACCGAATTGGCCCGGCACCACGCCCTCGGCGTAGATGCTGAAGACCTTGCTCTTGGTGTCGATGATCTCTCGCAGCTCACGTTCGTTCTCGAACTCGATCGGCTCCACGCCCATCGACGTGAGGGCCGGGCCGAGCATGCTGCCTCCTTTGAGGGTCTTGATAAATTCCTTGCCCGAGCTGAAGACCGGGATCCCGTTGCCAAACTGCCGAATCATCGAAACCATGCCGAGAAAGGTCGTCATCTGCTGCAGGTCGGTGCAAAGCGCTTGGTTTGGTTTGGCGTAGCTGCACGCGATGGCCAGGATCGTCTGGGCGTTGGCGGTGTTGACGTTGACCTTGCCTTGGCCCCACACGCTGAGGTTGCGTTTCCGTGGATCGTTCGGGTCGGGGTCGACGAAGGTCGCCCAGAAGTCTTCGCCCATACCCCGGACCATGCGGAGCTCCTCGAGCGAGTCGTAACCCGCGTTCTTCCGAAGGTAGGGTAGGCCGATGGTCTGATAAAAATTGTCCTCTGAGCCCTGTGACACCCCGCCGTCGTGCTGCGGCAGGCACGAGGCGATGTTCTCGTCGGAGTCGGCCCAGTCGAGAAGAGCACTGCAAATCGTCTGCCGGTCGGACTGTTGCCCGTCGCTGTCGAAGCTGTCGAACAAGGGGTCGTACTGGGGCCCTGCGAGAAGACCGAGCAGCTGGGTGCCAAGCCGCTGCAGGGTGATCGGGTCGCCGCGAACCGCTTCATTCACATTGATCTTGGAGTCTTCGTCGACGACGATAAGCTCGAAGTGGCCGGCGCCCGCGAGGCCGATGTTCTCAGCGGAGGACAGGTCGGTGCCCGTCAGCTCGGCAAAGCCCTTTGCGCGGTCACCGCCGTTGAATACGCCGAGCAGTTGGTCGGAGAAAGCCCACACCGGGATTTGCGGCGGCTTCTTTCCCTTCATGAGCAGCGAATAGGGCACCGCGATCGTCTTGCGGATGCTCGGCTCGGTGGCGATCAGCAGGCGCGAGAGGTTGATCGCACTTCGAGCGTGGTATTCAGCTTGCAGACGGTGGCGCGCTGCCAAGGCGGATGAGAAGGAGGCGGAACTCTGCTGCTGCAGCTCGACCATGAAGACTGTCAGAATGACTACCGAAATCAGCACCATCACGAGTGCAGCTCCACGCCGGCGTCGGCGGAGTTGCTGGGCGTTGAGGAGGGTGTCGAGTCGCATGGTCGAAGGTCTTACTTGCCCGCAAAGTTGAGCGCAGCCTGGATGGCGATGGTGGTCTTCGTCTCAAATTTGATCGTCGCGTCGCCCGGGCCGCCGTTCAGCTCGAGCGTGATCCAAACCTGGGAAGGAAGTCGGCCGAGCTGGCCGGCTGGCTGGGTGCTGTCCCAGGAATCGGTCCACTCGCCTGTGAGGGGGTCGAGGTAGCTGATCTCGAGGCTCGCGACGTCTTCGGCGAGCACCTGGATGATGCCCCCACGGGTCGGGTCATCATCGATGTACTTCGACACGCGGCGGACGAGATCCACCTTGTCACGGTTCTCCGGATCGGTGGAGCCGAAATAGCCGATCTCCGCTTGGTCCGACTCGTGCGCGTCCCTCTTGAGCCGGCGGTACGAAAAGCTCGTGAAATCGATGCGATCGGTTGGTCGCTCGTCCGATCCTATGAAGGCCGTCTCCCGAACGGGCTGCACTTGGGTGAACGGTCGGTGTGCCGAGACGAAGGCGGCGCTAAGCTCGCGGGACATGCGGTCGAGGGCGGATCGGCCCTGCTGGTAACGGGAGGCGACCTCCTGCAGATTGCGCTTGGAGCGAGCCATGCTGAAAAACGAGCTGTAGACCATGACGGCGATCAGACTCAGGATCGCGATGGCCACGATCACCTCCAGCAGCGTAAAGCCTCCGCGCGTGCGCCTCATCGGTTGCTCCCCGCGGCGGTGGTGCCGGTGGTCCCGCCGCTGCTGCCGTCCGCCGCATCTTCTTCATCGGGATCGGCGAGCGCGCCTGGCTGCGGCTTGGTCAACCACTGCGACACTACCATCGTTTGCTCGTTCTTTCCTTCGGGCCAGTGGACGACGACTGTCACCCGCCGGGTGCTCGCCTCGAGCATGACCTTCAGATCGGGGTAGACCAAGCCCATGACCATGGACGCGACCCCGTCGACCCCACCGATCCCCCCTTCGTCGCCGCCGCCCGCGAGGTTGCCGGCCAGCGTGCTGAGGTCGCCGGCGGCGCCGTCTTCGCTACGTCCCGCGAAGGGGTCCTTTATGTTGTCCATTTTTCCTGGCTCGAGCGAGGCGTCCAGATCGAGTCCACCGAGCTGTGCGTCGGGGAAGGTCGCGCGCTCGACCTGCCACCTGCAGCTCATGAAGCCGTCTTCGTTTCCTTCGCAGCAGGCGCCAGTCTCTTCTTGGTCGAGTTCGGGAAAGCCGTCGACGCGAAGCTGTTCTTCGATCTCGCTCATTTTGCAACGGGCCAGTCCAATCGCGACGTCCATGTGTCGTGCGCGGGCGACCGCCCGAACCGCTCCACCTTGCGCCGAGAAAATAGCGGTAAGCGAGAGGCTCAGGATGGCCGTCGCGATCAACACCTCGAGCAGGGTGAAGCCCGCTGTCTTGAGCGTGCGACTCAAAAGCCGTCCCCTTCCCGCTCGCTCTCCTCTTCGTCGGTGCGCGGCCGAGCCATGTCGACCGGCCCATTCAGGATCCGGACCTTGCCCGTGAGCGGTGCGACTGTCAGCGTGAGGATGTTGATGTCTTCTACGTCACCACCGCCTTGCTGGATCTGAATGGCGGCGCGCTGGGTTTGTCCTCCAGGCCAGAAGTACAAGTACACGCGATCTTCGGAGACCGGCTCCTCCTCGTGGCTGACCTCGACTTGACGGAAGAAAATGCCGCTTTCGAGAGCCTTGGCTCCGGTTGAGTCGCCACCGGAGAAACCAAACGGCTTGGCGGGCTCGAATCCGGTACGGGGCGCGCGCGGTCCCTCCAGGATCCCCTCGGCCTCGGCGAGCGCATCCCGTTCGGCCTCCGTTGCGGCCTCCGCACCACCGGTGCGGTCCTGGGCCTGGACGAAATGGCGGCCCTTGGCTTGCTCGATGGAGATGCTACCTTTCTCGAAGTCGAAGACGAGCCGGGTTGGCTTGCCGGTTTGACTCGCGTGGGTGTACGCCACGCGGACGGCGCTGGTGATGAGGGTGGCCGACTGCCGAAGCTTGGCCGTGCCGATTGCACCGAGGCCAAACATGGCGCCGCCGCTCACCGCGGCAAGCAGCGCGAGCACGATCAACACTTCAATGAGTGTGACGCCGCGTCGTACACTGTGCCGACCAGCGCTCACCGATCAGCCTTCGCCGCCGGCCGCCGCTTTCGGAGCGCTGATGTCGTCTTCGGTACCGGCTTGTTTGTCGGGGCCGGACGAAGCGACCGTTACGTCTTCTGTCTCGCAGCTGATCTCATAGAGTTGACCCCAAGGATCCCTTCCGCCCTCGGCCGCTTCGAGCTCCTTGGCCGCGATGAGGCCCTCGACGCTCGGGCAATCGCCCCCCTTGAGGGCCACGTACTGCATGGCCACTTGGCGGATGTTCCGGGTATCGGTCTGGGCTTTCTCGATTCGGGCTTCCTGCAGCCGCGGGAGCAGCGCGAAGCCGACGCCGCCAGCGATCATGGCCATGATCGCGAGCACGATGAGCACCTCGAAAAGCGTCACGCCGCGTCTGGCCGCACGCAACAGGCGGTGGTGGTTCGTTTTGGAAATCGTCGTAAGGTCGATCATGGCATTCTCCATCGTTCGTTTCGGTCCCGTCATTCGATTCGTGCAATGCCTCTCGTGTCCCCTTCGGGGCCGAGGCTTACCAAGTCATAGCTCGCGGGGTTGCGGCGGCCAGGGCAGGTCAAGAGCAAGGGGCGTCCCCAGGCGTCGATCGGCTCGGTCTGCATGTAGTCTTGCTCGCGAAGTTGGGCGAGGGTGGCCGGGCATTGCATTTGGTGATCGGCGCGATACGCATTGAGCGCATCCCGCACGAGCAGCAATGTCGCTCGCGTCGTCCGAATGCCGCTCTTCGTCCGCTCCCTTGATCCCAACAACAAGAGAAGCACGATCATTCCCACGGTGGCCAGCGCTGGCCGTGAGCGCGTCCAACCCAGCCGCCAGAAGCTCGCGCGGCGCTCCCATGGGAAGCGGATGATGTGTTCTCGTTTACGTGCCATCGTATTCGGTCACTTGTTCACGAAGGAGCTCATTTGCGTGAGTGGCATGATGATCGACAGCGCGATGAAGCCCACACCCCCTCCGAGGAACACCAAGATCAGCGGTTCGAGCAGGCTGGTGAGCATCTGCACGCGATTGTCGACTGCGGCATCGTACGCGATAGCCACGTTCTCGAGCATGCTCTCGAGCTCGCCGCTGCGTTCGCCGATTGCGATCATGTGCGTTACCAGTGGGGGGAAGCGCCCGCTGGCCTTGAGCGGGTCGGCAATGCTCTGCCCTTCGCGGATGGACGCGGACGCTTCGGTCACGACGCGTTCGAGTTCCGCGTTTCCGAGAACGTTTCTCACGATATCCATGGCCGGAAGCAGCGCGATGCCGGCACGAAGCAAGGTCGCCAATGTACGGGTGAACCGCGATATCGCAACCATTTGTACGAGGGGACCGAAGATGGGCATGCCGAGGACGAAGCTGTCCCAGCGCAGCCGTCCCTCCGTCGTGTTTTGCCAGCGCCGAAAGGCGTAGCCCCCGGCGATGCCCAACAGGAGGATGATCCACCACGCGGCGGCGAGAAAGCTCGATACCGCGATGAGGCCGGCGGTGTACCAGGGGAGAGATTCGCCGACGCTCTCGAACACGCTGGTGATCTTCGGCACGACGCCGATCATCAGGACGCTCACGATGATCAGGCCGAAGCCCGCCATGAGCAGTGGATAGGCGAGGGCGGAGCCCACCTTGCCTTTGAGTTTAGCCTGATTCTCGATGAAGTCCGTCAATCGCTCTAGCACGATATCGAGCGTGCCCGAGGCTTCGCCCGCGCGGATCATGTTGACGTAAAGTTCAGAGAAGATCTTGGGATGGTCGGCCAAGGCATCGGCGAAGCTGGTTCCTTCGCGTATCTGGTCGCGGACGTTGGTTAGCGCCCGCCGGAGCGCTTCCTTCTCGACCTGCTCGATCAGCGCCGAGAGGGACTCGAACAAGGGGATCTGGGCGCGGACCAAGGTCGCAAGCTGCCGAGTCATCATCGCGATGTCGCCAACCGAAGGGCGATTGAAGAAACGCCTGAGGGTCAGATCTCCTTCACGGGACTTCTTCGCCGCGCTCTCTTCGGTCGCCGTCGTGAGCATGATGCCGTCCCGACGCAAGAGGTGCCGCAGGGCCTTTGCGTTTTCCGCGTCCCGGACTCCTTGAACGGATTTTCCGCTGGCGGCCACGATGCCTCGGTACTCGAAGACGGCCATGGTTCAGCCCCCCTCGATGTAATCTTGTTGGGTGGCGCCTAATACTTCTTCTACCGTCGTCAGGCCCTCGATGACCTTTCGTGCGCCGTCGTCGCGCAGGCTGTCCATGCCTTCGTGAAGCGCGGCTCGTTTGATCGTTTGTGCGTCGGCGTTCTGCAAGATGTGGCCGCCGACAGCATCGTCGATCACGAGCAGTTCGTAGATCCCCTTGCGGCCGATAAAACCCTTGTCCATGCACTCTTCGCAGCCCTTGGCGCGAAAAAACACCGGATCGCTCCCGAGTGACGCGCCAGGTGGCTCGTAAGGGACGCCATGTGGCTGGTAACGGCTCGAGAGCTGCCGTCGATCACGCCACTCGGACCGTGTTTCATCGAGACCGAGTTGCTCCAGTTCATAACTGCTGGGTTCGTAGGGGACTTTGCACGCAGGGCACAACAGACGGACCAAGCGTTGCGCCAAGATCCCAATGAGGCTCGAGCGCACCAAGAAGGGCTCGATGCCCATGTCGACAAGGCGGGTAACCGCCCCGGCCGCGTCGTTGGTGTGAATTGTCGATAGCACCAAGTGACCGGTGAGCGATGCCTGGATCGCAATGTCTGCGGTTTCCCGGTCGCGGATCTCACCCACCATCACCACGTCCGGGTCTTGCCGCAAGAACGCGCGCAGGGAGTTGGCGAAGGTAAGTCCGATCCCTGGCTTCACGTGGACCTGATGGATCCCCCCGATTTCGTACTCGACGGGATCTTCTGCGGTGAGGATGTTGCGGCTCGGTTCGTTGATCCGGTTCAAGCAAGCGTACAGGGTCGTGGTCTTACCGCTTCCGGTTGGGCCAGTGACGAGAATGATGCCGTCGGGCCGCCGGATGAGTTCATCCATCAAGGCATATTCTCGGGATGCGAAGCCGAGTTCTTCGAGACCGTGAAGAACGGAGGTCTTGTGCAGCAGGCGCATCACGATGCGCTCGTAGCTGCGGCTCGTCGGAATCGTGGAGACGCGAATATCGACGTTTTTTCCGGCGATCTTGAGGGTGATGCGGCCGTCTTGAGGCAGGCGCTTCTCTGCAATGTTGAGCTGCGCCATGATCTTCACGCGAGCCAGGATGGCGGCCATGAACTGCTTCGAGGCGCGCTTGGCTATGTACAGCTCACCATCGATCCGATAGCGAACGACCACATCTCGTTCTTCGGGTTCGATATGGATGTCACTGGCCCGCTCGCGCACCGCTTGTGAAAACAGGCTGTTGACCCATGCGATGATCGGCGCGTCATCGTCGGAGTCGAGGATGTCGACCAGCTGCTCTTCTTCGAGCGCGGCGTCCCCTTGGAGAGTGCCTCCCGCGTCTTCTTTGCGCTCCCATACGCGATTGATCGCATCGAGCACCGTTTGCCCGGGAGCGACGGCGATTTCTACCGGCTTGCCGAAGATAGTACGCACATCGTCGATGGCCGTGGTGTCGAGCGGATCGGCGACCGCACAATGCACGTGGGTTTCGTTTTCACCGATCACCAGCAGCTTGTGTTGCTTGGCGTAGGTGATGGGAATTTGTTCGGCCAAGGACAGTGGCACCGCGTCGACGTCGATCGACGGCACGAATGCAACTCCCCATTCCTCGGCGATGGCCTGTGCGATTTGGTTCTCGCTAGCGACATCCTGCGCGACCATCAGTTCGGTGAGCGCTAGACCTCGTTCTTGGACGCTTTGAATCAAGCCGGGCAATAGGGCGGCGTCGAGCACGCCGCGGCGAATCAGAACTTCCGCCAGAAACTGCTGCTGGGCGAGTTGCACGCCTACTCCACCCGTTGGCGTTTGGATCGACCGGTCACACCTCCGGGAACGGAAAACTTGGGCCGCTTTGTCTTAGTCGTGCGTCGTGAAGAGGCCGGCTTGCGACGTACCGAGGTGCGCGATGTACTGGAGCCGGTAGAGGGCAGGCTCGGAAGCTCGATGGGTTGGACGGGCTTGTGAGTTTTCGGGGCGTCCGGCTTCATTGCGGCGGCCAAGCGCGCCCGCTCGGCGAGCTTGAGCTGGGTCTGTCGGATGTGTTCCACGATGCCGTTGGCTCGCGTGTAATCCTGCAGCGGCTCCCAAGCGACGGAGTCGTTGAACACGAAGTAGCGATCGAGAAACTCTTGCCGCTCTTGCATCTTGCGCTCGAAGATGCGCCTCAGATCGTTTTGGTTTCGAATGATGTGAGGCGTGAGGATGAGCAGGAGGTTCGTCTTCTGTGTCTTCTTTTGAGTTTGGCGGAAAAAAGCTCCGAGGACAGGGATGTCTCCCAGGATGGGAATCTTGGTTTCCCCGTTGACCTGCCCCTCGCGAACGAGGCCGCCGATGACGACGGTCTGCTGGTCGCGGACGATGACCGTCGTGTCGGCGGTACGCTTGTTGATGGGCACCGCACCGAGCGCGCCAACCGGTGAGCCGGCATCGGAGAACTCTTCGGTGAGTTCCATTCGCACTTGGTCGGAGTCGTTGATGTGGGGCGTGATCTTGAGCTTGATGCCGACGTCCGTACGTGGTGCGGAGAAACCGCCCCCGCCGAGAAGTCCGCCGAGGCCGCCCAGCGCACCGGCCGCGCCGCCCGCCGCGCCAGCGAGGCCCGCCAGGCTGCCGAGGCCCCCACCGATGTTCGTCTGAAGGGGAATGTTCTGTCCAATATTGATCTCTGCCGGAATGTTGTCCGTCGCGAGCAGATGCGGAGTGGCGAGCACGTTCGAGTCGCCACTCTGGGCGAGCGCGTGAAGGGTGATGCCGAAGGCGGGGATAGAGACGCCGGGCAGGCCGAGGCCGAGGTTATCGGTGCCATCGATCTCCGGACCGCGCACCCCGAAGGCAAGGGCTTCGAGATTGCCAGGGATCCCGGCGAGCGATTGCGCGGGGTTGCTTCCCCCGAAGAAGAAGGTGTCGCTTCCACCACCGAGATCGGCGGCTGCGCCGCCGTGAAAGCCGAGGCCCAGATCGCGATTGTGATCGATGTTCACGTCCATGATCACCGCTTCGATGAAGACTTGGCGCCGTGGCTGGTCGAGCTTGTCGATGACGACGCGCAATCGGGCGTAATCGCGCAGTGAAGACGTCGTCACGAGGGAGTTGGTGGCCTCGTCACATGTGACAGCGACCTCCGCGTCGAAGACGGAGTCAGCGGACGCTTTGTTACCGCCCGAAGTACCAAAACCCGCGCGTCGTGAAGAGGTCTTGGTCCGGCCGCGGCTGGTACGCCCTTTGTTGCGGCGGCTAGCGGCGGCCGAGCTGCCTCGGAAGCCGGAGCCGCTCCCGCCGCCGACGAGTTGGGAAAGGGTTTGCGCCAACTCGTCGCAGCGAGCGTGCTGAAGGGGTAAGACGTGGATCCCGCCCTGTCCGGCGGTCGAGAGGTCGAGGCGCTTCACGATATTGAGGATGCGCAGGTAGTCGCTCTCGGTGGCGACCACGACGAGGAGGTTGTTTCGGTCCTCCGCCATGATTTTCGGGCGCCCCTGTCCGCTTCCGATGTCGAGCATCTCGCTGATCTGGCTGGCGACGTCCGCGGCGGCTGCGTGATGGATCGGGTGCATCCAGATCTGTTCACCGACGCCCCCCGAGTCGAGCTCTTCGATGATCCGAAGCATGCGCCGGATGTTGCTGCCCGTGTCGGTGATGATGAGCATGTTCGTAGGTTGGTAGACGGTGATGTCCCCTTCCTTGCTCTTGAACTTCCCCAGCACGGTGGACACGTCCTGCACGGTGGCGTGCGCCAGCCGGTACATTCGAGTCACGAAGCGGTCGGCATAGGGCACGGGGGTCGACGTGCCGAGAATTGGTGTGGTCTTGGCCGCGACGCCCTGGCTCTGCACGATCTTTAGATAACGTCCGTGCGGGATGACCGTGAGTCCGTTCGTTTCCAGGATCGACAAGAAGGCGCCGTAGGCCTCCGCGACGGTGACCTTCTGTGGCGAGACAACCGTGGCCTTGATGTCGCCTCGCAGCTTCCCACCGAAGATGAAGCGTCGGCCCGTGATGTTGCTGATGGCCTTGACCAAATCGGCGAGGTTGGCATCATCGAGATTGAAATTAGTCTTCTGGTAGGGGGACAGCGGCTTGAACCCGATGTCGCTGCGGCTGTTGATCTTCGCGAAGGGATCGGCAGCGGCTGCTCCGTTGCTGCCCGCTTCGCCCTTGGCTCCTGCGCCGCCCTTGGCTCCTGCGCCGCCCTTGGCTCCTGCGCTGCCTTTGGCTCCTGGGCTGCCCTTGGTCGCCTTCTTGCCCCCTGGCGGTGGCTTAAACCGGGTCTTTATCCCTGCAAGGCCCGACGCTTGAGGCGTCCGCATCATGGAATCGCGTCGAGTGGGTTGCGCCTGTACAGCGAAGGAGAGCAGCAGCACACCGGCGAGGGGCAAGATGGAGAACAGCGACTTCATCATGGGCTTATCGAGCCTTCGTTAGCACGGTCTGGCTGCGCTTTGGAGCTTCCCTTGTAGGACTTCTTTCCGGGGCGGATCTTGGAGGACGTTCGCGCCTTGCTCGGTGGCAGAATGGTCTCGGCGATGCTCGTCGTGACCAAACCCAGCAGCGCGCTGACGAGAAGTGCGCCAAAGCCGAAAATCGCCACATAACGCAGCGTTTGCTTGAGAAGGCTGGGGCGGGGTTTGCCACCGTATCGATCGGATAGGACCATGAGGATTACTGGATGTTGAAGTTGAGGGTGACGGGTTTGCCTTTGCGGTTGACCTTGACGTTGAGTTTGCTCGCCGTGCGCAAGCGGCCGTAGGCTTCGAGCGCTTTTTGAGGGTCGCCCATGGCAAAACCGTTGATCGACTCGAGTCGGTCGCCGTTTTTCATGCCAATGGACCCCAACAAAGAACCTTTTCGGATCCCGAAGAGTCGGATCCCTACGGTCTTCCCACCTTCGCGCTCGGGGACGATTCGCGCCGAGCGCATCAACTGGGAGGAGTTTTCGAGCACCTCATCGAGCAGCGAGCGCTCGATGTTGTAATCGGTGTCGCTCACCTTGTGGATTTTGGCTGCCATTTCAGGAGAGAGTCTTCGGCTATTGCGACGGCGCTTCTTCTTCTTTTTCTTGCGTGGCGCCCGAGCGGGAGTGGAGGAGAGCTTCGCTCCCGATCCGAGCTTCATCTGACAGCGGGCCGGGCCGCTCTCGAGCCACACGCGGTTCCACGTCAGGTGACGCACCTTGTGACCGCCGAGCTCGTCACCGCGACGGCGCAGCAGCGTGGAGCCGCCCTTGTCTTGAATGGCGGCAAAGGACCAGGCCGGGTCGTCGTGGGTGCTGATGAGCATGACTCGGCCGAAGTCACACTCTGGATCGAGCAAGGGATCCCCCGTGGGTTCGGCCAGTGGCTCCTCGGGCGAGGACGATGGGTCCGCTGGCCAAGGGGTGGAGGTGCCCGACAGCGGGCCGGTCTCCGAATCGAAGGGGTTTCGCTCGAGGATGGCTGTGCCGCTCTTTCGCGCACTTCGTCGGGAGCGGGACGAGGCCACGACCGGCCTTTGGACCTGCGGCCCCTGACCAATGGACGCGCCGAGTAAGCGGCCGACGCCGGCGGCTTGAAAATACGCGGCGACCCCGATCATCGTCATGATGACCAGGGGAAACCAGCGTTTGAGCAATCCATCGAAACCCATTGATCCGGACACTTCCTATGCGAGCCGCGTGCCATGCCCGTCTTAGCTGAAATGACATCAAAATGGGCATGCAACTGGAGCCGGCTGCGTCATCCTGGCCAACGAGCGAAGCGAGGCAGGCATTCCGTGCCATTTTGTCAAAGCCACTTGCTGACGTGGTGAGGCCGCCGCGCGGCCGCGGACGTTCAGCTTTCGACCAGCTCACCCATTTCTGCGAGCTTGCGATACACCGTGCGCGTGGAGATCCCGAGCAGCTGGGCTGCCACGATCTTGTCCCCGGCGGTTTGCTTCAACGTCGCTCGTACCAAGCGTTGCTCGACTTCGTCCAGGGGCGTGCCGACACTGACCGTGAGCGTCGTCGGCTCGTTCGTTCGATGGCGCAGATCGGCCGGTAGGTCCTCGAGGCGAAGAGCCTGACCTCGACACAGCACGACCGCACGTTCGATGGCGTTTTCGAGCTGGCGCACGTTACCTGGCCACGGATGGTCGCTCAGGTGGTTCATCAGCGTGTCGGAGATGGCCAGTCTTTCGCGGCCGTTCTTGCGGCAATACTCGCCGAGAAAATGGTCGACCAAGAGGGGGATATCCTCGCGGCGCTTTCGGAGCGGCGGCGCGGTGATCGCAATGACGTTGAGCCGGTAGTAGAGGTCTTCACGAAAGCGCCCTGCTTTCACCTCCGCCTGCAAGTCCTTGTTCGTCGCTGCGATGATCCGGACGTCGACCGCCCGCGTGTCGCCTCCGAGCGGCTCGATCTCTCCTTCTTGGAGCACCCGCAGGAGCTTCACCTGGGTGGCTTGAGACAGATCGCCGATCTCGTCGAGAAAGAGAGTTCCACCGTGTGCTTTCACGAAGCGCCCGTCTCGGCGCTCCACGGCACCGGTGAAAGCACCACGCTCGTGTCCAAACAGCTCCGCTTCGAGGATCGCCTCGGGAATGGCGGCGCAATTGATCGCTACGAATGGCGCTTCGGCTCGGCCGCTTCGTTCGTGGACATGGCGCGCGATGAGCTCCTTGCCCGTCCCGCTCTCGCCGAGCACGAGCACGGTCGCTCGAGAGGGCGCAGCTTGGGAGGCGATGTCGAGCACCCGCCGCAGGGCCGCGCTCGATCCGACGATTTTTCGCCGCTTGAGATTGCGGATCTCTCGTTTGAGCGAGCGGTTCTCCGTCACGAGAGAGCGCCGCTCCGCGGCCTTGCGCACCGTCTTGACGATGGTCATTCGCTTCAGAGGTTTCTCGACGAAGTCGTAGGCTCCCTCGCGCATCGCGGAGACGGCGGTCTCAACCGTTCCGTACGCCGTCATCATCACCACTTCGACGTCCGGGCTCACTTGACGAAGGGCGCGAAGGAGGTCGAGACCGCTCGTGCCAGGCATCATCAAGTCCGTAAGCACCACCTCGACGCGGCGCGAACGAATGATCTCCAGGGCGTCTTTCGCGCTGGCTGCCGTCAGGACGCGCATGCCTTCGCGCTCGAAAATCTTCTTTAATGACAGCACATTGGCATGCTCGTCGTCCACCACGAGCACGGTGGCGGCATCCGCCTGTGGACGATGTGTCATCGCCTTCGTCAAGCTGTCAGTCATGGATGCCATTATGGCACATGCCGATGAACTTGGCCTCTGCCTGGCTCAGCGCACCAGTTTTGAGAGCACCTTGAAGGTGTCCGTTCCCGACTGCACCATCCAGTCGAAGAGGATGGTCTCGGCGGTCGTGAGCGTGGCGCCCGCGCGCTCGCACAGCTTCAAGCCGACTTGGCGATGGTCCTCGCGTCGCGAGGCTACGCCGTCGATCGGCACCTGGACCCTGATCCCTCGTGCTGCGAGGTCGCGCACCGTTTGAAAGACGCAGATGTGCGTTTCCATACCGAGGACGATGGCGGAATCGATCCGCGCATCCTTCAGCTCTTGAACGAAACGCGGCTCTTTGCACGCGGAGAAGGAGAGCTTCTCGGTCGCCGTCACTTGGGCTTCCTCGAGCCAATCGCGGAGCGGGCTGATCGTGTGGCCCAGCCCTCGAGGGTACTGCTCGGTGCACAGGATGTGAGCGCCGAGCTCTCGCGCTCCTCCGAGCATGATGCGCGCCGCGCGCTTGAGCTGTTCCATCTGTTCGGCCGGCATCGTCGGCACGAGCTTCTCCTGCACGTCGATGATGATGACCGCGGTCGTGCTCGGCTTGGTTCGCTCGACGCTCATAAGGGCTTTGTTCTGTGCGGCCGGGCGCGCGTCAAGTCATGGCGCTCGAAAACGGCCTGCCGACCTCAGGGGACTTCGGTTTCGCAGATCGCGCTGCAGCCATCACCGTTCATGGTGTTGTTGTCGTCGCATTCTTCGGCGCCGCCGATCATGCCGTTTCCACACTCGTCCATCTCTAGATAAAGGTAGTAGGAAAACGGGGGCAAGGCCTTCGGTGAGGGGCTCGCGGCGGTCTTGAGAAAATAGGTTCCGGGGGAAAGACCGCGCTTGGATAGCGTCGCGCAAAGCCCGTCCCCTCCGTCATCATCGAAGGCGATCTCGGTCACGGGCATGTCGCTGTAG
>JAPYTK010000037.1 GCA_029941785.1 Polyangiaceae bacterium | reverse complement strand
AGCCAAAAATACCCGATGAGCACGGTGACCAGAGCGCTCGTGCTGGCCACGGGACTCACGACCACGATCGGCGCATGACGGATCCCCGATTCCAAGCCGAGGAACCCCAGCACCTCGAAGCCCCCGACGGCGATCACCAAGCGCCACGTCGCGAAATCGGTGGCCGCCGGAGGAAGCAGATGGCCGCCGCGACGACTGTAGATCACCGGCAAGAGAAAGAACCACTGCGCACCCCACACGCCGAGCAGCGCTCCGACCGGGCCGAGTGCACGGCCGAGCGGACGAAACGATACGACCATGACGCCAAAGCCGACACAGGAGGCTAAGGCCCAAGCGAGCACCCTCAACCGGGGCTCCTTCCAGGCCCCCTTGCCTCCCTCTTTCGGATTGAGCGCCGCAATGGCTCCCATTCCGCCGACGACCAAGGCGATACCGAGCGCGCGCAGCGGCCCCACCGTTTCGTGGAACAACAGCACGCCGAGCAGGCAGCTCACCACCGACCAGCCCGAGACGATCGGACTGACCACGCTGACGGGTCCGCCCCCGAAGGCACGAAACATCGAGTAGTACGCGAGCGCGCTCGCCGCCCCGCCCACGGCGAGCCAAGAGAGGGGCACCGGCGCCTGGCCGATAGGCCAGAGGAGGAAAAAGGGGGCGAGAAAGAGCGCGCCGACGAGCTGCCCCCAGAACATCGAGCGTAGCGATCCCATCGCCCGGGCAGAGCGCTGGATGTACACGTTCGCAAAAGCCCAACCGAAACTGGCCACCAGACCGAAAGCAATGCCGATGGTGATCCCGCTCATGGTGTGAGGCCTGTACACCGCCACGGCCGCGCACCCAAGCACGCACGTGAATCCGGCGGGCGCCAGGCGGGCCGACGGCGGGCGCCAGATCGCATAGCGGGATGGTGCGCATGATTACGCGCCACTAGCCGTTGGCACGCCGCGTGTAATGAGGGGGAGCGTGCAAGCCTCTACGGTCGCCGTTACCCTGTGTGGTCTCGAACCTCATTTGGTCCAGGTCGAGGTCGACTCGGGTCGGGGACTTCCGTGCTTCAGCATCGTCGGCTTGCCCGAGATCACGGTCCGCGAAAGCCGCGTGCGCGTACGGGCAGCCTTGCGACAACTCGACGTGGACCTGAACGAGTTCGTCATCACGGTCAACCTCGCCCCGGCCTACCTCCGAAAAACGGGCAGCGCCTTCGACCTCGCTATCGCAATCGGCGTCCTCGCCGCCCTCGGCCGAGTAGCGAGTGGTCGCTTGAAGGACACGGTGTTGCTCGGCGAGCTCTCGCTGACCGGACAACTACGACCGGTTCGCGGCGCCTTGCCCGCGCTGCTCGGCGCACAACGCCGCGGTCTCAAGCAAGCCGTCGTTCCCACCGACAATGCAGCCGAAGTCGTTGCCATCGACGGGCTCACGACACGTGCCGCTTCGCATCTGAACGAGGTCGTTCGCCACTTCAACGGACAAGTCGAGCTCGCCCTCGCCACACCGCAGGAAGCCAAGTGCGCACCTTCGTCACAGGTCGACTTGGCCGAGGTCCGCGGACAGGCCACGGCCCGGCGAGCGCTGGAGATCGCCGCAGCAGGCTCCCACCACCTATTGATGGTTGGCCCGCCCGGTGCAGGGAAGACGATGTTGGCGCGGAGGCTGCCCACCATCCTGCCCCCAATGACGCCCCGGGAGAGCCTCGCCGTCTCCGCCGTCCACTCCGTGGCGGGCTTGCTCGAACACGGGCAAGGCCTCCTGCAGGAGCGACCATTTCGGGCCCCTCATCACACGATCAGCCCCGCCGCGCTCCTGGGCGGAGGTCAACCGCTGCGGCCCGGCGAGATCTCATTGGCCCATCACGGCTGCCTGTTCCTCGACGAACTTCTCGAGTTTCAGCGGCGCGCCATCGAGAGCATGCGTGAGCCCCTCGACAGCGGCGAGGTCACGATCTGTCGTGCGCGCAGTCGAGCCGTCTTTCCCGCACAACCGATGTTGGTGGCGGCCGTCAACCCGTGCCCGTGTGGACACGCCGGCGACCCGACCCGCTGCCGCTGCAGTCCCGATCGCATCCAGAGCTACCGCAACCGGCTCAGCGGTCCCTTGATCGACCGAATCGATCTGCACGTCATTCTCCCCGCACTCACCATTCGGCACATCTCGGATGGGCAAGGCGGTGAATCCTCGGCGACGGTTCGCGCGCGCGTGGTCCGGGCGCGCGACCGACAACGTGATCGCGTCAAACGAGGCCAGACCCTCGCGCCGTTCAACGCCAAACTCTCCAGCAGCGACCTCGACCGCTTCGCCAAGCCGGACGCCAAGGGCCGCTGCTTGCTCCAGCGCGCAGTCGAAAAAATGGGACTGTCGATGCGCAGCTATCAAAAGTTGCGGCGAGTCGCTCGCACCGTCGCCGACCTCGACGGCAGCGACACGGTCCGCAGCGATCACTTCGCCGAAGCGATTCAGTTCCGTTGTCTCGACCGTGACTCCAGGCCCCACGTCTCCAGCTAATTCCTCGTTTCATCCAAAGAAAGAAGACCATGACGAAAGACATCCAGAAGACGATCAAGAAACTCATCGACGACCTTGAGCGGCGTTTTGGCAAAGGGGCCCTCATGCCTATCGGAGATACGACAGAAGCAAGCAAAATCGACGTGATCCGCTCTGGCTCGATCTCGCTCGACCAGGCACTTGGCACGGGAGGTTATCCGCGCGGCCGCATCGTCGAGATCTTCGGCCCGGAGTCCTCTGGCAAGACGACCTTGTGTTTACACGCCATCGCCCAAGCGCAACAGACCAATGGCGTCGCCGCCTTTATCGATGCCGAACACGCCTTCGACCCGACTTACGCCAAAGCCATCGGCGTCGACCCCAACAGGCTGCTCCTGGCCCAACCTGACAGCGGCGAACAGGCTCTGGAGATTTGCGAAGCACTCGCGCGTTCAAACACGATCGCTCTCATCGTGATCGATTCGGTGGCCGCTCTCACGCCACAAGCCGAAATCGATGGGGAGATGGGGGACCAGCAGATGGGCCTCCACGCGCGGCTGATGAGCAAGGCCTTGCGGAAGCTGACGTCCGTGAGCTTCAAGAGCAACACGACCCTGATGTTCGTCAATCAACTCCGTCAGAAGATCGGAGTCGTTTTCGGCAACCCCGAAACGACCACCGGGGGCAACGCGCTCAAGTTCTACGCGAGCGTGCGGGTCGATGTGAGGCGCATCGGCACGATCAAGCGAGACGACGCCTTGGTTGGTTCCAGAACTCGCGCAAAGATCATCAAGAACAAATGTGCGCCACCGTTTCGTCTCGCGGAATTCGACATTCGTTGGGGCACAGGCATCGACGCGACGACGGACCTCATCGAGCAGGGCGTCGACACCGGCGTCATCACTCAACGCGGAGCGTACCTTTCGTTCGACGGGAAAACCTTGGGCCAAGGAAAGGAGCGGGCGCGGGACTGTCTCATAGGCACCGAGACGCTCGCGGGCGCCATTCGGAAAGCCGTCGTCAAGCAACAAGAGTCTTCACAGGCGGCCGTCGCCTCGTGATTAACAACAGGAAGACATCATGAGCAAAGGATTGAACAAGGTCTATCTACTGGGGAATCTCGGCGAGGATCCACAACTCAAACACACGGCGCTCGGAACGCCGTACCTACGCTTTCGACTTGCGACGAGCGAACGCTTCAAGAACAAAGAGGAGGAGTGGAAGGACCACACCGAATGGCACAGCGTCATCTTGTGGGGCAACCGCGCGACAGGTCTGGCCGCGCTCTTGAACAAGGGAACACAGGTGATGGTCGAGGGAACATTGCGCACGACCAGTTACGTCAAGGACGGCACCACGCGGTTCAGCACCGAGGTCAAGGCCCACGACGTATGCCTGGCCCGAGGACACGCACCCGTCGGGAGTGTCCGGCCTGAAGGAGGAGGCATGAGCGACTTGCCGACCGCCCGTTTGAAGAAGAAAGAGAAGAGGCCGGAGAAGGCCGAAAAATCAGATCAGACGCAGCTTCACATCTGAAGACCGACAAAACGAAGACGGCGCCCGTTCGGGGCGCCGTCTTTCAGCTCTTCTTACGTCGACGTTTTTTCTTGGTCTTCTTCTTCTTCGCGCGACTCTTGCTCTTCTTGCTCTTCTTGCTCTTCTTTCGCTTCTTTCGCTTCTTGGCCTTCTTCTTCTTTCGCTTCTTGGCTTGACCGAGTTCGACGATCAGGCGCTTGCCTCGCGCCTTGACCACGAAGGGCGGGATCTCACCCTTGAAATGAAAGGTAACCTCTGCTCGGTCGGGGTAGTTCACGACGTTGACCGAGTCGATACGACGATCCTTGCGCGCAAGGCCCGCTGCGGAGGAGATCGATTTGCGGCCAGGGATTACGACGGTAAAGCCCGTAGCTCCTTCCGCGCCGGCAACGCCACTGATTTTCCCGTCCATCTTGAGACGGATGACGTTGGGATCCTCCACCGCCCCCACGCCCCAATCCCTTCGTAGCTTCGTCGCCTCTTCGGCTTTGGGCTGTGCCGGCAGTGCACCCGCTCGGCCAGCTTCCCGCAACGTAGCTTCGCCAGGTGGGGGCGGCACAGCTTCGGTCGTCGACAGCGGTGTCGCACCGAAGAGCGGGACATTCGCCGTTGCGACCGGCGCACCAGCTCCGGGTGGTGTCCCGCCGGGAAGCACGGTGACGCCTTGCCCGATGCCCACCGGACCAGCTTGCCCTGCCGCCGCCGGAGCGGCCAGCTGAGGTGTTGGCGCCTGGCCATCGACGGCCGCAACAGCGCTGGCGCCATCGGAGTCCTGACCGCTCAGGTGATCGGCGACCGC
This sequence comes from Polyangiaceae bacterium, assembly GCA_029941785.1. Classification (GTDB taxonomy): domain Bacteria; phylum Myxococcota_A; class Polyangia; order Polyangiales; family Polyangiaceae; genus JAPYTK01. The sequence goes on along the minus strand of JAPYTK010000037.1, from coordinate 28,663 downwards.
GTAGATCGCAACCACCGACATGATCCCGAGAACGGCACCGAAAACGGCGCGTTTGCGGTTCGGCGCCGTTCCACCTTCGAGGCTCCGAGGAGGACTCGCTTCGGCAATCTGCTCACGGAACAAGCGCTTGCCATCACTACGAAGCGCACCCGATGGCGGCGGCGCGGTGGTGCGCTTCGGCCCGTTGACCTTGGACCGCTCCGCTGCCTTGGACACGCTGGCGCCGCGCTTTTCACGCACGGTACGTAGAACGGCGCTCATCGCCCCCTTGGCGCCATGGCCCATGCTTGCGAGCGGTGGGCCGATGCGGCTTACCACATCCCGCAACCGATCGCCGAATCCTACCGAGGTGTGCTCGTCCCCATCGTTGGCGCCACGATTCACTCGGGGGGCCGCCTCAGCGTCGACGACCGGCGCGTCCGAACTGCGTGAAGGTGGACTCGCCGCGGAGTGCGGCTCGGGTCCTGCCGTGTACGGCGCCGGCATGCTTCCCGGAGCGTAGGCATCGACATGCCGCTGATAGATGGGCGGAGCCGCGTAGACTTCCCCGTGGGTCGACGAATCGTGCTCGGCATCGATCACCGCGGGCTCTGGCGTACCATCGGCGCGCATGGGCGGACGCCCACCTTGCGGGAGCGGAGCGTAATGGGCACCGCCCTGTGAGTGATGGACTGGCGTATTGAGCTGCTCCTCACCGCCTTCGACGACCGCTCTTTCGTAACGCAGAGCGACGACGAGTTGCGGAACACGACTCTCAGGATCGATGTCGACCGCCACATGCTCGATCTGCGCCGTGCGCTTGGTTCCGCCATCCAACTCTTCCAGCTGGACGTCACGGCCAACACGCAAGAACTCCAGGTTGGATCCGATCAGAACCTCGCCTCGTGCTGCGTCGCGTACGCGAGCGCGCATGGGAGCACCGAGGCCCTCGATATGCATACGAACGCGCGACCCCGGCGGGGCCCCGTCAAACGCGATAGGATCCGGCTCCTCGGGGCGACAGATCGCCTCGAGTAATTGTGCACCATAGGCATCGAGATTCGTGAAGCGAACGCCGAATTCGCCACCGCGATCCTCTTGGCGACACCAGCTCACCTGACCCTCTGCGACGATCTCGCCGCCAACCCCGTTGAAGCGACACACGAGAGCCTCGCCTGGTTGCGGCAGATAAGCCGTACGGAGTCGAATTCCATCGACCGAAACATCGACGGATTCAGCCTCGAATCCCCCGGTCGATCCTGCACCAACTTCCACAAGCGCTTCGTACTGGACGCGCGGCGTATTGGCGTCCCTCCGGTCGATGCGCTCGTCGCGCTGGTTGCTCTCGTCCACGGTCATTTAGCTGTCCTCCCGGGCCCCTTCGGCCGCCTCGCCGATAAACAGGGTCTATGGCCTCGGTACGGCGTGTAGGAGGAAACGGCCAAGTTTGTCGTTCACCTAGCGACTGAGCCATGGCATGCGTCTGCATCGCGACTTCATTAAGCGTGACGCGCCACAATTTTCCGATGACTGCCCCTCCTCTCTTGTCCGTTGCGCAACTGATCGAGCAGATCGATGCTCCCCGATCCGAGGCCAACTCGAAGCATTGGGGAGCCACTTACGCCTGCGGCAGCGCCTTGGCCTTGTTCTGCCATCATTGGGTCAAGCGAAGCACTCGACCGCTGGTCATTCTGACGGATACCGGAACGCGAGCGCAGCTAGCACAAGCGGAAATCGAATGTCTCGCGCCACCCGACGCCGGCGGACGCACAAACACTCGGCCGTGCATCTTGCTCGAGACGCCGAGCAACAGCGTATACGCCGAAGTGATCCCCGACCGCCGCCTCCAGCAGAGGCGTCTCGCCACCCAGCTTCAACTTGCGGCGTCACGCCGCGAAGGCTCCGACGGCCCGCGCTGGTCGGTCGCGCTGCTGTCCGCTCCCGCGTTGCTTCAGAAGGTGGTACCCACCGCACACTTGCGCGACCGGAGTGACTCGCTCTCAACGGGGCAGGTCGTATGCCTGGACACTTTGTCCCGACGGCTCGTTCGTGGAGGCTACCTTCGGGTACCGCTCGTCGAAGATCCTGGCACATTCGCCGTCCGCGGAGGCTTGCTCGACGTGTGGCCCCCAGGGTCTGAGCAACCGCTACGACTGGAACTCGTGGGCGACATGCTGGAGTCCATTCAGTCCTTCAACCCGGAAGAGCAGCGACGAATCGAGACCCACGCGCAGATCTTCCTGCCCCCCGCCCGCGCTTGGGAGGTCCCAGATGCAGAGGCCAAACAGCGGCTGCGCGATCGCTGCGACGCCTGCGACTGGCCAAGCGCCAAGACCCGGCAGCTCATCGATGACTTGGTGGAGGGCCGACGTCTCTTTGGCACCGACGCGCTGTTGCCAGCCTTCGGTCCGCTCGTGGACGTCACCGACGTGATACCGACAGACGCGCTCGTCGTGCTCGACGATCCCTCACGCATCGCCGGCGCCCTGCAAGACGCCCATGCGCGCGCCGAACACGAGGAGGCCGGGCGAAGCGGCACGCCCTGCTACCCCATCGACGACCTGTATTCAGACCCAGCGGATATCGCCGAGTGGCTCATTGGACGTGAGACCCTCAGCATGACCAGTGCACCGATCGTAGGAGAAGATCCCGACATCATCGCGTCGTTTGGTCGCGCAACCGCCGACACCCCGAGCCTCGGCAGCTCCGACCACAGCCACCTCCTGTCCCACCTCGCAGCCCAGCGCAAATCGCAGGGGCAAACCGCAACCCTCGATCCCCTTCTCGATGCCATTCGCGGCTGGCAAACAAGAGGACTGCGCGTCATTATCACGGCCCGCTCAGCCACCAATGCCGATCGTCTCTCCGTCCTACTGAACAACCGCCTTCACGCCGACCATACTCTCCGCACCGACAGCTCCTCCGATCTGACCAGCGCACTGAGCGCGGGACCAGCCGATGAGGATGCCCCGGTGAGTATCATCGTCTCTCCGCTACCACGTGGAGTCGTCGCCGAGCACGACGGCATCGTCCTGCTCACGGACAACGAGTTTTTCGGCGGCGAGACCCCCCGCCGCCAAGCTCGCCGTCGCCGACACAAGAAGCAGACTTTCTCCGATGACCTCCGCTCACTTCGCGAACGGGACCTCGTCGTCCACACCGAGCACGGGATCGGACGCTACCTCGGACTCGTTCATCGCCAAGTTCAAGACCGCACGGTGGATCTGATGTGCGTCGAGTACCACGGCGGGGACAAACTCTACCTGCCCGTCTACCGCCTCAATCAGCTGCAAAAATTGAGGGGCAGCGACGCCAAACCGAAACTAGACCGACTCGGAGGGCAGTCCTTCGCCCGCGCGAAAGGACGCGCGCGCAGCAAAGCCCGGGACATCGCCGACGAGTTGATGCAGCTCTACGCTGAGCGGCAGCTTGCCGTCGGCATCCCGGTTCCTGAACGCGACACGGACTACCTCACCTTCGAGGCGGCCTTTCCCTACGAGGAGACGGAAGACCAGCTGCGCTGCCTCGAGGAAGTGTCCGCCGATCTCGAGTCCCCACGACCGATGGATCGTCTGGTCTGCGGCGACGTCGGGTTTGGCAAGACGGAGATTGCATTGCGCGCCGCCTTCCGCGTGGCCATGTCGGGCCGCCAAGTCGCCTTGCTGTGTCCGACGACGGTGCTCGCCCAACAACACGCGATCACCTTCGCCAAGCGACTGGCGCCCTACCCATTCAACATCGCTCAATTGAGTCGCTTCCAGACCAAAAAGGAACAAGAGGCCACGACACGGGGCCTTCGCGAAGGACGCGTCGACATCGTGATCGGAACCCACCGACTGCTCTCCAAAGACGTGCACTTCAAGGCGCTCGGTCTCCTCGTCGTGGACGAAGAGCAGCGCTTCGGCGTCACCGCCAAGGAACGACTCAAGGCGCTAAAGAAAAACGTCGACGCGCTGACCCTGACGGCGACCCCCATCCCGCGAACCTTGCAGATGTCGGTCGCCGGCCTGCGCGACTTGTCCCTCATCACGACCCCTCCCCAAGACCGCCGGTCCGTCCGGACCATCGTGACCCGCCAAGATCCCACCGTGCTGACCGAAGCCATCACCCGCGAAGTGGCCCGCGGCGGCCAAGTGTACTTTGTCTACAACCGTATATCCGGCCTGGCCGAACGTGCGGCGATGATTAAAAGGCTCGTTCCGCACGCGCAGGTTCGGCTCGCCCACGGCCAAATGAATGAGCAACGGCTCGAGACCACGATGCGAGACTTCATCGACGGTGACTTCGACGTCCTGTGCTCGACCGCGATCGTTGAAAATGGTCTCGACATTCCTCGCTGCAACACCATCATCATCGATCGAGCGGAAATGTTTGGGCTTGCCCAACTGTACCAACTACGGGGCCGGGTTGGACGGTCTTCGGAGCGCGCCTACTGTTACCTGATCGTTCCGCCTTCCGCAGCGCTGAGCGCCGAGGCAAGAACGCGAGTCGAGACCATTCAGCGTTACACCGATCTGGGATCCGGCTTTCAGATCGCCTCCCTCGACCTCGAATTGCGTGGCGCCGGCAACCTCCTCGGAGCCGAACAGAGCGGTGCCGTCGCAACGGTGGGCTTCGATCTGTTTTGCCGCATGCTCGACGAAGCCGTGCATGAACTGCGCGGTGAACCGTTCCTACACGACATCGACCCCGAACTCTCCTTCGACGTGGAGGCTCTGCTTCCCGAGACGTACATCGCCGATATGGGGATCCGTCTATCGATCTACAAGCGCCTCTCCGGAGCCTTCGACGCAGAGGAGGTCGATGCCATTGGTGCTGAACTCGAAGATCGCTTCGGACGGGCCCCAGAGGCCGCCGCTCGATTGCTGCACCTCATGGCGCTCAAGACCGAGTTGCGTCAATTACGCGTGTTGGGCTGCGAAGCCAGCTCCCGCAAAGTGGTTCTGCATCTCAACCAAGACGCTCCCTTCGACGGGGCCGTATTGGCCGCACACGTCAGCCGTCACCCACAGAGCGTGCAGCTCACGCCCGACATGCGGCTGACGCGACGCTTCGACGCCGCAGAAGGCATGGCGGATGGTTTGGCCGCTACGCAGCGACTCCTGCACGAACTGGCGAACTGCGTTCAGTCCTGAGCCGCGCTTGGCGTCTCGGTCGTGAAGTTGAGCGATGCGGAGTTGATGCAATAGCGAAGGCCCGTCGGCGGTGGACCGTCGGGAAAGACGTGCCCGAGATGGGCATCGCACTGACCACAGCTGACCTCCGTGCGCCGCATACCAAAGGCGTCATCGCTGGTCTCGACGACGGGGGCGCCATCGATCGGGGCGAAATAGCTCGGCCAGCCAGACCCCGAGTCGTACTTCGCTTGGCTGCTGAAAAGCGGCGTTTCGCAGCAAATGCACTGGTACACACCCGAGCCCTTTTCTTTCTCGTACTCGCCCGAGAAGGCCCGCTCTGTCCCCTTTTCGCGAGTGACGCGAAATTGCAACGGGGTCAGTTTGTCGCGGTAGGCCTCGTCGTCTTTCATCTTCCGCCTTATAGCCCCCGTACCGAGTGACTGCTGCAATTTGTGAGATCCTCGGCTCCCACCAAAGCCAGTGCGAGCCGCTCGCGCACGCCCGTCTAGCTCGCTGGCCGATCGGTCGTGCGTGGTGTACTCTGCCTGTCAGTGGAGACAAGCCATGATAAAACTTAATTACGGTGTGGCCGCGAGCGTTCTGCTCGTCGCCGCGTGCGGGAGCGATCCCATCGAGTCGTCACCGACATCGACGTCTAGCGCTGGCGTGGGCGGGTCGGGGGGCAGCTCGGTCAGCAACGCTCAAAGCAGCAACAACAGTTCGCAGGCGAACTCGAGCAGCATGGTCGCCTCGTCGAGCACGACCGGAATGGGAGGCAACTCAGGCATGGATTGCGACCCCCCTGCAGCGGCCGGAAGCCTCTACGAGAAATCCGCCAAGCTCTTCCCCTTGGGTCCCGACAAGTCGATGTGCAGCTACCGAGGGGAGGTGGTGTTGATCGTCAACACCGCGGCGTTGTGAGGCTTCACCCCGCAAATGGCGGGCCTCCAAGTTTTGGAGGATCAGTACAAGGCCCAGGGCCTGCATGTTCTCAGTTTTTTCAGCAACGACTTCGGCAACCAAGGCGGCACGAACGGCGAGATCGATGATTGCACGGACCAGTACATGGTCACGTTCGATCAGTTCGCCACCGACAAGGTCAAGGGAGCGAGCGCCCAACCCGTCTTCAGCTGGTTGTTCAGTCAAGGCGCGACGGATCCGGCGTGGAACTTCCACAAATACCTCGTCGGACGGGACGGGAGCTTCATCCAACAGTGGCCGAGCAGTACCTATTGGGGCGAAGACCCCAACTCGACGAACTTCAAGGATAACGAGGTGGTCAAGGCCATCGAAGCAGAGATCGCCAAGCCGGCGCCCTAGAGCGACTCGGTCAGGGTGTACTCGAGCGACGCGAAACGCTTGACCTGGAGCGACGAATCGCTCAAACCACGCTCCTGATGGAGGGAGCACGCGATCTGTGGTTGGGCCGCCTCGCCGGGGCCACCCCGCTCCCGCCCGTGGGTTCCATCCACCCCTACTGTTGTCACGACCACAGGACCGGTGAGCCCGTCCTGGCTTTGACCGGCGCCCCAGATGCAGACGCCGCCGAGCTGAGTCTGCGTCTCGACGGCATCGAGCTCGCCCATCGGCAGCTCGACCACCCGATGATCGCCAAGGTGCTGTTTCGGGATCGCGTCGGAGAGGTCGATATCCTTGCCCTCGCCTGCGATGGGGTCATGGACATCCACACCGCGATCACCCTGCTCGAAGCCGAAGGCACGCCCATCCATTGGCCTCAGTTCACTGCCGCCATGGTCCAGTTGAGTCAGCCCATGGCGCACGCGCACGACACCCTCGCAGATTCGACCGGGCTTCCCCTCTGCATGGCCGTCACCGCCTGGTCGAAGTTTCTCATCGGTCGCGACGGTCAGCTCTGGACCTGGGGATACGGGGATTCCTTCAACACCCAACCGCGACTCAACGATCAACAATGGCAAGGAACGACGGTCGCCCCCGAGGTCGCATACGGCGAGCCACCCAGCATTCGTGGCGACATCAACGCGCTGTACCAGCTGCTCATCCCCGTTCTGACACGGCTACCGCACACCCAAGTGCTCGAACGCATCGTGCGCGGACAACCTCTGCCCGAAGACCAAGAGCTCATGGAGAAGTTCGTCGGACTGAACAGTCGACTCGCCGCGGGCGCGATCGAAGATCGTCCGGCCACGATGCGCGAGCTCGTCGCACAAATGGAGGAGATTTGGCGACTCCAAGACATCCGCCGAGATCACGAAGGACTTCGCCGGCTGTTCACGACCATCTCCACAAAAGCCGAGGCCACGCGCGCGATCACGCTCATCCGCCCGATCGAAGGAAAACAGACGGCCGCACCGAAGTTCTGGCAACGGGGCCGCTACCGCGCCGAGCGCCAACTCGGCCAAGGCGCCGCTGGCAGCGTTCACCTCGCATGGGATCGTGAACTGGAACAACACGTTGCCATCAAGAGCCTTCACCACGCAGCATCCGCCAAGACACGGCAACGCTTCGTGCGCGAGGTGCGGCTGATGCGCGCGCTGCGCCATCCCCACATCGTGGCGGGCTACGACCTAATAGATGAGGGCGATGTGCTCGCAGCCGTGATGGAGTACGTGCCCGGCAAACCCCTCGACCAACGCATGCGCTCCCGCCCAGGAGAGCGAAAGGAAATCGTCGCCCTCGTTCAGACCATGGCCGAGGGCCTCGCCGCACTGCACGCCGCCGAAGTCGTCCACCGCGATCTGAAACCGGCCAACATCATCCTGCACCCCGAGCGCGGTCCAGTCATCGTGGATCTTGGAATCGCCCGGCAGCTCGACAGTTCCCTCACCGCCACAGGCGCCCTCATCGGCACGCCACTGTACATGGCCCCCGAACAGCTCAGCGGAGAGCCTGCTTCAGCGGGCAGCGATGTATTCGCGCTGTGCACGATCATGCTCGAGTGGCTCACGGGCGAACACCCTTTCGACGCCGAGAGCATCTATCACGCGATGCTCCTTCGCACGCGCCGCACGCCCCTTCTCGACCATGCTGCGCTAACCCCGCCGATCCGCGAACTCATCGCCGCCGGCGTTCATCTCGACCCTGAGAAGCGACCGAGCGCGAGCGAGATCGCGACGAGGCTTGGCGCGATCACGGACTAGAGAAATCGAACTCCAGCTCATACGGCCCTTCGGATCCGTCCCATCCGTCCACGAAAATCCACACGACCTCCCCGGCCTTCATGGCGTGCTCGTAAATCTCGCCCGTGCCGTCGCCGATTTCATCTTCGCAGAAGACCTGCTCTCCGCTGTCGCACGTCCCCGTTCGTCCGTAGAGCTGCGAATCGAAAGCAGGGCCCGGTGACAGCAGCATGACCAGATTGCCCGTATCCGCGGCGGTGACCTGGTAGATCGCCTCCTCGGTTTCGTTCGTCGAGAAAAAACAATCCATTTGAGAAACGCCTGTCGCCTCCGCGGGCTTCCTCAACAGCGAGGTGTCGCCGATGAGCTTGTGCGTACTGTTCGCCCCGAGGTCGACCGTCACCTGCAACCCCGGGCAGGCGTCGACGCCGCCAGTCGCTTCGGCCTTGCATGTGCCAAGGGAGCTTCCGTCCGAGCTGCAGCTCGCGTTCGCGTCGGCACAATCGGATTGAATATGACAACCGTCCGCACATCCGCCCGGTCCGCAAACCCGTTCTTTGCCTGTAAAGCCGAGGTGACAGCGCGCATCGGTGTCGCAATTGCCGCTGGGCGGGTATCCGTCCGGAGGTAGGGCCGGTACCCCCCAATCTGCGCACACGACAACATCAAAAACCGGTACCGCCGCCCCGGTGTAGCCACAGGACACGGTGTCGCCGTAGCTTGCGCAGCCCTTCTGTTCGAGGCAGTAAGGCGAACACAGGGTCATGCCGTCTTTCTGAACGCAGTCGCCGGCCGCACACTCCTCGTAGCTCAAACAGCTCTTCGTGCAATAGCCCCGCTCACATTGCAGTTCAGGCTTGCAGTCCGTCTGCGCCGTGCAGGCCGCGTAGAGTTCACCCGGCGCGGGCGGCTTCATCGATGAGCCCGAAGAGGCACTCGTTCCCGATCCCGTAGTGGGCGGCTCGGGGATCTCATCGCAGGTCGCGCCATCGACCTGACAGGGGCCGAAGCCATCCCCCGCGGCAGAGCACTGTTTGTCGCCGGCCTCAAAGCCCCGGCAACGGCAGAACACGACCGTTCCGGGGTCGCACATGGGCTCCGCTGCGTCAGGACCGCACGACGATACCGCCGCGAGAAGACCGAGGCTTAATGCCGCCACCGCTGTCCAGCGCTTCATGAATGAAAGCCTAGCAGCAGGACCGGGCAATCCCAAGCGCGGCTGCCGGGGCGGCTCGCTCCGATGGCGAAAAACCGAAGGGCGACAGCTCTTGACTGCAGAGCCACTTCCTCCGAGGGAACGCTAGCCCGGGGGATCGGAACTCGGCTCGACGCATTGCCATCCGACGTAAAACTTATCGTCACCGTTCACGTTGCCATCGGTATTGATCGCCAAGGTCGTGACGGGCTGTCCATCGAGAGTCAGATCCGCACATGCGTTGTCGGCGCCAGCACCAATTTCGCAGGCCCCGTGGCTCGCGCGCCCCCATTTGCTCGGTGGATCGGTGCAGCCATCGCAGCTGTCCCGCCAGCCGAGGTAAAGCGAGCAGTTGTCCCGAACCGCGGGGTGCATCTGCGGTGCAGGGCTGGCGCAGGTCAAGCTACCGTCCGCCTTGATCCCCGTCATGAGCATGCCCGGCGGACACGGCCCCGGAGTCTCGGCGCTCTGCAGCTCGGCCTCGTCGCAACGCATGCCAACGTAGAACATGTCGTTGCCATCGACATCCCCATCGGTGTTCAAGCCAAAGAGGGAAACCCACGAACCGTGGAGGAAGGGCGTGTAGCAAATGTTGTCATCGCCAGCGCCATCCTGGCAGCTCGTTCCAAGCATGCGCCCCCATTTGCTCGGATCAGCAACGCATCCCTCGCAGCCGTCCAGCCAACCGAGATAGAGCGAGCAGTGCGTTTGGAAATAGTCGATGTAGAGGTGGTCCCCGCTCACGCACTCCACCACGCCACCGGAAACGTGCTTCACAAATTCTCCGTCTTTGCATGGGCCGACGTGACCCGATTCGCCAAGCTGGGAGCAGAGCGTGCCCAAGTAGAACTTATCATCACCGTTGACGTTGCCGTTGGTGTTGAGGCCGAAGAGCGGAAGCTTGGCCCCTCCGAGATCGGCTTCGATGCAGGTGCTGTCTTCACCGCGCCCGTTCTCGCAGCTCACGCTGTTGACGCTGCCCCACTTCTTTGGCCGCCTGTCGCAACCGCTGCAGTCGTCGCGCCACCCCCAAAACACCGAACAGTCTTCGCCAACGGCGCGAGTCACTCGCGACGGATCGAGCGCCGCGCATTCGATGAGCCCCCCCGAGTCGAAACCGGTCGCGAATTGTCCCTCGGGACAGGACTGCGGGTCGATGAGTCCGGAGCCTCCGGAGGCGACGCTCGCCTCTCCGCCCGCGCCGCCACCTTGCCCGCCGGCGCTCGTCGCAGGAGGCGCGTTGATGTTGACGGTGTCGCCGCAAGCCACGACAGCCAAGAGCCCAGCGCTCGCCACGGCAGCACACATCGTTCGAAGCCAATGAGCCATCAATCCAGATGGTAACCTGCAAGGCACGCATGATCGAGAGTGTGTCACTCCGATCCTTCAATTAACCTGCGGCTCATGACGATGAGCTCGACCCGGAGACGCAGAACGATGGCCGTGGGAGCCACCATGTTCGCCATGGGCGCAGCCCTGTTGGTGCTCGGAGTCGGCGCCAAGATCGAGGACGCCATGGCCCCACCGTCCGTGTGGGATATCGACGCCCCGCCCACCGAAAGACCCTACCGCAATACCACCGTCCGCAACGCCATCTGTCGTCTCGATGATCGATCCCCGGTCGATGGGCGGCCCGACTGCATCGTTCCCCTCGTCAAGCGAGGATATGCCAAGCCGGCGAGTGGTCACGATTACGCCCAAATCCCGCTTCTCTATTACGCGCCGTGCGCCATGCTGCGAGGCAAGGAAGCCATCCCGTGCGAGCCCTACGGTCAGTTTTTCCCCGTATCGAGCCTCCCGACCCTCGAAGCCGGTATCAAGAAACGGTTCCCCGGTTTCGCGGGACTCGTGGTCGAATTTCCTGAGCCGACCGCCGCCGCGAAGAAGAAAAAGGAGGACCTGGTCTTCGATGTAGGACTGCTCGCCGTCGCCTTCGTACTCGCCGTCGGCGGCGCGCGCGCCTTCTATCTGGCAAAGCGCTCCTCCGCATAGGCGCCACTCGTCACCACCCGGAAATAAAAAAACCCGGCAGGTCTTGCCGGGTTACGGGGTGGGCCATGAAGGACTTGAACCTTCAGCCAATGGATTAAGAGTCCACTGCTCTACCAATTGAGCTAATGGCCCGTCGGGGGCCCGGTTGTTACCCAAGGCGAGGTGACAGCGCAACAGTCTTTTTGAGCCCCCCGGGCCAGATCCTCGATTTTGCGATAATCGACGGTGTTCGGCGGTCATTTCCATCGCCGAGAGGCCACGCTCGCTCTAGGCTCCCGAGCATGTCGGCGGTCTGGTGGTTCGCGCGGGGGATTCATCGGATCGTTCAGCTTCGGCGGAGGCTGCGCGGGCCCATGCTCCCGAGCTGGGACGCGCGCTACGAGACCTTGGCCATGCTCCTGCATCACTACGCCAGACGCTCCACCTGGCTTCCGCTTTCGCTTCAGCGCAAGGCAGCGACGGCTTTCCTACGGCCTACCCCAGCCACCAGGCAGTGCCAGTTTCGGCCCGTCCGCGTCGGCCCCGGGTCCATCGCTGCGGAGTGGTTCCACCACGACCAGGAGAGCGAGGGGGTCCTGTTGTATCTGCACGGCGGTGGCTACTCGATCGGCTCGATCGACACCCACCGGGACTTCATCGCGCGACTTTCGCAGAAAACCCGAGTGACCGGCTTTGCCGTGGACTATCGCTTGGCGCCCGAACATCCCTTCCCTGCCGCGGTCGATGATGCCCTCGAAGCGTATCGTCACGTTCTCGCGCATGGTCACCCTCCCGATCGGGTGGTGATCGCCGGGGAATCGGCAGGCGGCGGTCTGACGCTCGCGCTGCTATTGCGGTTGCGCGATCTCGGGGAGGCCATGCCAGCGGCAGCGGCGGTGATCTCACCCTGGGTCGATCTGGAGATGACCGGCAGCACGGTCGATCCCAACACAAAATACGACTTCCTGAACCGCAAGACACTCGAGGCCTACGCCCGCCGCTACGTCGGTGACCACCAGCGTCGCGATCCGCTAGCCTCGCCACTTCACGCCGACATGAGCGGGCTGCCGCCGCTATTGGTTCACGCCGGCGGGGCCGAGGCACTGTGCGCCGACGCCACGCGCATCATCGAACGCGCGAAAGAACATGGCGTCGAGGTCGTATCGACCATCTACCCGGAGATGATCCACGCCTTTCACCTCTTCGGCGACATCCTGCCCGAAGGAGAGAAAGCCACCGCTGAGGTCGCAGACTTCCTTCGAGCCAAACTCGACGAGGCGAGCTAAGGCGCGCCAACACGGAGCGTCTCGTCAGGCGTGCAATACCGCAAACAGCTGCGTACCGAGCACATGGTGCCGAAAACGAACCAAGCGCTGCTGCTCCTTCGTAAACGCGGCTCGCAGGTCTTCACAATGCTCCTCCTCGATACCCGCTGCCGTGGCCCGCTCCACTCGACTTGCGAGCCGCGCGAGCCGCGCCTCGTGGTGTACCGACCACGCCGCACCTAACTCTTCGACGCGGCCCACCGCCATCGCCTCTGCACGTTTGTTCGCGACACCGATTCGTTGCGCCATGCCCTTGGGGGCACGTGCGCTCCACTCCCCGAGAGGCACCGCATCCTTGTCGGCCCCTTCCATGTCCGCCTTCTGGGCGAGCAAGTGCTTGATCACATCCTCCCCAACCACCGTCGCCGCCTTGTCGGGCGGCGCCTCGACTTGGCCTCCCTCGAGAAGAACGGCAGCCCAATCGCTCAATTCGCCACTCGATCCAACAGCCCAAAGATAGACCTGCTCGTCTTCGATGAGCCACTGCTCTTCGAGCGGGGCATCGTCGCCGACGCTCTCGACCGACTCGTAGAGCAAGCGCAGCCCCAAGACCAGATGGTAGTCGCGACAGTCGTCGAGCGGCGTGCCCGCTGCGCAAAGCGCGCCCACCTGCCCCTGCAACAAAGCGAGCTGAACGCGGTCGAAAATGTGATGCGACGCACCGCCACCGGGCTGCTGGCCAAACGAGACCCGCTCCCAAAATCCACGCAAGTCCTCGCGGTAGGCCCGATCGATCTGCTGGAGCCGTTCAACCGAAACCTGCACCGAATCGGGGATGCCGCCTTCGAGCAACAGTTCGAGTTGTTGGATGGCCGAGTCATCGCCCGGCTCGGCAAGGGACAGGGTCGGCTCCGCTTCGCTGACGAGCGCCCGCTCGATTTCCTCGGCCGGAATCTCGAACAGAGAAGCTCGGCGACTACCTTGCGGCTCCTCCATGTCGAAGAGCTTCGCCGCGCCAAGCGAGCGGCGGGCCAGGGAAGGCGCTCCTTTCACCGGCGCGAAAGCCAAATTGAGGACCTGAACCTCTCCCCCGTTGCCGTAACGCTCGATTCGCGACACGCGGCGCTCGAGCTGCTGAGGATTGATGGGAATGTCGTAATTGACGAGCGTGCGGGAAACGTGCGCCAAAGAGAGCCCCTCGGTGCTGTCGTCGGTGCAGATCAGGACGCCCGCAGGTCCGCCCGTCGACGAACGCTGACCGCTGAGCTCGATGAACGAATCGACGCTCTGGCGACGCGCCGATCGACGGGCGCCGTTATCGAGCAATTCGACCGCACCGCAAAGCCTCGAGCGACCGAGCACGGTCGCCAGCCGCTGCTGAGTCGCCCGGTAACGCGTGCACACGATGACCCGCTTGCCGGCCATCGTCGCCAGCTGAGCCAACAGCTCGGCTTCTTTCGCCGTGGTTGACGCATCAGGACGGCAAGACGAACGTAACTTCTCGCGAACGGAGCGCAGCCGACGGCGGAAATAGCTCGACGATTCAAGCGCGCCGTAGGACCCGTCACGCTCACGTCCTGCCGGCCGGAGGCCTTCCAACTCGCCCAACAACAAACATGATTGGGAAAGGAAAGCCTGCGGCGAACTCTCGAGGGCCTCCTCGAGCGACACGAAGGCCCAGGCCGAACCCTCGCCACTTCGTTGGAGGTAATCGCTGCGCATGCACCGTAGCTCGAGGAACGCTGCTGCCTCGTCTCGGTGCGGCTTCACGACGTGCTCGACCACCCGGCGCGTCCCGATCAGCGCTTCGTCGAGCAGGACGTCCCGATGACTGCGGGCCGTCATGCCACGCAAAGCCTCGCCCAGCTCGGCGTGGTGCTCGTCCACATCGCTCAACGCGTCCCACGCCTCGTCGGGATCGGCGAGAGCCGCCAAGGCCCACACATCCGACACGTCGCTGTGAACCGGCGCGCTCGTCACGACCACGCACATGTCAGCACTGCGCCGTATCGAAGCAAGGGCCGCCAGCTCGGTGTCGTCACAAAGATGAGCGTCGTCGACAACGAGCACGTCGGCCTCCTGAAAGCGCTCCCAGCCTGCGGCCACTTCGCTCGGCGTGACCAACGTCACCGCGACGTCTCGCGCCGCGCCAACCCGGTAACCGTCGACGCCACATGCGTAGACCGAAAGACCGAAGAAACCCTCGAGCTGTTCACGCCAATCGGCATGGCGCGCACCTTGCGCGACCACCAAGGCTCGGCGGCGATCCACCGCATCCTCTGACGCAAAAATACGGCGGCGGCGCAGTTCCCGCGCCAAGATCAATCCAGCTTCGACGCCCTTGCCCATCCCCGGTTCGTCACACAGCAGCACACCCTGACAGCCCGCCTCAGACGCCAGCGCGAGGGCGATCATCTGGTTGTTGGCAGGCGGATGAAGGGAGCTGGGATCGAACATCGCGCCGGCCAATCGGCCGCGGCGCGCGAGTTTCTCTGCCAAATGCTTGAGCCGAAGCTCGTGGCCGGTGTCAAACGAGCGCTTGTAGGCGATCTTTCGACTCGCCCAGGCCGCATCCCCAAAGGGAGCGAGCCCGTCCGTCTCCAGACGACGAGACGCGTGAACGGTACTGCGCACCCAGCTCTGCACCGATTCCGATGGCGCGCCACCATCGCCCGTGTAGCCACTGAGCAAGACGCTCGCCTCGGCCAAACGACCACGCTCTCCGGTCCACTTGCGTCCACCCGATCCGACGATGGCCGAGAAGTACCCCCCTTGAGGCAGCAGTTCTTCGAAGCCAAACACGGTCGCATTAACCCGATGGCCCGCACGCGAGAGGCGCAAGGCCACCCGGTCGGGAAGCTCGCGCGCCAACGACACGAGAACCTGACCAATCTCGCCCTTGTCGAGCCCGGGCTCCTCGCCGTCGAGCACGATGGTAACGAGAGGGCCGTCCCCCTCGGCCCGCCGGTGGCTGACCGCGCTCTCGATGAAGTCGTCCAGACCTTGCCCGAGAAGTTGCGCGAGCATCGGCGACCGGGTGTTCGTCGCGACGAGAAAGGCGCGCCTGAGTGTCGGTCGGCGAAGCCGTTGCTGGATTTCAAAGAGCAGGCTCGCCTCAGCGCCAATGGGCCGCGAAGGGATCAACTCGACGTCCGTCTGGGCACGCGCCGCAATCGGCAAATCCAGACGTCGCGCATCGGGCATCATGAAACAACCGATGTCGAGCGGCAACGTGTCCGCTTCGTGATCCCCCTCGAGCAGGCCACCGATCAACTCGTGCCGTCGTATCGACACCAAGGAGGCATCGTTCTTCGCGGCGACGCTTCGTAACTCCTTGTCACTGAGCAGCGACAGAATCTCGTACTTGAGGGCCTCGTCCAGGACGTCGGACAAGGTCTGCACGAGCTCGGCTTTCCGACGTTTCGTGACCCCGCTAAAGCCGACACCTTCCGCTAGTTTCACCAAACGGCCAACCGTCAGATGCTCGAGTATTCCGTTCCAATTCATCGATAGTCTCTCCCCGCCTGGCAACGACGGGAACGGATTATCCGCGTTGTGGTATCGACTTTCCAGGGGCAAGTGGCTCGCCGTCACGAATTGTCTCCAGACGCCCCTCTCGCCCGTCCATCCGCGCCTACTTCGGCGCACCTTCGCCTACCAAAATTCTCAAGTTTTCGGCAAAGTGGCCGTTCTCCGTTACATGGCAGGAGGACTCACCGCGCTCGGCTCTGCAATGAGTCACGCAGAGCTAAAATCGAATGCTTCGGTGAAGGTCGCCAAACAAGTCTTGGACTCGACGCGCCTCCAAGGACAACAAGCGCTCAAGCTCATCGCCTCCGCTGCCGCCCCGCCCGCGCCGACGGCCGCACAAGGGACGCTGGTTAACACCTACGCCTGACGGCTCCGCGCTGGCGCGGCAGTCAAGGGAGCTGCAACTCGTCGAGCAACAGCTTGACCGCCCAGTCGTAACGCGAGTGCTCGATGTCTTCGTTCAAGACGATGCGGACCGTATTCGCCTCGCTGTCGTACATGTGCAAAATGCTCAGAAGCAAGGTACCGAGCGCGCCCCGATCGCCATGCTCGCCCGCAAGCTCGGTCGCCATCTCGAAGATGGTGTCCTCGAACTGCTGAACCGCCGGTCGCACCGCGTCCCGAAGCACATCATCGGTCCGCGCTGCGACCATGACCTCACGCCACGCCGCTGCGAGAGGCTCCCGTGTGGCGCGGCGGATGAATGACACGAGCGCCTCGGCCATCGCTTGACCCCTGGGCAGCTGCGCGAGCAAGCCCGTGAGCTGGTCAAAGTGACGGCGAGACATCTCGTCGGTCGCAGCAGCAAGCAGCGCCGTGCGCGACGCGAAGTGTCGAAACAAGCCGCCATGCGACACGCCAGCTCGTTTGCATATACGGCCGATGGTGGTGTCGCGATAACCGTGCTCTATGAGGCACTCGATGGTCGCATCGAGCAACTTGCCGATGGTCGCCTCTCGCCTCTGCTTTTGGGTCGAGCGAACGGCGGGAGCGGCCGCCGTCACGCACTCACCGCCAACTCCTGTGTGGGGCGCGGCAGGGGCTCCCGATTCTCCGTGTGGGCCCGTAGGAAGCGACCGTAGCGGGTCGATCCATAGTCTTCGCTGAAGCGGCCAGTCTCGAACGCGACCCGGCCACCGATGACCGTCGCCTGCACCGCACCATCGTTGCGGCGGACCATGCGCTTGATCCCCATCTCTGGCATGTCCGCCTCGTGGTACGCCTCGAGCGACTCGTCCAAGCCCTCAGGATCGATGATAGCGATATCCGCGCGGTGCCCCTCGCGCAGAGCGCCTGCGTCGATGCCGTACCAGTCCGCAAGTTCGCCGGTCAATTTGTGCACGGCACGCTCCAAAGACATGAACGCAGTGCCCGCGTCGGCCGCATCCTTCACCTTCTTCAGGAAACGCAATGGAAAGTTGTAGAAAGCCATGTTGCGAAGGTGCGCGCCCGAATCGGCAAACGCGATGTGGACGTCCGGTTGGGAGAGCATCTTCGCGAGCACATCGGGCCGATGGTTGGCCAGCACCGTCTTCCACCGAAAGGCCTTGCCGTGCTCGACAACCAGGTCGAGAAACACATCACATGCGTCGAGGCCTCGCTCGTCGGCCACTTGCCCGACGCTCTTTCCCACGACCTCCGGATCGGGGCAGCCGACGATCTCGGCGTCGTGGAAATCACGGTGCCAGATCCGAGGCGAGAATTTCTTCTCAAAGTCGGCACGAAAACGCCGGCGATAGGCCTCGCTTCGAAGAAGCTCGTTACGTTCGACTTCGTCCGCGAGATGCATCGCCGCCGCGCCCGCGCCGAACTCCTCGAACACCACCAGATCGATGCCATCCGCGTAGATCTCGAACGGCCCGGGCACAGCCTGCCAAGTGAGATCGGCACCCAGCAAGCGATTGAACCAATGGAAGATCCCGCTGAAAAGCTTGGCGAGCCAAGGGGACGCCTTCGGATCCGCCGCCGAGATCAACGAGGTCTTCAAGGTCTTGCGCCACAGCCACGGGGCGCTGGCGAAGTAAAAAGCGAGAATGTTTACCTTCGTGTTGAGATTGGGCGCGCTCTGCAAAATACGTCCACGCTCACGAAGCACACGATGAAACACTCCGTACTCGCCCCAGGTCGCGTAGGTGCTCGGCAGCGAGCGGGAGCGATAACGCGAACCGGCCAGTTTGTCCCAGGGATTGGTCATCGTGGAAAGACCGAGGAACCCCGCGTCGAGCGCGTCGTGGAGCAGGGCCGCCATGCGGTCGAGCTCGTCCTTGCTTGGACGTTCCCCGGGTGTTGTCGCGCGGTCGAGTCCCATCACGTAGGCTCTCACGTCTGAGTGGCCAAGCATGCTCGCGACATTCGGCCCCAGAGCGCTCTGTTCGAGTCGCTGCGCCCAACCGCGTGCGTCATGCCATCGCTTTTGTGTCTCGAGAATGTCGAGCACGGGCTGGTAGGGCAAGGCCTCGACGCGCGAGAAGAGATCCGCGGAATCGAGCGCATCGCCGTGCACCATCGAGAGGGAGCATGAGCCGGTGAGTACCGTCGTGACGCCGTGACGCACGGACTCCGTCAAGCCAGGCGAGGCAACGAGCTCCGCATCGTAATGGGTGTGCGTATCGACAAAGCCCGGCATCACCCACTTGTCGGTCGCGTCGATCACGCGCGCGCCCCGTTCGTCGAGTGGGGTCTCCGAAATTGTGACGACGGCGCCATCGCGGATCCCAACGTGCGCGATTTTCGATGGGCGATCACCGCCGTCGAAGACGCGCCCGGACTTGAGAATGAGATCAAAACCAGGAGTCATCGTCTCCACCTAACAAAGATAGAGAGTGGTCGCAATCTAAACGACTGGGCGCACCATTCGCCCGCCTGCACGCGACCCGGCGCGCTATACACGATTCATGAACAGCAACACGCTGGGGGTCTTCGTTTTGGGTGTCGCGCTCGCCGCGTGCGGCGGCGGTGAGACGGCGACCACCTCTGGCGGCGGCGGCTCCTCTTGGTCGGCCAGCGACGGATCGGGCGCGGCGACCGGCGCCGGGGGCAGCGGCGGGCAGAAGCCCTCGAGCAGTAGCCAAGGAGGCGGCGTTGCAACGGAAGCGTTGGTGATGGTCGCCAGCGGGCCCAACGGCGGGATCCTTGGCCAGTTCAACGCCCGAGAGGGGTGGATCACGACGACGCACCAAGAGAACTCGAGCCATGCCGTCAGCATCGCCATGGCTCTCGACGGGAGCGCGTTGGCCGCCGTTCATCGCTCCGCGGACGACCTGCTGCGCGTCGCGCACTTCGAAGGCGCGCTGTGGAAGGGCTTCGATGTCATCGGGCCGACCATCACCACGCGCTCGGCACCGTCGCTCGTCGCCGGCGACAGCGCCATGCACCTCGTGTTTCAGGGCAGCAACTACAAGCACTACTACGCCCGCTACGCGCCGAACGCCTGGTCACCCACCGACGAAACCGTCGAACCACCAGGCGACGCGCAAAGCTACGGCCCAACGCCGCCGCGGCTCGATGTGAAGAGCGATGAGCCTACCGTGGCGTTCAGCGGCGACGACCAAAAAGTGTACGTGCAGACGCGCAGCGCCGACAGTTGGCTAGCCGCTGAAGCAGTCGGCGGCAGCAGGACGCTCGATCCGCCAGCGATCGTCAAGCTCGAAGGAAGTTCCGGTTGGCTCATCGTCTACACGCACAACGAGGTCATCGACCCCAAGCACACCAAGATCATGTGGTCTTACGCCAGCAGCGGTGAGTGGAGCGAGCCGGCGATCATCGATCCGGACGTCTTCACGACCGACGCCATCGCCATCATCGGGCTCGCTGGCGGCGACGCCCTCCTCAGCTACCGAGGCTCCGACAGTAGAGCGTACGTGACGCGTTTCTTCTCCGGCAGCGCGCCAACCTGGAGCCCCGCCCAAGCGGTCGCGGGCGCGGACGTCCTCGTCGACTCCAGCCCGTCCCTCGCCAAGGGCAGTGGTTCGGCGGAGGCCGAGCTCGCCGCGGTCGTCAACGGCGCGGCGGTGCACCTGCGTTATGACAACGGCACGTGGAGCGAGCCCGCCGCCATCGGTGGGGCCAACCTGCTGCATGTCGCCATCGCGAGCGCTCCCTGATTGGGCACCCCCGGCAGGACTCAAACCTGCGACCGTCGGCTTAGAAGGCCACTGCTCTATTCAGCTGAGCTACGGGGGCAATCGCCGCGAGACTACTCCGGTCGCGGGCAAGCGCAAGCCCGATCCCTTGCGCTCCTCCTCTTTCGTGCGCAAGTTGGACGGCGTGAGACTCCTGCTCAATATTTTGTGGGTCGTTCTTGGTGGCGGATGGCTGATCTTCGCGGAGTATCTGCTCGGGGGACTCTTGCTCTGCTTGACCATCGTCGGAATCCCCTTCGGCGTGCAATGTTTCAAGATCGCGGGTTTGGGGCTGTTGCCCTTCGGCAAGCGCATCGAGCACGACGCGAGTGCGGCGGGCGGAGGCTGCCTCGGCACCATCATGAACATCGTCTGGTTTTTCGTCGCGGGCGTGTGGATCTTTCTCAGTCACATGGCCCTGGGACTCGCCGCCGCCATCACCATCATCGGCATCCCCTTCGCCTTGCAGCATCTGAAGCTGGGCATGCTCGCCCTCTCCCCCTTCGGGAAGAAGGTGCGCGTCGACGGCTGAGGCTGAGCAGCGCGGCACATGGCCGCTCTCCCCCGAGCCCGACGGTGCCGAAGGTCAGACTTTCTGCAATGATGCCGTGGCACGCCTGAAGGGATTCGAACCCCTGACCCTCGGATTCGAAGTCCGACGCTCTATCCAGCTGAGCTACAGGCGCGAGTGAGGTCCTCTTAACGCGCCGGGGCGCAATTGCCAACCGCTTCGACCACCGCAGCGACTTTGCCACAAACCCACAGCGGGCCCCGGCAAACGCGACGGCCTATTCACCACCCCAAAAAATCCTTGAAATTCACGCCGCCGCCCACTCGAGCGCAAACGCAATGCGAGGCTACCGCTTCGCTCGAGCGCGATCGGCCTCCACGGCGACGGCGCGGACGAATGCATCGATATCCTGACGAAACGCGGCCGCGTGACCGCGCACGTCATCGATGAGCACACTGAAAGCCAGCGTGCGGCGCTCGCCCGTCACATACCCCGATAGCGCGCTCACCTGCGCCAGCGTGCCCGTCTTGGCCCGCACCATGCGCGATTCGCGCAGCCCCTTGAACCGCGACTGCAAGGTCCCGTCCGTCCCCCCAATCGCGAGCTGTGACATCAACTCTGGGCGCACGCGCCCGTCGCGCCAGGCCTCCCGTAAGACCGCTGTCATCAGTGACGCGCTGATGCGGTTGGCGTCGAACAGACCCGATCCGTTTTTCAGTCGTAGGCCCGCCGTATCGAGCTTGGCCTGTTCGAGCAGCCCGCGCACGGCGACCGCCGCGCGCTCGAAGGATGCGGGCTTGCCATCGCCAATTGGAGCGCCCAGGCGTTTGAACACCATCTCGGCGTAGAAGTTATTGCTGTATTTTCCCATCGCATGAAGCAAGCGCGCCAGCGGTCGGGAGCGGTGACGGCTCAATTCCTTCGCGCCTGCGGCCGACCCCGTCTTGACCTTGCCTTTCACCTCGATCCCCAAGTCTTCACATACGGTGCGCAAGCCGTAACCAACCAAGAGCGTGGGATCGGCGACCCGCCGCCATATGCGCACGACCGTCGCGTCCACGGGAAGGGTACCTCCCAAGGTCGCCTTTACCCGCCGGCCATCCGCCTTCAGCTTCAGACGGAGAGCCGGCCGCTTGCTGGCCGCCGATGTCTGCGCAAGCCCGGTCACGGTCACAAAGCCGCGGGGGACGACCACGAGATGGCCGGGCCTCCCCACCGCACCGGGACGCATCTCGAACATCACCGTGTTACCCGCCAAGGACACCGCCGCCACCGGAGCGCGGAAGCTCGCCCATTCATCCGGCTGCTGCCCGAAGGCGGGTGGAACGTGCTGTCCATCGAAGCCGCTCTGATCGACCACGATGTCCCCAACGGAGCGCAGGCCGGCCCGCTTGACCCGCGCGACCATCTCGTACAGGTGCCGCATCTCCAAGTCGGGATCGCCGTCTCCGACAATGGCGAGCCGCGACACATGTCCCCCCTCCGCCAGCTGGCCGTGAAGGCTCGTGAGATAGCGATGCCCCGGACCGAGGATGCGTAGGGCCGCCCAGGCGGTGAGGATTTTCACGTTCGACGCGGGATTGACGGGGAGATTCGTCTGGTGCCCTGCCCAAAGGGTGCCGGTCTCCGTCTCGCGCACCGCGAGACTGAGTTTTCCGTTCTTGGCTCTGACCGCGTGAACGAGCCGCTTCACCGCCGGAGCGAGACGCTTCTGGGCCGCCAACGCGGCCGACGGGTTTGACGGCTGAGGTGAAGCGATCAGCGGCCCTGGCGTAGCCAAGGCCACCGGTCCGAACGCGACCAGCCATAGCAGCGATCGACGCCATCGACCTGCCCTGAAGCCGTACCGTATGCCCATGTCTTGCAGATCCCCGTCTCTGACAGTACTACTAGCCCAAACGTTGACCAAGCCTCTCGGAGGAGTGCAAATGGATATCGGGTTGGGGAATCATTTAAAAGCAGTTGTTTCGCTCGCGGCGCTCGTCGCTGGCCTCGCCGCCGTCACAGCCTGTGGCGGACCGGACAAAGCCGCAAAGACGGCAGATGATGCCGGGGCCACCGAGGAGACCGACTCGACGGAGGAGATCGACGACGGCGCCGAAGACGACGTTCTGAAGTTCGATGAAGAAGCGGCGAAGATCGTGCTCGAACGAAGCCGCCGCAAAGCCGTGAACTGCGCGACCGTCGCGCCGGAAACACCTCAAACCGAGGGTGAGGTCTACGTCACATTCGACGGACCCAAGGGTCGCTCGGTGGAAGTGAAGCTGAGCGTCGATTTTCAGGTCGGCTCCGATCAAGGTCAGCAATGCATCAAGAACGCCTTCATGGGCGAGTACATTCCCCCCTTCGAAGGCAGCAAGACGGTCACCTACAAGCTCGACCTCTCGAAGAAAGACTAGGACCGATGCTGCGCTCGCCCCGATTGGCCGTCCCGTGCGCCGTCATGGCTCTCGGCCTGGCTGCCACGTCCACCGAGGCGGCAGCCCAAGAGGCTGCGGGGGGCGCATCGCCGACAGTCGCTGAACAACCACGGCGTTACCCGCCCTCCTCGGTGCGGCCCAAGCTCATCGCGGGAGGCTTGGGCTTGACGGCTGCAGCCTATGGCATCGGAGCCGGAGCAGCGGCCTCTTGGCCCGAGGTTCCGGGATCCGAGCGGCTGTACATTCCGGTCGCAGGCCCCTGGCTTGCACTGGCCGAAGGAGGCTGTCCCAGCGACAACCCCGACTGTGACGCCAGCCTCGCCCTGCGCAGCATCTTGCTCGTCCTCAGTGGACTGGCCCAGGCCGGCGGGCTCGCGGTGGTGGCCGAAGGGGTCTTCATGACGACCGAGGCGGACGCCCCGGCGACGACGGCGCTCGACTACCACCTCAGCCCCATCTCTCTGCCCACCGCCACGCGAGCGCCGGCGATGGGCCTGGGCGTGGGTGGTACCTTCTAGACCTCGGGACCACCACCCGTGCGACGCCAGTTCGCCGGTGGCGCCCCGCAGGCTGCCCACGCCCGGAGTCGCTGTCGCGTGCGCCAAGTCGAGACCTTGCACGACACGTCCACCGGCTCACCGAAGCTCAGCCCTTCGAGGGCCATCATGGCGCCCAGACCGACGACATCTCCCGCGCGCAAGGCACAGCGTTGGCTCAGATAACTGAGTGCCTCACTCGGCTCGAAAGCGCACACAGCCGATACGACCTCGCGCTGCTGGCCTCCAACATCGACGGTGAGCATCGCCTCGGCGACCAGAGCTGTGCCCCGATCGCGCACCACCAGATCCGGACCGAAGTGGGTCGCGAGGCCCAGACCTCGTTCCGCTGCCTCCGCTTTTCGCGGGCCGCGATGCCAATCGACCACGAGGCCGAAGCCGAGGACCGCCTCCTGTGCCTCCTGGGGCGTCGCGAAGCTCATGTCCTCGGCCAGGACGACCGCCAGGCCAATTTCGCACGCCGCCGGGCCGCCACCACCAAAAACGGCCGGCGAGCCATCGCCGACGAGCGCACGGCTGTTCCCCACGGAGGCCCGAGGCTCTTCCGGCGCCTCATCGACCGGCCCGAATTGAAACAACGAGCACCGGTCCACAGCAGTGGGCGGAAGAGGAAGGTACTCGCCCGCTACAATCCGCGCCTCGGTTGGGCGATCGCCCAAGAAGAGCCGATCGTAAAGCTCCCGCAGCCCCGAAGCGCGGCGTGACACCACGCGCTCGAAAAAATCACCACCGAGCGGCGGGCGGCGCGCGAACCAACGGGCCTCCAGCTCGGCCACATCGTAATAGGCACCGTCACAAAACAGCGCAACGATGGGCGTCGCGAGGTCGGCTTTTCGTAGTCGTGCGAGGCGCATTTATCACTCGGCGCAGCCTAGCACCGACCAGAAGATTTGTAGACGGGGCAAGAGCGCTGTTGACGTCACGCCGTGGTGCCCTAATATCGGGTCCCGGGTGATGATGACGAGGAACACCTGGGAGAACGAACGATGAGCCGCCAAACGAAGTACATCTTCGTCACCGGAGGAGTCGTCTCGTCCATTGGCAAGGGCCTCGCAGCTGCGAGTATTGGCGCGCTGATGGAGGCGCGCGGGCTGAAGGTGACGAACATCAAGCTCGATCCCTATATCAATGTGGATCCAGGCACGATGTCTCCGTACCAACACGGCGAAGTCTTCGTGACGGACGACGGTGCCGAGACGGATCTCGATCTCGGTCACTACGAGCGCTTTACCCACACTCGAATGACCCGCGAGAACAACTTCACGACTGGCAAGATCTACGAGGCGGTGATCTCCAAAGAGAGGCGGGGCGAATACCTCGGCGCAACGATCCAGGTCATTCCGCACATCACACACGAGATCAAACAGCGCGTGAAACAAGCCGCCGAGTCTGTCGACGTCGCGATCGTCGAGATCGGCGGTACGGTCGGCGATATCGAGTCTCTCCCCTTCCTTGAGGCCATTCGGCAGCTCAAGGTCGAAGCCGGGCCGCAGAACGCCGTGAGTGTTCACGTCACGTTGGTCCCGTACATCGAGACCGCCGGCGAGCTCAAGACCAAGCCTACCCAACACTCGGTCAAGGCCATGCGCGAGATCGGCATCCAGCCCGACTTGCTCTTGTGTCGCAGCCAGCGCGGACTGTCGAGAGCACTCAAGGAGAAGATCTCCCTCTTCTCGAACGTGCCCGTCGACAAAGTCATCGCTGCCATAGATGTCTCATGCATCTACGAGGTGCCGCTGTGGCTCCACCAGGAGAACCTCGACGAGGCGCTCGTGGACATGCTCAACATTTGGTCGCGCCAGCCCGACCTGTCCGCATGGCAGCAAATTGTCAGTCGCTTCAAAGATCCCCCCGACGGCCACGTTCGGATCGCCGTGGTCGGTAAGTACGTCCACCTGCGTGACTCCTACAAGTCACTGCACGAAGCACTGGTCCACGGGGGCCTCGAAAACAACGTCAAAACCGAACTCGTCTATGTCGACTCAGAAGACATCGAGCGTTCCTCCGCCGAAGAGAAGCTCAAGGACGTCGACGCCGTGTTGGTACCCGGAGGCTTTGGCGATCGTGGCTCCGAGGGAAAGATCGAAGCGATTCGCTATGCTCGCGAACAACGAGTTCCCTTCTTCGGCATTTGCCTCGGCCTTCAGCTCGCGGTCGTCGAATTCGCCCGCAACGTGTGCGGACTGAAGGCGGCGAACTCGCGTGAGTTCGACAAAGACGGCGACTGCACGGTGATCGACCTGATGCCCGATCAGCACGGCGTGGTCGACAAGGGTGGGACGATGAGACTTGGCGCCTACCCCTGCACCATCAAGCCCGACACCATCGCGTCCCGCGTGTATCAAGAGGCCGAAATCAGCGAGCGACACCGGCACCGCTACGAGGTCTCCAACGACTACCGCGACCAACTCGTCGAGTCCGGCCTCGTGCTCGCCGGACTGAGCCCGGACAAACGGCTCGTCGAAATGGTCGAGCTCGGCGATCACCCCTACTTCGTCGCCTGCCAGTTCCACCCCGAGTTCAAGAGCCGCCCCACCGACGCGCACCCCTTGTTCTCGCACTTCGTCAACGCAGCGATCGCGCACCGTGATGCCCGCAGCAAAGACGATCCGACAACCGCTCACTCGAGCGAAGACCAGGACGGCAAGGACACGCTCACCGCACCGCTCAATTGAGCGAACAGCGGACGGAATCGACGATCGGAGGCGCTGGCTCCTTCGATGGGCTGTCTCGCTATTGGATGTCGTACTTCTTGAGCCGCCGATAGAACGTCCGGCGCGGAATGCCGAGGTCCTTGGCAGCTTGGGCACGATTCCAGGCATTGGCTTCCAACGCTTGAAGAATTTCATCCTTTTCGCGTTCCTCTCGGCTCTGCACGGTCGTCCCCGAGGGCGGTGCCACCCCATGGCGCGGACGATGCGGAATCAACGAGCTTCGGGGAAGCTCAAAATCCTCCGGACCCAACTCGGTCGCATCACTGAGGATCCACGCATTGAGCAGAACATTCTCAAGCTGCCGAACATTGCCCGGCCATTCGTGGGCCATCAAGGCGTTCATCCCTTGCCTGGAAACCGAGCGCTTATCCCGTGAATACCGAGCCGCAAACATGCGAAGAAAGTAGTCGACCAGCAGCGGAATATCGTCTCGGCGCTGCCGTAGTGCCGGCACGGCAATGGTGATCACGTCGAGCCGATAGAAAAGGTCCTCCCGAAAACGTCGCTCGCTCACCATGACCTGCAGGTCGCGGTGTGTAGCCGCGATGATCCGGGTGTCTATCGGACACTCTTGCGTTCCGCCTACGCCCCGCACCCGTTTTTCCTGCAGCACGCGCAACAAGCTCGCTTGCATCTTCTCAGGCATCTCGCCAATTTCGTCGAGGAGAATCGTCCCCTTGTCGAGCTCACGAAAAAGCCCCTTACGTTCGCGGTCCGCACCAGTGAAGGCCCCCTTCTCGTGGCCAAAGAGTTCGCTCTCAAGCAAGTGCTCGGGAATGGCGCCACAGTTGACGCCAACGAAGCGCTGCTTGCTGCGCGAACCCGCCGAGTGAATCGCACGGGCGATGACCTCCTTGCCCGTTCCGCTCTCCCCGATCAACAGGACGGGCACGTCGTTGTCCTTCACCCGTTCGATGATGGCGTACACCTGCCGCATCGCGGAGCTGGTGCCCACGATCCCCTGATAACCAAAATGGGACCTCAGGACGGCCCGGGCCGAGCGCAGGTTACGCCGCGTATGCTCGAGCTGCTCCGTCTTTCGTCCGAGCGCTTGCTCGAGCTTCTCTCGCGCCTCTTCCAGCTCGACGTTCGCCTTCGCCAGTTGCTCCGCACGTGCACGATTTTCACCAAGCAGCCGCGCCGTCTCGATGGCGATGGCGACTTGGTCGGCAAAAGCGAGCAAGGTGGGTAGCTCACCACGAAACTGCCCGCCCGCGCGCAGGCGAGTCTCGAGGTACAGGGCACCGATCGTTCGGCCCGTTCGCGACCGGATGGGGACACATGCAACCGATCGCAAACTGAGGGAATGTTGGGACACGTACTGCGAAACCCGACCATCCCCGGCAGCATCGACAGCAACGAAGGGCTCGGCTGTCGCCACAACTCTGGAGGCCACGCTGTGGGAGAAGCGGCTGTGGGGGTCGCTTCCGTCACTCTCCCGCGCGGCGTGAACGCTGAGTTTATTGTCGGCCGTTCGACTACGTAACAGCACGAATCCGCGTTCCGCACGGACGAGCGCGATCGCGTGATCGGTCACCGTCTCCAACAAACGCTCCAGATCGTGTTCGCCCGCGATCTGCCGGTTGATTTCGAGTATGCGGCCCACACGATCGGTTCGGTCGCTCTCGGCGAGGCAGGTCGGGTCATCAGGTTCTGGTTCGTCGGCATCCACGATGATTAGCTCTACATTTCGTTGGCTAGGTGCGACTTCACGCTTCCGCAAAAAACGTCGGCGCGGTTCGCTCCAGTACACTTCGCGCAAATCGCGAGGCAAGTCGGTGGCCATGTCCTCGAGAATCTCCAAGGCCTGCTGGCGATCCTGACGCGCGTCGTCTTCGCGACCGACCGCCGCGTGCAATTGGCCGCGCGCCTCGAGGACACGCCATGTCCATGCTCGTTGCTTGTTCGCCCGCGCCGTCACGAGCGCTTGATCGAACCGTTTTATCGCGACATCTTCATCGCCATCGAGCCGCGCGACCTGACCTTCCGCCAAGCCACGCGCCGCGCTGTGAGCATCGCTATCCTCGAGCAAATTGTGGATCCGTACGACCATGCCGTCCAGCCGTTCGACGTCGGCGAGGACAACGCGCTCATCGCGGGCGCGATCGAGTTTCTGCTGGAGGGCCTCCACCTCAACAAGCGCCTCAACAAGGACAACGTCGGTGGCCACAGTCAGTACCGGGG